>JAHFRL010000021.1 GCA_023266235.1 Betaproteobacteria bacterium
ACGACGCCTATACCGGGTTTCAGCGCAACATGGAGCGCTACTGGTGCCTGCGCTGGATCGAGCAGGAAAACGTGCAGGCGGTCGACGCGACGGTGATCCGCGAGAGCTTGGTCCGGTTCAACCACCTGCCGCTGGTGATCCGGGTGCCATCGCTGCGGGACGCTGCCGCCGGCGACCACGTGCGCATCGCGTTGTCGCAACTTGATCCGTGGGAACTCACGCTGCACGGCGAATTCGAAGGTAAGGTGAGCGCCTGCTGACTTGCCTGCCATTCCAAACCAGACCTCCCAAGCAACATTAAAAATACCTTACAAATATTTGTGATATAAGGTATTTATATACACTGTCCACATTGTTGCTTACAATATACCGCCATGAGGTTGACCGGCTCGACGAGATCGCTGCCGTTGGGGAGAAGCTTGATCCAACTGGATAACCTGCCGCTGGCAGATAAATTCCATGCGCTGCAGCGCAAGCTGATCGCGATGGACGACATGTCACGCTTCCAGTACGCGATGCTGGCGTCGTTCGCGTTGCACGCGATAGTGCTGTTCGGCGTCACCATCCGGCCACCCGATCCGTCCAGGCTCGACAGCATCGCGCCGCCGCTCGAGGTGGTGCTCGTCAACGCCAAATCGGCGAGCCGGCCGCTGCGGGCCAATGCGCTCGCGCAGCAAAATCTTGACGGCGGCGGCAACACCGACCTTGACCGCCGCGCCAAGAGTCCGCTGCCGGTCACGCGTACCGACAAGCCGGCGAGCGAGCTGACGCTGGAATCGCGGCGCGTCCAGCAGCTCGAGCGGGAGGCGAAAAAGCTGATGACGCAGCTCAAGTCGCAGACCAGCGTCGAGTCGGCCGCCGCGCAGCCGCAGACCGAAATCAAGGCCGCTCCCAATAGCGCCGACATCATGACCAAGAGCCTCGCGATCGCGCGGCTCGAGGCGCAGATTTCCAAGGACTGGGATGCGTATCAGAAACGCCCGCGCCGGCGCTTCATCGGCGCGCGCACGCAGGAGTTTCGTTTCGCGCGTTACATCGAGGACTGGCGCCTGAAGGTCGAGCGCGTCGGCACGCTCAATTACCCGCAAGCCGCGCGCGACCAGAAGATATACGGCAGCCTGCAGATGACCGTATCGATCAAGGCTGACGGCACGGTCGAGAAGGTCGAAATCAACCGTTCGTCCGGGCAGAAGATACTCGATGAAGCGGCACTGCGCATCGTGCAGCTGGCCGCGCCGTATGCGGCGTTCCCGTCCGATATCTCCAAAGATACGGATATCCTCGGCATCACCCGCACCTGGACCTTTACCCGCTCCGACCAGCTGTTTACCGAGTAAGGCCAGTTTCGAGTTTTCAGTTTCGGGTTGCGAGTTGTAGTGCAGAATAACGGGTTAAGACCCGCAACTCGCAACCTTGAAAATGACTGATCATTACGCCGTCGTCGGCAATCCCGTCGCCCACAGCCTGTCGCCGGCGATCCACGCCGAATTCGCGCGCCAGACCGGGCAAGACCTCGATTACATAACGTTGTTGGCGCCGCTCGACGGCTTTGCCGCGTGCGTCGCCGATTTCCGCGCCCGCGGCGGCAAGGGCGTCAACGTGACCCTGCCGTTCAAGCTCGAGGCATATCGACTGGCAACGCGCCTGAGCGTGCGTGCCGAGCAGGCGCAGGCGGTCAATATGCTAGGGTTCGACGCTGGCGCGATTTTCGGCGACAACACCGACGGGGCGGGCCTGGTCCGTGACATCGAAACCAATCTCGGTTTTGCGCTTGCGGGCAGGCAGGTGCTGCTGATGGGCGCGGGCGGCGCGGCGCGCGGCGCGGTGCTGCCGCTGCTGGAAAAACGGCCCGCCACGCTGGTAATCGCCAATCGCACGCCGGACAAGGCGCACGCACTCGCGCTGTACTTCGCACGCCGCGGGAAATGCGCGGCGTGCGGTTACGCCGAACTCGCGGGCCGGCGGTTCGACCTTGTGATCAACGCGACTTCGGCGAGCGTGAGGGGCGGGCCGCCGCCGCCGCTGCCTGACGATATTTTTGCGCCGGGCGCGCTCGCTTATGACATGATGTACGGCAAGGCGCTGACCTCCTTCCTCAGGTTTGCGCAGGCGCACGGCGCAGCGCGCATCGCCGACGGCATCGGCATGCTGGTCGAGCAGGCGGCCGAATCGTTTTTTATCTGGCGCGGCGTGCGGCCGGAAACCGCGCCCGTGATTGCGATGCTGAAGACGCAGGATCGAGGATCGAGGATCGAGGATTGAGCTGTCCTCGTGCTTCGAGTTTTATGCTGTTACTCGATCCTCAATCCGCAATCCTCAATCCTTCGCTGCCGCGATGAAATCGCTCTGGCGCAGCTTCGGTTACGCGCTGCTGCTCGCGCTGATCGCGCTCGCGCTCGTGCAGTTCTGGTTTTTCATCCACATCTGGTACTGGGTTGACCACAATCCCGAGTCGACGGCATTCATGGACGCGCGCCTGGAACGGCTGCGCGAGAAGAACCCGCGGGCGGCGCTGCAGCAGCAGTGGGTCCCGTATCACCGGATTTCGGTGAATCTGAAGCGCGCGATCATCGCCGCCGAGGACGCCAAATTCCTCGATCACGAGGGATTCGACTGGGACAGCATTGCGAAAGCGTACGAAAAGAATCTGCAGAAAGGCAAAATCGTCTCCGGCGGCTCGACCATCAGCCAGCAACTCGCCAAGAACCTGTTCCTGTCGGGCGAGCGCACGTGGTGGCGCAAGGCGCAGGAAGCGGTGATCACGGTGATGCTCGAGACCATCATGACCAAGCGCCGCATCCTCGAGATCTATCTCAACGTGATCGAGTGGGGCAGCGGCGTATTCGGCGCCGAAGCGGCGGCACGCCATCATTTCGGCATCGCAGCGGCGGGGCTTGCGCCGGAGCAGGCGGCGCAGCTTGCGGCGATGGTGCCGAGCCCCCGCCGCTACCGCGCCGGAGCCGAGACACCGTATCTGCAAAAGCGCAAGGAAATCATCCTGTCGCGCATGAACGCGGTGCCCGTGCCTTGACGCCACGCCGTGCGTCCCGGCCGGTCAGTCTTGACCGTTGCGGACGCTCGGAATAACCTTTACTACCTTGTTTTCCAATCGGCAACGTTGGTGTTTTTCGTGGTGGCCCGTCCCCAGCCTGTGTCAGTGGGGTGCGGCGCCAAATCGACGGGGAAAAATCCGGCTCGCGCTGCGGCGCAGGGCGTGAATAACCAAGTTTCGTCGCAAGTCAATCCTGGAGGGGGCACATGATACAACTCAACATCAACGGGAAGCCGCAGCAGGTCGACGTCGAACCCAATACACCGCTGCTGTGGGTCATTCGCGAGCAGGTCGGGCTGACTGGAACGAAATACGGCTGCGGCGTCGCCCAGTGCGGCGCCTGTACCGTGCATGTCGACGACGAGCCGGTGCGCTCCTGCTCGATGCCGGTTTCCGCCGCTGCAGGCAAGCAGATCACTACCGTCGAAGGCTTGTCGCCCGACAGCTCGCACCCGGTGCAGAAGGCGTGGGCGGCGCTCGACGTGCCCCAATGCGGCTATTGCCAGTCGGGGCAGATCATGGCTGCCGTGGCGCTGCTCAGGAAGAAACCGAAGCCGACCGACAAGGACATCGACGAGGCGATGACCAATATCTGCCGGTGCGGCACTTATCAGCGCATCAGGGCGGCCGTGCACATGGCGGCTGGCAGCGCCAAGGGCGGCGGCTCCATTATTCACATGGGGGCCGAGACGGCTAGGACGGGCGGCCCCGTTGCTCCCGCCGACGGCAATTCCAACGTCCAGGTTTGAGGAGGTTTACCGTGAAAAAGATAATTTCCGACAAAGCTCCGAATCTTTCCCGCCGCAAGTTCATCGTCGGTTCCGCAGCTGCAAGCGGCGGCCTGGCGCTCGGATTCCATCTGCCGTTCGGCATCGGAACGGCTGCGGCGCAGAGCGCCGCCGCTGGCCCCGAGGTCAATGCGTGGGTCGTCGTCAAGCCGGACGATACCTGTGTCATCCGCATCGCGCGCGCGGAGATGGGGCAGGGCACGCACACCGGCCTCGCCCAGCTCGTCGCCGAGGAGCTCGAGTGCGATTGGAGGAAGGTGGTTATCGAGCCGATTACCGCCGGCCAGAACCTCGCCCGCAAGCGCGTCTGGCGCGACATGGCGACCGGCGGCAGCCGCGGCATCCGCGGCTCGCAGGACTACGTCCGCCAGGGCGGCGCTGCCGCGCGCATGATGCTGCTGCAAGCGGCGGCCGACGAATGGAACGTGCCGGTCGGAGAAGTCACTGTCGCCAACGGCATCATTACGCACGCAGCCTCCGGGCGCTCGACGAGCTACGGCAAGGTCGCTGCAGCGGCAGCGAAGCTGACTGCGCCGGACCCGAAGAGCATCAAGCTCAAGAATCCGCAAGACTGGAAGATCGCCGGCAAGCCGATGAAACGGCTCGACACGGCCGACAAGTTGAACGGCAGCAAAGTCTATTCGATCGACTTGAAGCTGCCGGGCATGCTCAACGCCGCGATCAAGGCTTGTCCGGTGTTCGGGGGCAAGCTCGTGAGCTACGATGAGGCCAAAGTATCAGGCCGGCCGGGTGTGCGAGGCGTGGTCAAAGTGAACGATTCGACCGTCGCCGTCGTCGCGGATACCTGGTGGCGGGCCAAAATGGCGCTCGATGCGCTGCCGATCGCCTGGGATGAAGGGCCCAACGCAAAACAGTCGAGCGCGACCATCGCGGCGCATCTCAAGGAGGGCCTGACGTCGAACGATGCGTTTGCCGACACGAATGACGGTGACGCGCTGAAGGCGATTGAGGGCGCCGCGAAAAAGGTCGAGGCGGTCTACAGCACGCCCTTCGTGTCCCACGCGTGCATGGAGGCCATGAACTGTACGGTCAGGATCTCGGCGGACCGGGCCGAGGCGTGGATGCCGAGCCAGAACGCGGAGGCGTCGCTGGCCGCGTTGTCCACTTCATCCGGGCTGCCGCTGGAGAAATGCGAGGCCTACAATCACGCCCTCGGCGGCGGTTTCGGCCGGCGCGGCGGCACGCAGGATTACGTGCGTCAGGGGGTCGCCATCGCGAAGCAGTTCCCGGGCGTTCCGGTCAAGCTGATTTGGAGCCGGGAGGAAGATCAGGCGCACGACTTCTACCGGCCGATCGCGCAATGCAAGCTCGCCGCGGGCGTCGATCAGAACGGCAATCTGGTCGGGCTGCACATTCGTGTGTCCGGGCAGTCGATCAACGCGTTCGCGAATCCGGCGGCGATCAAAGACGGCAAGGACGTCCGCCAACTACAGGGCCTCTGGAAGGCGCCCGGGGACGCGCAGATCGGCTATAGCGTGCCGAACCTGCGTACCGAGTACGCGATGCGCAATACGCACGTGCCGGTCGGTCCCTGGCGCGGCGTCAACACCAACCAGAACGGCCTCTACTTGGAATGCTTCATGGACGAGGTGGCCCGGGCGGCCGGCAAGGACCCGCTCGAATTTCGCCGCGCCCTCATGCAGAAGCACCCGAAGCATCTTGGCGTCTTGAATGCCGCGGCGGAGAAAGGCAATTGGGGCAAACCGTTGCCGGCCGGCGTTCATCGGGGTATTGCGCAATTCATGGGGTATGGCAGCTACTCGGCGGCTGTCGCCGAGGTCTCGGTCAGTAACCGGGGTGAGGTCAAAGTCCATCGCATGGTGCTCGCGCTCAATTGCGGCCACGCGGTCAATCCAGACCAGATCGCCGCCCAGGTCGAAGGCTCGGTGGCCTACGCGCTCAGCACCTTCCACAGCGAATGCTCGGTCGAGCAAGGGCGTATTGCGGAGCTGAACTTTCACACCTACCGGCTCTTGCGGCTCGCTGAAATGCCGAAGGTCGAGACGGTGATCGTGCCGACGCACGACTTCTGGGGCGGCGTGGGTGAGCCGACGATCTGCGTGGTAGCGCCCGCGGTTATGAACGCCATCCATGCAGCCACCGGCAAACCGGTGCGCAGCCTGCCGCTCAAGAATCACGGCATGACCCTGGTCTGATCGTCGGGGACCGGCTGCGGCGTGCGTGGGTTGGTCTGGCTTGCGGTGTGCGGCGCGGCGGCAGGTTGCGCCATTCCTGCGCCCGGCCAGCTCGCGTCCTACAGCGTAACCGGTGATGCGATCGTCTCGCCGCTCACGGCCGAGGCTGGCGATCCCGAGCGCGGCGGCAAGGTATTCGCGGGGCGCGACGGCAACTGCTTTCTGTGCCACACCGTGCCCGGGGGGCGTTTCATGGGCAACCTCGCGTCCCCGCTTGCCGGGGTCGGTGCGCGGCTGAACGAAAGGCAGTTGCGGCTGATCATCGTCGATCCGAGGCGCTTGAACCGGGACACCATCATGCCGTCCTATTACCGCACAGACGGGCTCAACCAGGTGGCCGCAGCTTGGCGCGGCAAGCCGGTATTGACCGCGCAGCAGGTCGAGGACGTCGTTGCCTACCTGCTTACCCTGCGCTGATGGATACGCCCGCGCGCCGCCGTTTCATATCCGTGCTGGCCGGCCTTGCCGCAGCCCCGCTGCTTGCCGGGCAGAAAGCGCGCGCTGCAATCGAGTCGCTTGCGCCGGTTGTCAACAACGTCACCGGCGGCGCACCGTTGCGCGAGGGACGCGTGAAGCTGGAAATACCGCGACTCGCCGACAATGGCCAATCGGTGCCGCTCAAGGTGAGCGTGGAGAGCCCGCTGACCGCCGCCGATCACGTGCGCAGCATCACGTTGCTGTCTGAAAGGAACCCGCGCCCCATCATGGCGACGTTTCATCTGGGGCCGAAGGCGGGCCGGGCCGAGGTGGCTACGCGCGTGCGGCTGAACAGCACGCAGCGCCTGCTCGCGGTCGCGCAGCTCTCGGACGGCTCGTTCTGGTCGGGGAGCGCCGAGGTGGAGGTTACGGAGTCCGCCTGTCTGGACGCCTCCTGACATGGTTGCACGAGTCCAGCTGCCGCGAGCGGCGAAACGCGGCGAGGTAATCGAGGTGCGCATCGCGATTCAGCATCCGATGGAAACAGGCTTTCGCTACGACCTTGCCGGCAAGCCGATTTCCAAGAATGTCATCAATACCCTGGTGTGCCGCTACAACGGCGTGGAGATCTTTCGCGCCGATATGGGATCCGGCATCGCGGCCAATCCTTACCTGCAGTTCTGTACACTGGCCGAAGCAAGCGGCGAGATCGAGTTTTCCTGGGTGGACGATGCGGGCGAGCGCGGCAGCGAGCGTGCCCCGATCACCGTCGGCGGGTGAAGCCTGACGGTGAGTGAAGGAGTGAAGGAGTGAGGGCGTGAAGGGCGAAGGGGATACTCTCGACCCCGTTACCGGGGGAGAGCGCAGGGTGAGGGGGTTCACTCATTCACTCATTCACTCGTTCACCGGTATCTGCACCGCGATTTTCCTTGCTTCCCTGGCTTCGGCAGCAGAACCGCAGAGACCGACTTCCCTGAAGTCCGGAATCGAATTCGCGAGCGCCGACATTCGCGCGCTGCAGGCCGATGACTTCGCGAATCCCGGCATGTTGTGGGTCGCGCGCGGCGAGAAGTTGTGGCGGGAGCCGGCAGGCAAGGAAAGTAAATCATGCGCGAGCTGCCACGGCGACGTAAAGGCGGGCATGCGGGGGGTAGCAACGCGTTACCCGCTGATCGATACCGCCACTGCACGCCTGATCAATCTTGAAGGCCGCATCATGCAATGCCGCGAGCGACGCCAGCAGGCGGAACCGCTGCGCTACGAATCCGACGAGCTGCTGGCGCTCACTGCGTATGTCGCGCAGCAGTCGCGCGGCATGCCGGTCAACGTCACGATCGACTGGCAGAATCGCAGGAATTTCGAGGCCGGGCGCGCCTTGTATTACCGCCGCGTCGGGCAGCTGAACCTGTCGTGCGCGCAGTGCCACGCAGCGAACTGGGGCAAGCAGCTCGGCCCCGAGACAATCAGCCAGGGGCACGGCAACGCGTACCCGATCTACCGGCTCGAATGGCAGACGGCGGGCTCGCTGCACCGCCGCTTCCGCAGCTGCCTGTCGGGCGTGCGCGCCGAGATGTTGCCGTACGGCGCGCCGCAATACCTCGACCTGGAATTGTTTCTGGCGTGGCGCGCGAGCGGGCTGCCGATAGAGACGCCCGGCGTCCGGCGCTGACATCTCCTTCAGTCCTATTTTTTCGAAGCGGGTAATGACGCTGATGTCTGGCGCGTCGCTTCAAGTTCCGAGCGCAGGAAAGTCAGGGCGTTCTTGTACAGCAGGAAGCTGTCCTGCAGGGCGATTTGATCGCGCTGCCCGCCGGGCAGCGTGAAGCGCGCGGCTAACGCAGTGCGGCGTTGAACTTTTCGAGCGCCACCGCGCCCGGGCACAGCTCGCGCTCGCCAAGCTGGTTGAGCGGCGTCTCAACGGTATGGAGATGCTCGTGCAGGTCGGATGATTCCGGCATGACGTAGAGCAGTCCGGTGACGACCTCGCCCTTCGCCTGATGCTGCTGGATGTAATCCATCGCCTTCACGCGGTCGGTCGGGTCGTAGTCCGGGTGCAGCTTGCGCAGGCGCAATACGCTGCCGTCGTGCTGTCTGACCTCCACCATCGCGCCCGGCGTGTAGTCCGCGGTGATCTCGTCGCGGCCGGTGATGAAATCGAGCCGGTTCACCGCTTCGTTGTGCTCGCGCACGTAGTCGTAGCTCTTGGTCGAGCCGGCATGGTTGTTGAACGCAATGCACGGTGACACGACGTCGATGAACGCCGCGCCGCGGTGCTCGATTGCGGCCTTGATCAGCGGCACGAGCTGCTGCTTGTCGCCGGAGAAACTGCGCGCGACGAAGGTCGCGCCCAACTGCAGCGCGAGGCTGGCCATGTCGATCGGCTCGTCGCTATTGGCCACGCCGCGTTTTGATTTCGAGCCCCTGTCCGCGGTCGCGGAAAACTGGCCCTTGGTGAGCCCGTAGACGCCGTTGTTCTCGACGATGTAGACCATGTTAACGCCGCGGCGCATGCAGTGCGCGAACTGGCCGAGCCCGATCGACGCCGAGTCGCCGTCGCCCGACACGCCCATGTAGAGCAGATCACGATTGGCGAGATTGGCGCCGGTCAGCACCGACGGCATGCGGCCATGCACGCTGTTGAAGCCGTGCGAGTTGCCGAGGAAGTAGTCCGGCGTCTTCGAGCTGCAGCCGATGCCCGAGAGCTTGGCGACCTTGTGCGGCTCAACGTCCATCTCCCAGCACGCCTGGATGATGGCAGCGGAAATCGAGTCGTGACCGCAGCCGGCGCACAGCGTCGAGATCTTGCCTTCGTAGTCGCGGCGCGTGTAGCCAACGCTGTTCTTGCGCAAGTCCGGATGATGCAGCGTGGGTTTGGCTAAATACGTCATTGGTTTGCCTCAGTCCTCGATCCCGACGTCACGACACTGCTTTTTTCAGCGGCACCACCGAGCGCGCGGCGGCATGCTGCGAAATCTGGTCGACGATGAAGCGCGCGGTGATCGGCGTGCCGTCGTAGTGCAGCACTGACAGCAGGCGCGTCGGATTGACTTTGGCTTCGTTGACCAGCAGCATCTTTAACTGAGCATCGCGGTTCTGCTCGATCACGAACACCCATGGGTGCGAGGCGACAAAATCGGCGATCTCGTCCGGAAACGGAAAGCCACGCACGCGCAGCGCATTGACGTGGATGCCGCGGGCGGCCAGGACGTCGAGCGCTTCCTGCATGGCCGGGCTGGTCGAGCCGTAGAAGATCGCGCCGAAACGCGCCGGCCTTTCCGCCGGATACAGCAGCGGCTTGGGCACCAGTGCCTTGGCCGTTTCGAACTTG
This sequence comes from Betaproteobacteria bacterium, assembly GCA_023266235.1. Lineage (GTDB taxonomy): Bacteria > Pseudomonadota > Gammaproteobacteria > Burkholderiales > SG8-41 > PALSA-1004. Next base: position 9,802 of record JAHFRL010000021.1, read on the forward strand.
CGCAGCAGTCGCTGCATGTTGTCGACGTAATCGGGGCCGGTCTCGCTGTAGCGCGCGTAGCGGTCCTTGGTGGTGCCACGCGTGAAGAAAGCGCCGCGCTGCGGGTGCGTGCCGGGATAAGTGCGATAGGCAATGCCGTCGCCGTCGACGTCGAGGTAGCGGCCGAAGTCCTTGCCGGCCGCGAGCTCTGCGTGCGTCATCACCTTGCCGCGGTCATAGGCGCGCGCGTCATCCCACTGCATTGGCTCGCACAGGCGCGCATTCATGCCGATATCGAGATCGGTCAGCATGAACACCGGCGTCTGCAGCCGGTCGGCGAGGTCGAACGCCCTGGCCGCAAACTCAAAACACTCGGTCGGATCTTCGGGGAACAGCAGCACGTGCTTGGTATCGCCGTGCGACGCATAGGCGCAGGACAGCAGGTCCGACTGCTGGGTGCGCGTCGGCATGCCGGTCGACGGTCCGCCGCGCTGCACATCGATCAGCACCACCGGGATTTCCGCGAAGTAGGCGAGCCCGATGAATTCCGTCATCAGCGAGATGCCGGGCCCCGAGGTCGCGGTGAACGCGCGCGCGCCGTTCCAGCCGGCGCCGATCGCAATGCCGATCGAGGCGAGCTCGTCCTCGGCCTGCACGATCGCGAACTTGTGCTTGCCGGTCGCGGGATCGACGCGGTATTTCTGGCAATGCCTGATGAAGGCTTCGGCCAGCGAGGACGAGGGCGTGATCGGATACCACGCGCACACCGTCGCGCCGCCGTAGACGGCGCCGAGCGCCGCCGCGCTGTTGCCGTCGATGAAAATCTTGCTGCCGACGTTGTTCGCGCGTTTCACGCGCAGCCCGATCGGGCAGCTGAGGTGTTGCAGCGCGTAGTCGCGCCCGAGCCGCAGCGCCTTCACGTTCGACTGCAGCAGCGCTTCCTTGCCCTTGTATTGCTCCGAGAACAGGCGCTCGATCTCGACCGGGTCGATATCGAGCAGTGCGGAGAGCGCGCCGACATAAATAATGTTCTTGAACAATTGCCGCTGGCGCGGGTCGTTGTAGGTCGCGTTGCAGATTTCGGTCAGCGGCATGCCGATCACGTTGACGTCGTCGCGGAAGCTGGATTTCGGCAGCGGCTTGGTGCTGTCGTAGAACACGTAGCCGCCCGCTTCAATCTCCCTCAGGTCGGTGTCCCATGTCTGCGGGTTCATCGCCACCATCAGGTCGACGCCGCCGCGCCGGCCCTGATAGCCGTCCTCGCTGACGCGCACTTCGTACCACGTCGGCAGGCCCTGGATGTTGGACGGAAAAATGTTGCGCGGGGAAATCGGCACGCCCATGCGCAGGATAGCGCGCGCGAACAGTTCGTTGGCGGAGGCTGACCCCGAACCGTTGACGTTGGCGAACTTGACGACAAAGTTGTTGGTGGCCTCGATGTGTTTCATGCGGCTTTCCGTTGCGGCTTGTTGCGGCACCCGGGCCCGGCGTGCGTCATGTCCAGCAAAAACTTCTGCATGTCCCACGCTCCCGTCGGGCAGCGCTCGGCGCACAGCCCGCAGTGCAGGCACACGTCCTCGTCCTTGGCCATGATGCGGCCGGTCTTGAGCGCATCCGACACGTAGATATCCTGAGACAGATTATTCGCCGGCGCGTTCAGGCGCGTGCGCAGGTCGTTCTCGTCGCCGTTCGCCGTGAACGTGATGCAGTCCATCGGGCAGATGTCGACGCACGCGTCGCACTCGATGCACAGCCTGGGCGCGAATACGGTTTGTGCGTCGCAATTCAGGCAGCGTTCCGCTTCGGCCAGCGCGAGCTTGGGATCGAAGCCGAGCTCGACTTCGACCTTGATGTTTTTCAGCGCAATCTTCTGGTCCTTGAGCGGCACTTTGTAGCGCTGATCGTTGGAGATCGCGTTGTCGTAGCTCCACTCGTGGATGCCCATCTTCTGCGACGCGAGGTTCACCAGCGGCGACGGGCGCTCCCGGAGGTCCTCGCCGTGGCACAGCTTGTCGATCGAGATCGCCGCGTCGTGGCCGTGCGCGACCGCCCAGATGATGTTTTTGGGGCCGAACGCGGAATCGCCGCCGAAGAACACGTTGGGGATGGTCGCTTGCAGGGTGACCTTATCGACGGCCGGCAGGCCCCACCTGTCGAACTCGAGGCCGATATCGCGCTCGATCCACGGGAACGCGTTTTCCTGGCCGACGGCGACCAGCACGTCGTCGCATTCGTGGTGCACGTCCGGCTCGCCGGTCGGCACCAGGTTGCGGCGGCCTTGGGCGTCATATTCAGCTTTGACTTTCTCGAACGTGACGCCGTTGAGCCTGCCGTTCAGATGCGTGAAGGCTTTCGGCACCAGGTAATTGAGGATTGGGATACCTTCATGCTGCGCGTCTTCTTTTTCCCACGGCGAGGCTTTCATCTCCTCGAAGCCCGAGCGCACGATCACTTTCACGTCCTCGCCGCCCAGACGCTTGGATGAGCGGCAGCAGTCCATCGCGGTGTTGCCGCCGCCAAGCACGATCACGCGCCTGCCGATCCTGTCGATGTGGCCGAAGGACACGCTCGAGAGCCAGTCGATGCCGATGTGGACGTTTTTCGCCGCCTCCTTGCGCCCCGGGATGTCGAGGTCGCGCCCGCGCGGCGCGCCGGTGCCGACGAAAATCGCGTCGTATTTCTCGGCGAGCAGCTGCTTGAGGCTGTCGATGCGGCTCCCGCCACGGAACTCGACGCCGATGGCGAGGATGTAGCCGACTTCCTCGTCGATCACGGATTCGGGCAGGCGGAATTTCGGGATCTGGGTGCGGATCATGCCGCCGGCCTGGCGGTCGCCGTCGAACAGCGTGATTGCATAGCCGAGCGGCGCGAGGTCGCGCGCGAGGGTGAGCGACGCCGGGCCGGCGCCGATCAGCGCGATGCGCTTGCCGTTTTTCGTGGCCGGCGCCGTGGGCAGGCGCCCGCGGATGTCTTCCTTGTAGTCGGCGGCCACCCGCTTCAAGCGGCAGATCGCAACCGGTTCGGGTTTTCCCCCGTTGTTTTTCTCGACGCGGCCGCGGCGGCACGCCGGTTCGCACGGGCGGTCGCAGGTGCGGCCGAGAATGCCGGGGAACACGTTCGATTCCCAGTTGATCATGTAGGCGTCGCCGTAGCGGCCGGCGGCGATCAACCGGATGTATTCAGGAACGGGGGTATGGGCGGGACACGCCCACTGACAATCGACGACTTTATGGAAATAGTCTGGCTGGTGGATATCGGTGGGCTTCAACGCGTCTCCTTGCCACGCCCCTTTTCGTTCTTCACTGCTCAGCTGTGCCGGTGAGACGTACTAACGCTTGAGCCTTAAAACGGTGCATGGCGCCTTTGCTGGCCGCTAGTTTACGCCCATGTTGCTACGCTGAAAAGCCCTGCAATATCAAGCACTAGTGATTAATGTGATGGCGTTGCGGCGGCGGGCATGGGCGGGTGCCGCGGAACGCCTTGATCCGCAGCGGGCGGCAACGCGAAACGCCGGTGTTAAACCTTTAATTTGAAACTGAAAAGAACGATTTATTCCGCCGCTGGGGAGCAAGTAAGACTACAATGATAATGTGAATATCCAGGACAGAAAGCCAGGCATGAAACCAAAAATCACGGTCGCGTGGGAACAACTCGGCACCGTCGGCGGCACGCGCTATGACTCATCGAAATGGACCGAAGACCGCTCGACGCTCTGGGTCACGCTCTGGTCCGACCAGCTGAAGCGCGTGAGAAGCGGGGTCTACCGCTATACGCTGTGCGAGGACAAGGACCTCGAGCGCACCACCGGTGCGCGCCATCACGCCAATGTCCATGAAGCGATCGAGCGCGGCGCGCCGATGCGCGGGTTTCTCGTGTGGCCGAAGCAGGAGGTAAACGCGCAAGGCCAGCGCGGGATCGAAAACGCGGACGCCACGCGGCAATACGAGATCGAGATCGAAAGCCGCGAGGGTAACCTGGTCGTGGCGCTCGCGAAGGGGATGTAGTCAGGCGCGTTGCGCTGACATTACGCGCGTCGTCTTGGCCGCCAACAGGCAAAAGCCACCGTTGCGGTGGCTTTTTGTTGTTACCTGGCCGGGTCCTGATCTGCGACGGGGGACGAGGAGTCCCCGGCCACGCTCACACAACCATCGCATCAGTGGCCCGCCGGGTCGTTCCATTGCGGCAGCAGGACGATGCTGTTGGGATTGAAGCCTTTGTCCTTGAGCGTGTCGATGCTGCCGATGACCGCTTCCTTCTGCATATCAATCACCGTGATCGATCCGTCGCTCATTCCGGGTAGGTTCAAGAACGCGTTCTGAACATATGCGTAGCGCCCATCCAGCGTGAACGCGACATGGTGTGCTCCTTCAGCCGCCGGGAACGATTTCAACAGCTTCGGATTGGCCGGATCCTTGCCGATGTCGAAGAGGTGCAGCTGGCCGGGTTTTGCGGTGGTGACATAAAGACGGCTGCCCTTCTTGTTGAAGTAAATTTCGAGCGGCACGCCGGCCTTGATCGGACCAAAATCGTATACCTGCTTCACCGTGAAGCTTTTCTTCACGGGGTCCCAGGTGGCGGTCGAAAGCGTGCCTGCATACATGTTGGTCACGTATGCGACCGGCGGCTTGGCTCCCGGGACAAACAGGATTTCCACAGGCGCTTCGCCGCTCGGCGAAGCTTTGGTCGACACTTTATGCGTCGCCACTGTCTCGCTGGTGCTCGCCTTGATTTCCTGGATGGTCTCGCCGGCATCGCCGAGGTCCGACGCCCGCACCGTGCTCGTCAGCAGGACGCGGTCGATGCCGTCATGAATCGCGATGCCGTGCGGATACGGCTTCGGCAACGAAACCGCTTTGATGGGTTTGTCGGCGACCGCGTCACCGACCATCATCGTTTGTGAGCCCATGCAACTCAGGAACCATTTTTTGTTGTCGGCGGAAAACACGACGTCCTCGCCAACAGTGCAGCCGGGCACGTCGATTTTCTTGATCTGATACGGCTTGCGCTTCATGTCGATTACGCGCAATTCGGATTTCCCCAGCGCCGTCACGTAGGCTTTTGAGGCGTCCTTGTTGTAAAAGATATGATGGGCGACCGTATCCGGCGGCAACGGCAGGTCCGTGACGATTTTGCCGAAGTTCCTGGATTTCGGGTCGACGTCGATGATCGCGATGCCTTCCCGGCGGTCCTGCGGTGCGACCGGACGCTTCAGGGCTTTCAAAGAGTCCGCCGATTTGGTCTCGTAATTCATCATCGCGAGAATCTCGCCGTGCGCGAATATTGGCAGCGCGGCAAGCACGATCGCGGCGCCGAAAAGAAGCGGGTGCTGATGTTTCATGGTTACCTCCCCTGGATTGCCCGTTCGGAAAAGCGATACTGCGATCAACGCTGCGGCGCGGCCATCAGGCTGTGCGTCCTGGACTTGGACGATGATTTCCAGCCTCGGCAGGTCAGTAGCGCGAACGCCGTAAAATAGTCCGCTTCGCGGGCGGTCATGTCAAATTCGGTGCATAAATGCCGGTCGGTTTCCCCTAAGGCAATGAATCCTTAAATAATACCAGGGACAATACGGTAACGAGAACAAGGCTCTGAGCAACTTATGCGCCACGCCAGCGGGACAGGCAAAACGAAATTCAGGAAATTCTTGAGCGTCGCGGCGCTGGTGAGCGCGTTGGCATTGGCCGGAGTTGCCCGCGCGCATGGATTTGGCGAGCGTTACGATTTGCCGGTTCCGCTCTGGCTCTACCTGACCGGCGCCGGCGCTGCCGTCGGCGTTTCCTTTCTGATGATGGCGCTGTTCATGCGTGGGTCGCCGCCGTCGGAAACCTATCCGCGGATCAATCTGCTGACGTGGCGCATCGGCCGTGCCGTCGCTCATCCCTTGACGCTGTCAATCTGCCGCGCGCTCGCCATGGCGCTGTTCGTGCTCGTCCTCGTTGCCGGTTTTCTCGGCCACCAGGCGCCGGTCAGGAACATTGCTCCGATCATGGTGTGGGCGATCTGGTGGGTGGGCATGGCATACGTTTCCGCCCTGCTGGGGGATCTCTGGGCGTTGGTTAGTCCTCTCAACATCGCTTTCGCCTGGATTGAAAGCGCGTACTCGCGAGCAAGCCACGGTGCGGCGCTTTCGCTCGGACTCCGCTATCCGGAATGGTTGGGCAACTGGCCCGCGGTCGTGCTGTTCTTTGCTTTTGCATGGGGCGAGCTGATCTGGGAACAAGCGGACGTGCCGGCCGACGTCGCGGCGGCGGTTCTTCTCTATGGCGTGATTACGTGGGCCGGGATGTTGCTCTTCGGCCGCGAGACCTGGCTGCGCCGGGGCGAAGCCTTTTCACTGGTGTTTGGTTTGCTGGCCCGTTTTGCGCCGACGGAGGTGCGCGTCTCGACCGCCAAGCGGGAGTGGAACCTGCGGCCCTACGCGGTAGGGTTGTTGAGTGATGAGCCCGCGCCGCCGTCGCTGCTCGCGCTGGTCATTTTGATGCTCGCCACCGTGACTTTCGACGGTTTTATCGAAACGCCGCTGTGGGTGAGCCTGGTCGATGGGCTCGACGGCTGGCGCGCGCAGGCTCCGCTGCTGCTGACGGCCGGCACGCTGCGCGCAGCGGCATACACGCTCGGGTTGGTCGCCGTCTGGCTTCTGTTCTTGTCGATTTACTGCGTCTTCGCGTGGATGATCGCCAGGATGGCCGCCATCACTCCGGCTGCGGCCCGGCTGCCCGGCGAACGCCATGAGACGGCGACGGTGGCTGGTCTTTTTGTACTCACGCTCGTGCCGATTGCGATCGCGTACCACCTGGCGCACTACCTGTCTTTTCTGCTGATGGCAGGTCAATACCTGATACCCCTCGCGTCCGACCCGTTTGGATTTGGCTGGGACGTGTTCGGCACCACCCGCTACTTTGTGAAAATCGGGATAGTCGATGCGCGCTTTGTCTGGTACCTGTCCGTGAGCGCGATCGTGATCGGGCACGTCGCAGCGGTATACCTCGCGCATGCGATGGCCTGCCGGGTCTTCAAGGAAAAACGAGCCGCGCTCAGGAGCCAGTATCCGATGCTGCTGCTGATGATCGGCTACACCATGGTCAGCTTGTGGATCATTGCGCAACCCATCGTTACGAGCCGGCTCGGCTGACGGGTTCGGCCCTCGGTTATGCCTGTTTTCGAGAGATCTTTTTGGCGGGGTTTGTTGGTTGCGGCTTGCGCGCTGTTCGCTTGCGGGCGGTCGCGCGCGGGCGTTTGGTCGCAGCGCGCGTGACGGAAGACGGCCGGGGTTCAATGACCAGCTCAGGCCCGCGCAGGAAAAGCTGCACCTTGAGTTCAAGGAAGCCGTGGCGCAAACCATCGTATTCGCGCCTGGGGTCGGCTATGTAATCGCGAATCTGGTCAAGGCCGAGCAGGGCGACATGATCAGTGCGGATATTCCGGATCCGCACGCCCTTCTTGTCTTCGACGTCCTGCACGAGCCAGTCATCATCCATGATGCGCAGCTCGGTGACGCCGCGAAACCGCCGCGCGGGCGGCCGCAGTCTCACACGGTGCTGAAGACACTTTGCGAGTTTGGTCTTGTTCACGGGCGTAGCGTAACGGCAAAGCTGACTTGCTGCTACGGCGTTTTTCCCTCGACCGGTGGCGGAGCCGGAATCGCTTCCGCATTTTCTTGAGGCGGAGGGGTGCTCTCGGCCAGTTTGCGCAGCCGTTTTTCTTCTTTCTTGCGCTTCTTCGCCAACTCTTTCTGACGCTTTTCAAATTGATAGTTTGGTTTGGCCAATGGCTGATCCTTTCATGGGGTATTCGTCATTATGCACCCGGCGCCTGAAAAAAGCGCGTTGGCGCCCGCGGGTAAGCCAAACCAGGCTTACCCGCCACGGGCGCCGACCATTTGGTCAGCCTGGCAGGTCGTCAGTCGTTACATCAGTACCGGTAGTGATGCCGGAAGTGCTCATGGTGCTTACGGAACTCGCGGCGCTCGAGGTATTCGCGCCTCTCCTCCCAACGCGGCTCCCGGTGCCGATAAACGACCACGGGCGGCGGCGCGACATACACTGGCGCCGGCGTGCCGAAATCGATGAAAACATCGATGCCCGCGAAAGCGGCAGGCGCCGCCGTTAGCAAGCCCGCTACTGCAATAATTCCCAAAATGCGTTTCATGGCTGTTTTCCTTTATTGCCGGGCCTCACCAGAGAGCGCGGCTCACATGCGTGCAATCCACGCATTTGCATTAACGCAGAAGACGGCCGGAAGACTGTTGCGGGGCGGTTAAATATTGTTTCGGTTTGTAACGCGGTGCTCGCCTCGTTTGCCATCGGGTCGCTAGCGAAACGCGGCGCCGCTTTTCCGATTCTCGTTCCGCAGGCCACTCAGGGGTTGTGTCTTGCCGCTCAAATAGGCGCCCACGGTCAGAATTGACGGGGCGCGTGTCAGCAACGCTGTTACCGGGCGCGCGGTTGCCGGCCGCATCGCTACGTGCGCGAACGTCGCGGCGGCGAAAACGCGGCACGCAAAATTCCTGCGCCAGCTTGCCGCGTAATCGCGCCCGATCTCCGCGACCGCGCGCTCCGAGAAAACCGCGTTCCGCCGCGCAAGCAGATGCTCGCACAAAAGCCAGGCCGACTGTATGGCCATGCTGATGCCTTCGGCGACAAGGGGGTGCGCTTCGCCCGCCGCGTTGCCGACCGTGAAAATGCCATCGCTGCGGAATGTTCGAATGCCTGGCCGGATCGGCCCCGCCGACAACCACGATCCATCGCAGGTTGCGCGGGAAAAAGCCGTTTCGACCCCGCGGCACGCCGCCCGCACGTGCGCGAAAACGGCTTCCGCCGCCCGCGCCTGCCGCCACTGGCGGCGGCACTGTTCCAGATGGTCGCGGCGTATGCAACACGAGAAACCCGTGCGGCCGCCATCGCTTTGAACGATGCCGCCGTATCCGCCGGGGAAAACCACGAGCGGCATCAGTCCGAGCGGCAAATCGCCGTTTCGGAAATGGGCCTTGAACGCGAACAAATCCGACGCACGCGGCGGGTGGCGTATGTGCTGCGTCGGCAGCATCCCGCGCTCCCATGAGCCGTGCGCGGCGATGATGATGCGCGCTCGCAGCCGGGTGGTTTCTTTCGTCTCTTTCGCAACAGCAGTGCAATCGAAACCGCCTGCTGTCCTTTCCAGCCGCGTGAGCGTCCATGGCTGCCACACCTCGGCTCCGGCCTTCGCCGCACACGCCAGAACGAGCGCATCGAAATGCTCCCGCCCGAGCGCTCTGCCGCGCATATCCAGTCCGTCCCGCGGGCAAGGCATGTCGGCGGCGAGCATCGTTTCGCCGGCGTACAGACCGATCTGCCGGATCTCGGGGCCCGCGCGCGCAAGAAACGGGGCAGCGATTCCGAGCTCGCGCAACAGAGCTAGGCTCGGTGCGGAAATAAACTCGCCGCAGACTTTGCGTCGAGGGAACCGCGCTTTCTCCACCACCGCGACCGACCATCCGGCGCGCGCGAGCATGAGAGCTGCGGCTGCGCCGGCGGGCCCGGCGCCGATGACAAGAGCGTCAAATGATTTCATGTTCTTCTATCGCGTGAGGCGGCATTATCGACATTGGTCCGTGAGCCGACCAAACAATGGCTGAACATCCCGCGCGCGTGCTCCTCGAGCGCCCACGTTCGGCCGGCGGGCCACAGCGCGGACAATTCGCGGCCGGAAAATCCCGCGTGCACGCTGACCACGGCGTCGTGCCGGCTCACGTCGTTGCACCCGGCAATCCCGAGCAGGCGGCTGCCGAGCAGCGCGAGGCCGGAACGGCGCGGCTCGCACGCGATGAACGTGCGCGTGCGACCCGTGGCCAGCGCGAGCAACGCCCTCAATTCCGCGACGTCAAAATGATGCAGGAACAGGTTGGCGATGATCACCTCGAAAACCTGGCCACCCGGCTGTGCGAGCCACTCAAACACGTCCGCCGTCACCGCTTGCGCTTGCCATCCCAGGGACGCAAACTTGCCGATGGTTTCGGAGGCGACAAGATCCTGGCGGTCGAGCAGAACGACATGCACGTCTTTTGCCCGTGCGGCCGTTCTTTCCGCCAGCCGCAGCATGAAGGTTCCGTCGCCCGCGCCGATTTCGGCGATCGCGCGCGGCGATTCGTCAGGGAAGCCGCGTTCGAGTTCCCGCGCGACAATAGCGGCATTCGCCATCAGCGCGTTGATGCGCTGCAGATCGCGGCGCGATCGCATGGCGCGCGCATCCTGCGGCGGAAGCTCGTCGAGCCATTCGGGCTCAACGCGGCGCGGCATGTTCATGAGGGCCACCCCGGCTACGCCACTTCGAGCAGCGCGCCGTGGCAGCTGAAGCCGGCGCCGAACGACGACATCCACCACCAGCCGCCGGGCGCATTGCCGCGCAACGCCGCCTGCAGCACGAAATACACAAAGGGGCTGCTCAGATTGCCGAACTCACCCAGGACTTCGCGGCTCCAGCGCAAATCCGTGGCGGTGAGTCCGAGCTTCTCCTGCAGCGCCTCCAGCACCTTGCGTCCGCCCGCATGCCAGATCCAGGTGCCGATCTCGCGGCGCGCGATTCCTGCGCTTTCCAGTAATTCGTCGAGCACGGTTTCGGCGTGTTGCGCCGCGAGCTCCGGCACCTGCGGCGTGAGTATATTGCGCAGCATGCCGCCCGTCTGCTCGAAACGCAGCGCGTCGCGCTCAGCCGGATTGTTGAGGGACCGCGCCGCCTTCCATTTGACGCGGCGTTCTTCGCCATCCGGGGCGGCGGCGAGCACGGCGGCACCGGCGCCATCGCCAAACAGGCACGCGCTGATGAGAACGCCGGGATCGTTATCGAGGTAAAACGCCGCGCTGCAGACTTCGACGCAGACCGACAAAACCTTCTCGCAACGCCGCGCGCTCAGCAGCGCGTCCGCCGTGCGCAGGTTGGGCAGTGCGGCACCGCACCCCTGGCCCACCAGATCGAGCGCAAGCACATCCGCCCTTAAGCCCAGGCGCTCTGCGACGTAGCTCGTGAGCCCCGGGCAAAGATAGCCGGTGCAGGTGCTGATGATGACGGCGTCGATGTCGCGCGGCTGCAGGCCGGCTTGCCGCAGGGCGCCGGTGGCCGCCTGGGAAGCCAGCAGTGGAGCGTGGCGGGCGAAGCGGCGGTGCAGCGTGTCGGGATCGAGCGTGAAAGCGTCGTCGAGCGCATCGAGCGCCAGAGATCGCGTGCGTATGCCGTTGTCGCGCAGCAATACCCTTTGCAAAGTGGCGCGCGCGCGCCGGTCGAGCCGCGCGAACTGACCGGACCCCTGCAGCGCCTCCCAGCATTGCGCCTGCGTATACCGATTCGGCGGAACCGCCGTGCCCAGCCCAAGAATAAACATCGGTTTGCATCATCCCATTTATCGCGGCAAACACCGGCCTGGGCGGAATTATTCTCTTGAGCGTTCGATTCGGCGATCTGCGGTCGGGTTCCCGGTCCGTGACGACAATATGTAAACCGGTCGTGGGGCGAGCGGTCACCACCCGTAATTGGATGACAGCGCCGCTATTTCTTGGGCATGTATAGATCGGTGATCGATCCTTCCGCGATTTCGGCGGCAAAAAACACCGTTTCCGAAAGTGTCGGATGCGGATGGATCGTGAGACCGAGGTCCATTGCGTCGGCGCCCATTTCGAGCGCGAGCACGGTTTCGGCGATCAGCTCGCCCGCGTTCACGCCGACCATGCCGGCGCCGATGATGCGCTTGGTGTGCCGGTCGAATAGCAGCTTGGTCATGCCTTCGTCGCGGCCGGTCGCAAGCGCGCGGCCGCTCGCCGCCCACGGGAATACCGCTTTCTCGTATTCGACGCCCTGCGCCTGGGCCTGCGTTTCGGTGAGCCCCATCCACGCGATTTCGGGATCGGTGTAGGCGACCGATGGTATCGTGCGCGCGTCGAACGCAGCCTTGTGGCCCGCGATCACTTCCGCCGCCAGCTTGCCTTCGTGCGTTGCTTTATGCGCGAGCATCGGCTCGCCGACAATGTCGCCGATGCCGAAGATGTGCGGCACGTTGGTGCGCATCTGCTGGTCGACCGGAATGAAACCGCGCTCGTTGACCGTAACGCCCGCGGCCTCGGCCTTGATCTCGCGCCCGTTGGAACGGCGGCCGACCGCCACCAGCACGTAGTCGAACGTATCCGTTGCCGACGTCGCTCCTTCGAACGTGACCTTGAGGCCGTCCTTGACCGGCTCGATCTTCGACACCCTGGTCTTGAGCAGGATTTTCTCGTAGCGCTTCTCGATGCGCTTGGCGAGCGGCCGCACCACGTCGCGGTCGGCGCCGGGCATCAGGCCATCCAGCAGCTCGACCACGGTGACCTTCGAGCCGAGTGCGTCGAACACGGTCGCCATCTCGAGCCCGATGATGCCGCCGCCGATCACGAGCAGACGCTGCGGTACTTCCGGCAGCGCGAGCGCGCCGGTCGAATCGATCAGGCGCGGGTTGTCGTACGGAAAGCCGGGGATGCGCGCGACGCTCGAGCCCGCGGCGATGATGCAGTCGTCGAACGACACGGTCTGCACGCCGCCTTTGGTTTCGACGCGGATCAAGTTGGGCGCAGCGAATTCGCCCTTGCCCTGCACGACTTCGACTTTGCGCTGTTTGGCGAGCCCGGCGAGGCCTTTGGTGAGCTTGCCGATCACGCTGTCTTTCCACGCGCGCAGCTTGTCGATTTCGATTTTCGGTTGGCCGAAGGTGACGCCGTTGTGCGCCATCTCGTCCGCTTCTGTGATTACTTTTGCGACGTGCAGCAGCGCTTTCGACGGGATGCAGCCGACGTTCAGGCACACCCCGCCCAACGTCGGATAACGCTCGATCAATACGGTTTTCTTGCCGAGGTCCGCGGCGCGGAACGCCGCCGTGTAGCCGCCGGGGCCGGCGCCGAGCACCACGACTTCGGCGTGGATGTCCGCCTTCGCGAGAGGCGGGAGGGGTGAGGCATGAAGTGTTGACGGCGGTGCCGTTGTTGCCGGCGCTGCGGGCGCTTTCGCGGCAGGCGCGGGCGCAGCAGCCGTAGCGCTGGCGGCCTCGAGCATGAGGATCAAAGTGCCTTGGGAGACCTTGTCGCCGACCTTGACCTTGATCGCTTTGACCGTGCCCGCCTGCGGCGCGGGCACTTCCATCGTCGCCTTGTCGGATTCGAGCATGATCAGCGGGTCTTCGGCCTTGATGCTGTCGCCGGGCTTGACCAGCACTTCGATGACCGGGATGTCCTTGAAGTCGCCGATGTCGGGGACTTTGACTTCGAGCAGGCTCATGATATTCGCAAGTAAAGGGTGAAGGAGTGAAGGGTAAGTCCCCCTCTCCCCCGTTACCGGGGGAGAGGGTCGGGGTGAGGGGGGTTCACACCTTCACCCTTCACGTTCTTATCTCGCCGTGGCCGAACACAACCCACTTCAGGGAAGTCAGTCCTTCGAGCCCGACCGGGCCGCGCGCATGCAGCTTGTCGGTCGAGATGCCGATCTCGGCGCCCAGCCCGTATTCGTAGCCGTCGGCAAAGCGCGTCGAGGCGTTGACGATCACCGAACTCGAGTCGACCTCGCGCAGAAAGCGCTGCGCGCGCGCCGGGTCTTCGGTGACGATCGCATCGGTGTGCTGCGAGCCGTAAACCGCGATGTGCTCGATCGCCTGGTCAAGCCCGTCGACGACGCGCACCGCCAGAATCGCCGCGAGGTATTCGGTGTACCAGTCTTCCTCGGTCGCGGGCCGCATGCCCGGCACGATCTTGCGCGCCGCTTCGTCGCCGCGCAGCTCGATGCCCTTGTCCTGGTAGATCTTCGCGAGCTTCGGCAGCACCTCATCGGCGATGCCGCGCGCGACGAGCAGCGTTTCCATCGTGTTGCAGGTGCCGAGGCGCTGCGTCTTGGCGTTGTCGGCGATGCGAACCGCCTTGTCGAGGTCGGCCTTGTCGTCGATGTAAACATGGCACACGCCGTCGAGGTGCTTGATCATCGGGATGCGCGATTCCCGCATCACGCGCTCGATCAGGCTTTTGCCGCCGCGCGGCACGACGATATCCACGTATTCGTGCATGCGCAGCAGCCCGCCGACCGCCGCGCGGTCGGTGGTTTCGATAACCTGCACCGCGGTTTCCGGCAGGCCGACGCTCTGCAGCCCTTCGTGCACGCACGCGGCGATCGCCTGGTTGGAGCGGATCGCCTCCGAGCCGCCGCGCAGAATACAGGCGTTGCCGGCTTTGAGGCACAGGCCGGCGGCATCCGCGGTGACGTTGGGGCGCGATTCGTAAATGATCGCGATTACGCCAAGCGGCACGCGCATGCGGCCGACCTTGATGCCGGACGGCTGTTGCTTGAGCTCGCTGATTGCGCCGATCGGATCGGGCAGCTCGGCGATCTGGCGCAAGCCGTCGGCCATCGCGGCGATGATTTTCTCGGTAAGCGTCAAGCGGTCGATCAGCGCGGGCTCGAGCTTGTTCCCACGCGCGGCGGCGACGTCCTGCGCGTTCACGGCGAGCAGACGCTGGACGTCGCGCTCGATCGCCTGCGCGGTGAGCGTCAACGCCCTGTTCTTGGTCGCGGTGTCGGCCTTGGCCACCAGCCGGGAGGCAGCCCGGGCTTGTTTGCCGACGCCAACCATGTAGCTCTGTATATCCATGGGTGAGTCAGGATCGAGGATTCAGGATTGAGGATTGAGCAAAAACCCCTGCAGGGCAACCCCTCAATCCTCGATCCTCAATCCTTCGGTCAATGATACCGCGATTCAAGTTTTCATTGGCGCGCGAACCGTAACCCGAGCTGGAGTAATTCGTCCCACGCGTCGCCGCGGGCGAGACCTTTGATGATGCGGTCGATTTGCGCGGCGTGCAGCAGCGCGGCTTCGATCTGCGGTTGGGTAAAGCGATTGATGTGGCGCTGCATCAGGTTCTGGCGCGCGCCCCAGATGCGCGCTTCGCGCCACAATGAATCGAGCGGCCGGCCGGCGGCGAGTCCGGCCAAGACCCGGCCGACGGCGCGGATTTCCTCGGTGATCGCCCACAGCACCAGCGGCGGTGCGGCGCCTTCGCCCTGGAGCCCGTCGAGCACGCGCGCGAGGTGCCGCGCATCGCCGGATAGCACGATCTCGCCGAGATCGAACACGTCAAAGCGCGCGACGTCGAGCACCGCTTCCTTGACTTGGTCGAAAGAGAGCTTGCCGGCGGGAAACAACAGCGCGAGCTTCTGCACTTCCTGATAGGCGGCGAGCAGATTGCCTTCGACTTTGTCGGCGACGAATTCGAGCGTTTCCTCGTCGGCCGTCTGCTCCTGCGCTTTGAGCCGGCCGGCGAGCCACGCTGGCAGCGCGCCGCGCGCAATCTGTTTCGCCTCGATCATCACGCCGGCGGCCTCGAGCGCCTCGAACCACGCGCCCTTCCGGGTGCGCCTGTCGATCGCGGGCAGGTAGATCAGCGTGATGGTGTCAATCGGCAGTTGCGCGCAAAAATCCTGCAGTGCTTTGCCGCCTTCAACGCCGGGCTTGCCGTTCGGGATGCGCAGCTCGAGGATGCGGCGCGCGGCAAACAGCGATTGCGACTGGCCGCTCATTCTGAGCTGCGACCAGTCGAAGTGCTGCTCGGCGGTCAGCACCTCGCGCTCGCTGTGGCCGCCGTCGCGCGCTGCGGCGCGGATGCGGTCGGTCGCCTCGAGCGCGAGCAGCGGCTCGTCGCCGAATACGGTGTAGAGCGGCGCGAGGCCGCGCTTAAGCTGCTGCGGCAGTTGTTCAGTAGAGATTTTCATAAAGCCTAGCCGCCAAGGACGCAAAGGACGCCAAGGAAAAACAGGAAATCAATGAATCTCGAAAGCGGGGAACACAAAGCATCGAATTACTTTGCGTCCTTGGCGTCCTCCGCGGCAAAGCTGTCACGAATCTATGCGCGCAGACTGCAGACGCCGCACCACCTGCTGCACGGCGTCGCTTTGCATGTCGCGGTAGAGCAGGGCCTCCTCCTGTTCCTTGCCGAGCACGTCGGCGTCGCTGTAGGTGATGTCACGGCGCAGCACGATCTCGCTCGTGGGTATGTATTCGATGCCTTTCGCGTCCGTGAGGCGGAAAGACACCCGGTAGCGCAGCGTGATTTCGCGCACCCGGCCGATGGCTGACAGCGAAAGGATCACCCGTTCGCGCAGCTCGTTCAGAATCTGCAGCGTCACCTGCGCGTCCTTGGGATTGGTGGTAACGCGCGCCTGGCTGCCGGCGCGCACCGCGCGCGCAATCTGGGTGACGAATACTTGCGAACCCGATATATAGATGGAGTCGAACGGCAGCGTTGCCTGGCCGCGCAGGTGGAAGCCGCAAGATGCGACCAGCAAGGCCACGAAGGCCATGCTGGTCGCGGTGAAGGGTGAAGGGTGAAGGGTAAAGGGTAAAAACCTTGAAGCAACCCGCTTGACCCTGGATTCCATTCTTTTCATTTCTTGTCCCTTACCCATTACCGATCTCTCATTGCCGCTGTTCATCACACTACCACGTTGACCAGCCGGCCGGGAACGACGACGACTTTTTTCACCGGCTGACCGTTGACGTGCTTTTGCACGTTCGGGTTCTGCATCGCGAGCTTTTCGATCTGCGCGCGGTCGGCGTCCTTCGCGACGCGCATGTTACCGCGCAGCTTGCCGTTGACCTGCAGAACGAGCTCGATCTCTTCTTGTTCTAGCGCGGCGGTATCGGGTTCGGGCCATTGCGCCTTGAGGATGTCCTCGCCGAATCCCAGCTCACGCCACAGGTGATGGCAGATATGCGGTGTGACCGGCGCGAGCAGGCGCAACAAGATCGAGAGACCTTCCTTAGCAACGTCGTCTTTCACGCCGTACATCCGCTCCAGTGCATTCAATATTTTCATCGCTGCCGAGGCCACCGTGTTGAACTGGTGCTTCGCCATATCGTGGTTGGCCTGCTTGAGCACTGAATGGATTTCGAAGCGCGTGGTTCTCTGCAGACCGGGCCTGATCGTGGCGCCACCGCCATTCTTGAATTTCACGCCGTAGCTCCACAGCCGCCGCAGAAACCGCGCGGCACCCTCGACGCCGCTGTCCGACCACTCGAGCGTTTGTTCCGGCGGCGAGGCGAACATCATGAAGAAACGCGCGGTATCTGCACCGTATTCATCAATTAACGATTGCGGGTCGACGCCGTTGTTCTTCGATTTCGACATGGTGCCGGTGCCGCCCGATTCGACCGGCCGGCCGTCGGACTTGAGCGTGGCGCCTGCGCGCTGGCCGCGCTCGTCGACCGGGTTGTCGACCTCGGCCGGATTGTAGTAAGTGACGCGGCCACCGTCGTTTTTGCGGAAGAAAATTTCGTTCAGCACCATGCCCTGCGTCAGCAGGTTGGTGAACGGCTCGGCCAGTGTGACCAGGCCGAGGTCGCGCATCACCTTGGTCCAGAAGCGCGAGTAGAGCAGGTGCAGGATCGCGTGCTCAATGCCGCCGATGTACTGATCGACCGGCAGCCAGTATTTGACGCGCTCGTCGACCATCGCGTTTTTCCGGTCGGCGCACGCGTAGCGGATGTAATACCACGACGAGTCGACAAACGTGTCCATGGTGTCGGTTTCGCGTTTCGCCGGCTTGCCGCACCGCGGGCACGTGCAATTGACGAAATCGGCGCGCTTGTTGAGCGGATTGCCGCTGCCGTCGGGCACGCAGTCTTCCGGCAGCACCACCGGCAGCTGGGCATCGGGCACCGGCACGTCGCCGCAGCCCGCGCAATGGATGAGCGGGATCGGCGTACCCCAGTAGCGCTGGCGCGAGATGCCCCAGTCCCTGAGCCGCCACATGACCTGTTTTTCGCCGAGATCTTTGGCCGCGAGATCGGCCGCGATTGCATCGACTGCGGCATCGTAATCGAGGCCGTCGTACTTGCCGGAGTTCACGCACTTGCCATGCTCCGCGTACCACGGCTGCCACGCGTCGGTCGAGTAAAGCTTACCGTTGACGTCGATCACGGGCTTGATCGCAAGGCCGTATTTCTTCGCGAACGCGAAGTCACGCTCGTCGTGGCCGGGCACTCCCATCACCGCGCCGTCGCCGTAGCCCCACAGCACGTAGTTGCCGACCCACACCTCGACTCGCTCGCCGGTGAGCGGATGCGCGACGAAGAAGCCGGTCGGCATGCCTTTCTTTTCCATCGTCGCGAGATCGGCCTCGATCACGCTGCCGCGCTTGCAGGCGTCGACGAACGCCGCAAGTTTCGGATTGTCGCGCGCGAGCCGGGTTGCGAGCGGATGCTCGGTCGCGACTGCGCAGAACGTGATGCCCATGATGGTGTCGGCGCGCGTGGTGAACGCCCACAGCTTTTCGTCACGGCCGTCGAGCCTGTACGGAAACGCCAGCCGCACGCCGTAGCTCTTGCCGATCCAGTTCGCCTGCATCGTTTTCACGCGCTCGGGCCAGCCCGGCAGCCCGCCGAGCGCGGCGAGCAGCTCGTCGGCGTACCGGGTGATCGCCATGTAATACATCGGGATCTCGCGCTTCTCGATGAGCGCGCCGGTGCGCCAGCCGCGGCCGTCGATCACCTGCTCGTTGGCGAGCACGGTCTGATCGACCGGGTCCCAATTCACGCTGCCGGTTTTCTTGTAAACGAGCCCCTTCTCGAGCATGCGCAGGAACAGCCACTGGTTCCAGCGGTAATACTCGGGCCTGCAGGTCGCAAGCTCGCGCTCCCAGTCGATGGCGAAACCGAGGGAGACGAGCTGCTTCTTCATGTAGGCGATGTTGTCGTAAGTCCACTGCGCCGGCGGGACATTGTTTGCCATCGCCGCGTTCTCGGCGGGCAGCCCGAACGCGTCCCAGCCCATCGGCTGCAGCACGTTGTAGCCGCGCATGCGGTGGTAACGGGTCAGCGCATCGCCTATGGTATAGTTTCGCACGTGCCCCATATGCAGCTTGCCGGACGGGTAGGGGAACATCGACAGGCAGTAGTATTTGGGTTTGCCGGGTGTCTCGACGGCGCGGAACGAGCGCTGCTCGTCCCAGTATCGCTGGGCCTCGCGCTCGATCACGTGGGCGTTGTATTTGTTCTGCATACCTGCCTGAATTAGCGGCCAAAAACGCAAATTATACCCGCAACGCATCCGAAAATTTGCTGCTGCCGTAAATGCATGCGTTACTTGAACTCGAGGAGCCTGCAATGAAAGCAAAAGCATTTCTGACGGCGTTATTGATGTTGGCAGCGACTTCGGCGCTGGCGGCGGCACGCCCCAACATCGTGGTCGAAGGCGTGCAGATGCCGGCGTGGGTCGAGCATACGAGCGGTGCGCGCGACCCGCTCGCGATCGGCATGGTGCTCACCAACAAGGACCGCGTTTACACCGGCCCCGGCTCGCGCGCGCTGCTGCGGCTCGCCGACGGCAGCCTGGTCAAGCTCGGCGAGGACGGCATCCTCGCGCTTGACGATCTCGGCCAGAAGAAAATCAACTTGAAGGAGGTGGTGACCGCGTCGCTCGACGTGGTCAGCGGCGCGTTCCGTTTTACCACCCAGGCGCTCTACAAGTTCCGCGGCGAGCGCGACGTCAAGGTCAGGTTCGTGACCATGACCGCCGGCGTCCGCGGCACCGACCTGTGGGGCAAGGCCGACAAGACGCGCGACGTCGTATGCCTGATCGAAGGCAAGATCACGGTCGCGCGCGACAAGGAATCGTTTACCATGGATCAGCCGCTGTCGTTTTACATCGCGCCCAGGAACGAGCCGCCGTTGCCGGTGGCGCCGGTGTCGAAACAGCAGCTGGAGCAATGGGCGGCGGAAACCGAGATCGCTGCCGGCACCGGCGCGCTGCGCAAAGGCGGCAAATGGAGAGTGTATCTTGCCGAAGCCGCCAATCAGAACGATGCGCGCGGCATCTACGACCAGCTGCGCAATGCGGGCTATGCCGCTGAAATCCGGCCGGTGAAAAGCGAAGCCGGCATCGCGTACCGCGTGCGCATCCCGAATCTGCCGAGCAAGCAGGAAGCGGAAGCGCTCGCCGGCAAGCTCAAAGGCAGGATGGGCGTCACCGAGCCGAAAGTCTCGCTGTAATTATTCTTCCGCACGCAGGCAAGACGGCCGGCACTTGCCGGCCGTTTTTGCCGATAGCTGGAAATATTCCGGCCGTTCATGGTGACGGTTGGAACCATGAATGGCCGTTCACCCTTCGATACCCCGGGGCGAACGGCATGATCACGCGCGACAGGGTGCGACCGGTAGCCTATAATTAACCGCGGCTCCAAGTTGAGAGGGGCGCGGCCCAGAGTGCGCCCTTTAACTTTCCGCAACTTAGATGAACCCGTCATTTCTCGCAGGCCTCAACGAGCAGCAGCTCGAAGCCGTCACGCTTCCGCATCAATCCGCTCTGATTCTCGCCGGCGCCGGCAGCGGCAAAACGCGCGTGCTCACGACGCGCGTCGCGTGGCTGATCCAGACCGGGCAGGCGAGCCCGGCCGGACTGCTGGCCGTGACGTTCACCAACAAGGCGGCGAAGGAAATGCTCGCGCGCATCGGCTCGATGCTGCCGATCAACACGCGCGGCATGTGGGTCGGCACCTTCCACGGCCTGTGCAACCGCATGCTGCGCGCGCATTACCGCGAAGCCGGGCTGCCGCAGCTCTTTCAGATACTCGACAGCCAGGACCAGCTCGCGCTGATCAAGCGGCTGCTGAAAGCCGGCGACGTCGACGAGGAAAAATTCCCGCCGCGCCAGGTCGCGTGGTACATCAACAGCCACAAGGACGAAGGCAAGCGTCCGCCCGCAGCGGAGGCCTACGACAGCATCTCGCGCCGCATGCAGGAGCTTTACGTTCACTACGACGAGCAGTGCCAGCGCGAGGGCGTGGTCGATTTCGCGGAACTGCTGCTGCGCTCTCACGAGCTGCTGTCGAGGAACGAGATCCTGCGCGACCATTACCGCAGCCGCTTCCGCCATATCCTGGTCGATGAATTCCAGGACACCAACCGGCTGCAGTACCAATGGCTGCGGCTGCTGGCCGGGGGTAACACCGCCGCGACGGCGCACGGTGCGGACAACGCGATTTTTGCGGTCGGCGATGACGATCAATCGATTTACGCCTTCCGCGGGGCGTCGGCCGCCAACATGCAGGACCTGCAGCGGGACTTCGCGGTCGAGAAGGTGATCAAGCTCGAGCAGAATTACCGTTCACACGGGCATATCCTCGATGCCGCCAACGCGTTGATCGAGCATAACCGCAAGCGACTCGGCAAAAATCTGTGGACTGCGGAGAGCAAGGGCGAGCCGCTGCGAGTCTACGAGGCCGGTACCGACATCGACGAAGCGGGTTTCATTGTCGAGGAGGTGAAGTCACTCCACCGCGAGGGCGTGCGGCTGGCGGAAATGGCGCTGCTCTACCGTTCGAACGCGCAGTCGCGGGTGCTCGAACACGCGCTGTTCAACACCGGCGTCGCGTACCGTGTCTACGGCGGCCTGCGCTTTTTCGAGCGCCAGGAGATCAAGCATGCGCTCGCCTATCTGCGGCTCCTGGCGAGCGACGAGGACGACGGCGCACTCATGCGCGTGATCAATTTCCCGACGCGCGGCATCGGCAATCGCAGCCTCGAGCAGCTGCAGGATGCCGCCAAGGCGAGGGTCGTGAGTCTGTGGCGGGCGGCGGAAGAAAAAGCGAGAGGGGAGAGGGGAGAGGAGAGAGGTGGAAAACCGCGCAATGGCGGAGAAGCCGGCGCAGCCGGTCACGCCTCTCGTCTATCGCCCGGCGCCTCTCCTCACAAAGGCCTGCCGGCCTTTGTGGCGCTGATCGAGCAGATGCGGAACGCGACACAAGGATTGCCTTTGCCCGAAATCATCGAGCACGTAATCGAGCACAGCGGGCTCAAAACGCATTACCAGAGCGAGCGCGACGGCATCGACCGGCTGGAGAACCTCGGCGAGTTGATCAACGCCGCCGCAGGATTCATCGCCGACGAATCCCAGGCGGACGCCAGCCTCACTGCGTTCCTGGCGCACGCCGCGCTCGAGGCGGGCGATAACCAGGCGCAGGCCGGCGCCGATGCGCTGCAGCTGATGACGGTGCATTCGGCGAAAGGCCTCGAATTCCACAGCGTGTTCATCAGCGGGCTCGAAGAGGGTTTGTTCCCGCATGAAAACAGCCTGTTCGAGGCCGACGGCAAGGAAGAGGAGCGGCGGCTGATGTATGTGGCGCTGACGCGCGCGCGGCGTCGGCTGTATCTGTCGTTCGCGCAAAGCCGCATGCTGCACGGCCAGACGCGCTACAACATTGCGTCGAGCTTTTTCCGCGAAATTCCCGAGCAGCTGCTGAAGCGCATCGGGCCGAAGTTGAGAATTCAGAGTTCGGAGTTCAAGGTTCACAGCGCGGCTTCCCGTGTCGCCGGTGCCCGTGTTTCCAACACTCAACATTCAACACTGAGCGCTGAACCATCGTCACCCTGGCGCATCGGCCAGAACGTGATGCATCCGAAGTTCGGCGTCGGCGTGATTGTCAACGCTGAAGGACGCGGCGCCGATGCGCGTGTGCAGGTGAATTTCCATCGCAACGGCAGCAAATGGCTGGCGCTTGAATACGCGAAATTGAGTCCCGCCTGACGTCCTAGTTCGGGGCCGGCGTTGTGCCGAATAAATCCTTGTAACTCGCGTAAATCGACGGCACCAATATCGGCGCCAACAGCCACAACCCAAGATCGGGCTGGCGCACGGCGATGCTCAGCGGCGTCATTACCACCATCGGTACCAACACGGCCAGGCAGTAGATCAACAGCGGCAGGACGTTCTTCAGGCAGGCCCACAGGCTCAACAGCAGCGCCGGCAGCGGTTTGACGTCGTCAAAGAACACCAGCAGCGGCGCAAACCAGACCGCCATCATCAGCGGCACGGAGATGCCGAGGCCGATGATCAGTGCCATCATCATGCGCGGTGCGGCGGTGCGCATCGCTTCGATGGTCTCCGGGGTTGCCGCGCCCGTCGCCATGGTCTTGGAGATGCCGCTGAGCGCTTCGCCGCCGACCAGCATGATCGCCATCAGCGTCAGGAACTGGCCGACCAGCGACACGCCGCCGATCGTGATCAGCTGCGCCGCGTTCTTGAGAAAGCCGCTCGCGAGATAGCCGATGCGCAGCGGCTTGCCCTGCGCGAGCGCCTGCGCGCCGTGCGACAGCCCGGCGAGAAAATTCGGCGCGATCAGCACCGCAATCACGCCGATCAGCGGGATCGCGAACAACACGCGGCTGCCGATGAACAGGATCGCGATCAGCAGTATCCACTGCGGCGGGTTCTTGCGGAAAATCAAAATGCCCTCCGCGATCCAGCGCCAGCCGTGCGAGGCGTCGACCACTCTAATCTGCATGTTCATGGCACGAATAATTGCCGCAGCTCGGCTTCACGCGCGACGTGCTGCTCGAGCAAGCGTTGGATGTGCCGCGGGTCCTTGGCGTGCGTGAGCAGCCCCGGGCGCGGCAGATGCAAATCGTACAGCCGCGAGATCCAGAAGCGCAGCGCGCCGGCGCGCAACATCACCGGCCACGCGCCGCGCTCGATCGCATTGAACGGTCGCACGCCATGATATGCCTTGAGCAGCGCGGTGGTGCGCTCGCGGTCGAGCACGGCGTCGGCCGTGATGCACCAGTCGTTGACCGCAACGGCGACGTCGTAGAGCAGCACGTCATTGCATGCAAAGTAAAAATCGATGATGCCGCCAACGCGGCCGCCGTCCCACAGCACGTTGTCGCGGAACAGGTCGGCATGGATCACGCCGCGCGGCAGGTCTTCGAAGCGATACAGGGACTGGAAGCGCACTTCCTCCTTGAGCAGCGCTGCGGCATGCGCATCGAGAAACGGCAGCACCTTCGGCATCGCCGCTTTCCACCATTTCGGGCCGCGCGGGTTCGGCATTTCGGCGCGAAAGCTCGCGCCGGCGAGATGCATTTCGGCGAGCAGCGCGCCGATGGCGGCGCAGTGCCCGGCATTCACCTGTTTGAGGTCCGTGCCCGGCACGCTGGTGACGATGCTCGCCGGCCTGCCGTTCAGCGCGCCGAGATATTCGTTACCGAGGTTGGCAATCGGCTGCGGGCTCGGAATGCCGTGGCGCGAAAGATGCGCCATCAGATTGAGGTAGAACGGCAGCTCGCGGGCCGTGAGCTTCTCGAACAACGTGAGCACATAGCGGCCGTGCGTGGTGGTGACGAAATAGTTGGTGTTTTCGATGCCGGCGGCGATGCCCTCGAGCGCGATGAGGGTGCCGATCGAATAGTTCTTGAGCCACGCCGACAACTGTTCGGGCGTGACGGTGGTGAAGACGGACATTTCAGTGAATGGTGAATGGTGAACGGCAAACGGTGAAAGCCCGGATGCGGCTTTTCACGATTCACATTTCACGATTCACCATTCACTCTGGACTACCAGGAATGAATGACCCACAGCGGCGGGCGGACGCCGAAATCAAAGCTTTCCTGCCGCGTCATCTTGCCGTCGCCTTTTTCGTCGATCAGATAATACGGCGCGCCGTGAGCCGGGGTGACTTTGAGCATGTAGAGCTTGCCGGCGACACGATACTCTTCGACGGTATCGGTGCCGCGCTTGATAATCGTCACCTGCGGCTCGAGCGCCGGGTCGAGTTCGAAGCCGGGCGGCGGCGGAGGCGGATCGGGGATCGGCTGCAGATTGACCGGCCGGTCCGCGGCGGCCACGGGCAGCGCGGCGCAGAGCAGCAGGATGGCGAGCAAGTTACGCATGGTCGTTCCTCAGGGCTTGGACGCTTATTATCGGCTTTTCGGCGGAAAAATTAAAGTCAGGATTCAGGAGCCGGGATTCGGGATTCAGTAACGGCGGCTTCGCGGCATGGTTTATTGCCGAATCCTGATTCCCGAATTCTAGAGGGTCAGCAATATTTCGCGCTCCGCGTCGGACGGCTCGAAGCCGCGCTTCTCGTAATAGTCGAAAATCGCATCCACCACCTGCTGCGGCTCGTCGACCAGCTGCACCAGGCCCATGTCGCCGGGGGCGATCATGTTTTCGGCGACGAGTCGCTCGCGGAGCCAGTCGATAAGGCCGCGCCAGAACGGGGTCTGCACGAGAATGATCGGCATGCGGCGGATCTTGCCGGTCTGCACCAGCGTCAGCGCCTCCAGCAGCTCGTCAAGCGTGCCGAAGCCCCCGGGCAGCACCACGTAGGCCGTCGCAAAGCGCACGAACGTGACCTTGCGCGCGAAGAAGTGGCGGAATGAGAGGCTGATGTCCTGATACGAATTGGGGAACTGCTCGCGCGGCAATTCGATGTTGAGCCCGACCGCCGGCGACTTGCCGAAATAGGCGCCTTTGTTGAATGCCTCCATCATGCCGGGGCCGCCGCCCGCCATCACGCTGAAACCGGCATCGGACAACTGCCGCGCAATCTGCTCGGCGAGCACAAAATACGGATGATCGGCGGGAACGCGCGAGCTGCCGAACATGCTGACCGCGGGCCGGATGTTGCTCAGGCGCTCTGCCGCCTCGACGAATTCTGACATAATGCCGAACATGCGCCATGACTCGCGTGCCGACCATCCGGGCTCGGAGGTAAGGCGCGGCGGGATCTTGTTGGGATCGCTCATTCTCTACTCCTCAAAAAACGCTGGCAGGTACGCGGCATGACAAAAACGTTGCTGCTGGTCGACGGTTCGTCCTATCTGTACCGCGCGTTCCACGCCATGCCCGACCTGCGCAACCGCAAGGGCGAACCGACCGGCGCAATCTACGGTGTGCTGAATATGCTGCGCCGGCTGCACAAGGATGTCGCAGCCGATTATAGCGCCTGTGTTTTCGACGCAAAAGGCAAGACCTTCCGCGAAGAGGTCTATCCCGACTACAAGGCCAACCGGCCGCCGATGCCCGACGCGCTGGTGCAGCAGATCGAGCCGCTGCACGCGGCGATCCGCGCGATGGGGTGGCCGCTGCTGATCATCGACGGCGTCGAGGCCGACGACGTGATCGGCACGCTCGCGCGCGAAGCGCAGCAACACGGCGTGCGTACCGTGATCTCGACTGGCGACAAGGACATCACGCAGCTTGTCAATCCGCACGTGACGCTGGTCAACACCATGTCGAACGAGGTGCTCGATGAGGCCGGCGTCGAGAAGAAATTCGGCGTCAAGCCCGGGCGCATCACCGACTATCTCGCGCTGGTCGGTGACGCAGTCGACAACGTGCCGGGCGTGGAGAAGGTCGGGCCGAAGACCGCGGTCAAGTGGCTCGCCCAATACCAGACGCTCGACAACGTGATCGAGCATGCCGGCGAGATCGGCGGCGTCGTCGGTGACAATTTGCGCAAGGCGCTCGACTGGCTGCCCAAGGCGCGTGAACTGCTGACGATCAAATGCGACGTCAAGCTGCCTGTGCAGCTCCCAGACCTTGCGCATGACAAACACGACCCGGCCAAGCTTGCCGAATTGTTCGAGCGCTTCGAGTTCAAGAGCTGGCGGAGAGAACTCGA
Organism: Betaproteobacteria bacterium; assembly: GCA_023266235.1. GTDB lineage: Bacteria > Pseudomonadota > Gammaproteobacteria > Burkholderiales > SG8-41 > PALSA-1004. The sequence goes on from JAHFRL010000021.1 coordinate 36,211, forward strand.
GGATCGAGGATCGAGGATCGAGTATCGAGGAGACAGCGCAGCAGTAAAGCTTTCTCAATCCTCAATCCTCAATCCTCAATCCTATGACCGTCATTACGAAACCATCCTGACCGATCAACAACTCGACTCTTGGTTGGCGAATATCTCCGCCGCCCCGCTGGTATCGGTCGACACCGAAACCACCAGCCTCGACCCGCTGCAGGCGCGGCTGGTCGGGATCTCGTTTGCGGTCGAGCCCGGGCATGCGGCGTATCTGCCGCTCGCGCACCATTACGCCGGTGCGCCGCTGCAGCTCGATCTCGCCGCGGTGCTGGCGAAACTCAAGCCGTGGCTCGAGAACCAGCGGGCGGCGAAGCTCGGCCAGAACCTCAAGTACGACAAGCACGTGTTCGCCAATCACGGCATCCGGCTCGCGGGCATCGCGCATGACACGCTGCTTGAGTCATACGTGCTCGAGAGCCACCGGCCGCACGACATGGACAGCCTGGCCGAGCGCCATCTCGGCGTGAAGACCATCACTTACCAGGAGGTCGCCGGCAAGGGCGCGAGCCAGATCGGCTTCGACCAGGTGGCGGTCGAGCGCGCGTCCGAATACGCGGCGGAAGATGCCGATGTCACGCTGCAACTGCATCACGCGCTGTATCCGCAGATCGAAAGCGACGCGAAGCTCGCGAAGATCTACCGCGACATCGAAATGCCGGTGATGGAGGTGCTGCACGCCATGGAACGCAACGGCGTGCTGATCGATCCCCGGTTGCTCGAAGCGCAAAGCCGCGAGCTGGGTGCGAAAATGCTCGAACTCGAGCGCGCCGCGCATCTGCAGGCCGGCCAGCCGTTCAACCTCAACTCGCCGAAGCAGATCCAGGACATCCTGTTCGACAAGCACAAGCTGCCGGTGGTCAAGAAGACCCCCAGTGGGGCGCCTTCCACCGACGAAGACGTGCTGGAGCAACTCGCGCTCGATTATCCGCTGCCGAAGTTGATCCTCGAGTACCGCGGGGTGGCCAAGCTCAAGTCAACCTATACCGATAAGCTGCCGCGCATGATCAACCCGGCCACTGGACGCGTGCACACCAACTATGCACAGGCAGTCGCGATCACCGGACGGCTGGCGAGCAACGACCCTAACCTGCAGAACATCCCGGTGCGCACCGCGGAGGGCCGCCGCATCCGCGAGGCGTTTATTGCGCCGCAAGGCGGCAACATCATCTCCGCGGATTATTCACAGATCGAGCTCAGGATCATGGCGCATATCTCGCAGGACGCGAACCTGCTCAGGGCGTTCGCGGTCGGCGAGGACGTGCACCGCGCGACCGCGGCCGAGATTTTCGGCATCGACCCGGGCGACGTCGATGCCGAGCAGCGGCGCTACGCCAAGGTGATCAACTTCGGGCTGATCTACGGCATGTCGGTGTTCGGGCTTGCCGGCCAGCTCGGCATCGAGCGCGCGGCGGCGCAGCAGTACATGGACCGCTACTTCGCGCGCTATCCGGGCGTGGCCGAATACATGCGGGTCACGCGCGAGACAGCGCGCGAGCAGGGCTATGTTGAAACCGCGTTCGGGCGGCGCCTGTGGCTGCCCGAGATCAGGAGCAGCAACGGCGCGCGCCGCCAGGGCGCCGAGCGCGCCGCGATCAACGCGCCGATGCAGGGCACGGCTGCCGACCTGATCAAGCTCGCGATGATCGCGGTGCAGCGCTGGCTTGGCGACGAGGCGATCAAGAGCAAGCTCATCATGCAGGTGCACGACGAACTGGTGCTCGAAGTACCGGATTCCGAGGTGGCCGCGGTGAAAGAATACCTGCCGCAACTGATGAGCGGGGTCGCGCAGCTCGCGGTGCCGCTGGTAGTGGATCTGGGGATGGGGTCGAACTGGGACAAAGCGCACTGAAGACGATCTTCTCTCGTATTCCTGTCGTCGCGACGGGATTCGCGTCCGGGAAGACCGCAGCGGCTGATCAAGCCATCCAGTTCTTGGAGTAAAACTCGCACACGACGCGCTTTTCGGCGTCGTAGGACAAGCCTTCGCCCGATTTAAGGTCAGCCGCGGTGTAGGAGTGATGCTCGACGCCGAGGTGATCGACCAGCGTCTGGAATACGTCGATGAGCCGGGCGTCGAGGCCAAAAATCCAGCAGTACTTCGACAACTGCCGTCGCTGGGTCGCTTCCTTGCCGAGCGCGAGCAGCGCGGCTTTGTAGCGCTCGACCGGCTTGGGATCCTGTCCCGCGAACGAAAGCTCGACGGTGATCAGGATATTGCCTTCGGCGGCGGCGTTCCTCGCCTTCCAGAGTTCTTTTTCGTCTTTCGTGAGACCGATGTAGAAACGTGGCATGGCAAATTCGTCTCTTGTTATGAAATGGCCGGAAATTATTTCAGCGCGCCGAACACTTTTTGCACGATGCTGCTGGCGGCGCCGACCGGATCCCGCCGGATCGCTTTTTCTTCCTCGGCAATAATCAGATATAGGCCGTCAAGCGCTTTCCGCGTCACGTATTGCTCTATCGTCGCCTGCTGCGAATCGACGAGACCGAGTTGCGCGCCTTTGCCGGCGATCGCGTTGTATTTCTCGGCGAGGCCGACTTTGGCGGTCGCATTCTTCACGATCGGCAGAAATTTCTTGCCGAGCGGCTCGGAGGTGGTGCGGCGGAAGTAGTCGGTCGCCGCGGTGTCGCCGCCGGTCAGTATCCCTTTTGCGTCCTGCACCGTCATTTTTTTGACCGCGTCGACGAGCAGCGGCTTGGCTTCGGTGACGGCGGTTTCGGCGGCGCGGTTCATCGCCAGCACCAGCTCGTCGGCCTGGCGCTGCATGCCGATCGCGCGCATCAGTCCTTCGACTTTTTGCAATGACTCGGGCAGCGGGATTTTCACCTTGTTGTTGGCGAAGAAGCCGTTCTCGACGCCAAGTTTCGCGATCGCGGTGGCCGAGCCGTCGGTGAGCGCCTGCTTGAGACCGGTGACCGCGTCTTTGTTGGTGATGTCGGCGAGCCCCGCTGCGGAAGCCCCTGCGCTGAACAGGAAAAAAGCAATACCGGCAAGCACGTGACGCATCTTGACTCCCGTATGTCGGTCGGCCGCGGGTGAGACGTAGCGGAAGCGCCAGATTATTACACAGCCGGAAGTTGGCGCAAGCCGATTACCTTCCTGATTCATGCGGGTGCCGTGCCGCAGCGGAAGTTTGCTTCGCTCAAAGGCGGACGCATCAGCGTCGTCGATCCGCGCGGCACCGGTTTTTAGTCTACCGCCAGTCACCGATCAGATCGAACGGCGCCCAGTAGAACGGGTGCGAAAATCTGGGATCCTTCATCACGTTGAGTTGCGCCGCGCGCAGCGCCGCCCGTGCGTCTCCCTTACTCAAGTTTTGGTAGAAGCTCGTCATCAGCAACTCGGTGGATTCGTCAGCAACCGGCCACAGCGACACGATCAACGCGGGACTCCCGGCGCTCAAAAATGAGCGCGTGAAACCCCAAATTTCGTCACCCCTTGAAACCCTGCCGAGCCCGCTTTCGCAAGCGGAAAGCGCGACTAGGCCTAATCCTTTTAGGTTCATTCCGTAGACTTCGTGCGCTTCGAGCGCGCCGGGCGCCTTGCCTTCGGGTGCGAAGAGGATGCGCGAGTACAGCGGATCGACCACGTCGACCTCAGCGTGCGCGGCGATGTGTACGAGGTTCGATTTCGGTGCGCTAGTGAACAACCGCTGCTTGGTTGCCTCACGCTGGAAGTAGGTTTCCGACTCGGTGAACAACGCCTTGATGCTCTCTACCTCGCGCTGCGCACCGGGCAGTGCGTACTGCGGGTCACCAAGATCGGGGTTACCGAATGCGAGCAGCCTGCCAGTCTTGGCCGCATGGCTTGCGAGCAGTGCAGCGAGAGCGCTCGCCGACGGCGAGTAAGAGAGCGCTGACTTTTCGATCAGATATACGTTGCCGTCATGCAGCGCCTGAAATGGCACGTAGTGCAGCATGTCGTGCGGCACCACGATCAACGCCTCGCCATCCTTTAATCCGAGCGGCTGCAGCAGCGTGTCGTAGAGCTTGCCGCCGGGCCCGGCGGCGGGCTTCTGCTGGCGCACGGCATCACGCAGGCTTTCCACCAGGTTGGCAAGCTGGTCGCGTGAAACTTCGATCGTTGCGGCGTTGACTGACGAGTTTCGTACTGCCCAGGCATGAGTACGCGCTTGCAACACATGGTATTCGATCAATACTTCGCCGGATTTAAGCAGCGTCTGCAACTCTGCGAGATTGACCGGCTTGCCGAGCGGATCGGTGAATACCTCAGTACCCGATGCAAGCTTGACGCGGTTGCGCACCAGATCGAGCAGCACGCGTGCGCGCCCGCGTTCGCTCGCTTCCCATGCGGCTTCGATGTTTCCCGCCTCCATCGAAAGCCGCACGGTTTCATTGAACGCCTGCTGCATTTCGCCAAACAGGCCGGTGTTGATTTCTTCGTTCCGGAATCGCGCTCGCACGTGCTCGGACGCGGCGAGCGCTTCAAGATAGGATTGCAGCGCACCAGCCTTGTCGCCTTGCGCGACCTGTGCCCGCCCGCGACCTTCGAGCGCCCAGAATTTCTGGTAGTCCTGTTCCTGACCGCCTGTTTGCGTCACGGCCTTCGCGAAGAGTTGCTGCGCTTCCTGGGGCTTGCCTTGTTTCAACGCTAGGTTGCCCTTGATGCGCTGCAGGGCCGTCTCCGCGCCGGGACGCCATCGCGCGTCAAGCACGTCAAGATATGACTCTGCCTGCTTTAGCGCGTCGGCGGCCTTAACTGGATCGCCGGCCGCGACGTATGCGCTTGCCAGGCTCGCGCGCGCGAAGAAACGCAGATTGCCATCATTCATGCTGATCGACTTTTCATACATGTCGATCGCTTTTTGAAATTCGCCACGTCGGATCGCGACATCGCCCAGGACCTTGTAGGCCCAGCTGTGAACGGCTTGGCGATTGCGCATATCGACATAGTGATTGAGCGCTTCCTGCGCGTACTGCTGCGCGCGCTCTATGTTTCCGGCGTAGCTGTAGGAAATGGCAAGATCGCGCTTGGCATGCGCCACCAGGTCTTCATTGCGCTGGCTCTGACCGAGAAACAATGCTTTGCTTGCTTCGCGTATTGCGAGCCGGAATTCGCCGCGGTGCGCCAGACCCACTGCCATGCGGCAGTACTGGTAGCCGGTGCGTTTCTGCTCGTCCGTCTCGTAGAGCGCCTTGCCTTCGGTGGTGAGTTTGAGCAGTGTTTCCATCTCGCGCACTCGCGCCTCGGCACCGATGCTCGCCTGGCTGCGGGCCAGGCCATCGACTGCACGCGGTACAAACGGCGATCCTTTTTCTGCGTCCTGAGCGAAACAGCTAACGGCAAGGAGCATGAATACTAAACCGGAAATCTTGTTCATGAGAATGCCTTTTAGCTAGCAGCGGCCCTGCGTCTGTGTCTCGTGCTAGCGTATGCCCGCATCATGGGCCTGCTGGTCGGCGTGATAGCTCGAGCGCACCAGCGGCCCGCACGCGGCGTGCGCAAAGCCGAGCTCGTTCGCCTGGCGCTCGAATTCCCTGAATACCGCGGGCTCGGCGTAGCGCCGCACCGGCAGGTGGTGCGCGCTCGGTTGCAGGTATTGCCCCAGCGTCAGCATGTCGACCTGATGCGCACGCAGGTCGCGCATCACTTCCAGAATTTCGTCGTCGGTTTCGCCCAACCCCAGCATCAGCCCCGACTTGGTCGGGATGCGCGGCAGGCGCGCTTTGAACTCCTTGAGCAAGCGCAGCGAGTTTTGGTAATCCGCGCCGGGTCGCGCCAGCTTATAGAGCCGCGGCACGGTTTCGAGGTTATGGTTCATCACGTCGGGCGGATTCCCGCCGAGGATATCGAGCGCGATCTCGAGCCGGCCGCGGAAATCCGGCACCAGCACTTCGATGCGGGTTGCCGGTGAGTGCTCGCGCACGGCGCGGATGCAGTCGGCGAAATGCCGCGCGCCGGCGTCGCGCAGATCGTCGCGGTCCACGCTGGTGATCACGACATAACGCAGCTTGAGCGCGGCGATGGTCTTGGCGAGGTTGCTAGGCTCGTCGGCGGCGGGCGGCTGCGGCCGCCCGTGCGCGACGTCGCAGAACGGGCAACGCCGCGTGCACAGGTCACCGAGGATCATGAACGTCGCGGTGCCTTTGCCGAAACATTCGCCGATGTTGGGACACGAAGCTTCCTCGCACACCGTGTGCAGCTGGTGCTCGCGCAGGATGTGCTTGATTTCCTGGAAGCGCTGGCTGTCGCCGGACCTGACGCGGATCCAGTCCGGCTTCTTCAGGCGCCCGGCCGGCACGATCTTGATCGCGGATTTGCCAAATACGCGCGCGGTCTTGGCTGCGCCTCTTTGCTTATCTGTGTTTATCCGTGATTCCATTTGCTTCCAGGTGACGCAGCAGGTGATCGACGAGTTTCGCGCTCAGCGCGTCGGGCGGGTCAGCGATGCCGAGATCGCGCGTCTGCGTGACTTCGAGACCCGGGTAGCCGCACGGGTTGATGGCATGAAACGGGGTCAGATCCATGTCGACGTTGAGCGCGAGCCCATGATAGCAGCAGCCGTTCCTGATGCGTAAGCCCAGCGCAGCGATTTTTGCATTGCCGACGTAAACCCCGGGCGCCTCAACGCGACCCGCAGCCGTCACCCCGAAACTGGCGAGCAGGTCGATCACCGCCAGTTCCATCAGCCTGACCAGCGGCCGCACGCTCAAACCGCGCCGGCGCATGTCGAGCAGCAGGTAAACCACAAGCTGGCCGGGACCGTGATAAGTAATCTGCCCGCCGCGGTCGGTCCTGACCAGCGGGACGCCGTTGTCGCTGCGTGGCAGATGCTCGGGCTTGCCGGCGATGCCGAGCGTGTATACCGGCGGATGTTGCAGCAGCCACAGCTCGTCTTGCGTCGCAGCATCGCGCCTGGCGGTAAAATCCTGCATCGCGCGCCACGTGGGAAGGTAGTCAACGCGCCCGAGGCGCTTGACAACGGGGGAGGCGAGAGGCGAGAGGCGAGAGGCGGGAACTGCCTCGCGCCGTCCGCCGCTTTTCTCCTCTCTCCTCTCTCCTCTCTCCTCTCGCATCACAGCACCATCACCACCAGCGGGTGGTCGCACAACTCACCGTACAACGCGTCGAGCTGCGCGCGTGAAGTCGCGTTGATCACGCAGGTCACGCTCAGGTATTTGCCGTGCTTGCTGGTTTTCATTGCCAGCGTCGCGCCGTCGAAATCAGGCGCGTGACGGCGGACGACCTCGAGCATCGCCTGCGCGAATCCGGCGCGGGTGTGCCCCATGATCTTGATGGGGAACTCGCACGGATATTCGATCAGCGACGGGTCAGGCATGCCGGTCAGGCGGCGCGGCGCATCACCGTCTGCTTGAAATCCTGATACAGCGCGTGGATGCGGCGGAACACGGCGCCGGGCTTGCCGTCGCCGACCGCGCGGCCGTCGAGGGTGGTCACCGCGAGTACTTCCTTGGTCGATGACGTGATCCAGATTTCGTGGGCGGTCCTGACCTCGTGTTCTGATATTTCGCGCACTTCGAGCGGCAGCTTGTTCGCGCCGGCGAGCTCGAGGACGACGTCGTAAGTGATGCCGGGCAGGATCAGGTGGTTCTTCGGCGGCGCGAGCAGTATGCCGTTGCGCACGGCGAATACGTTGCTCGCCGAGGCTTCGGTCAGGTAGCCGTCGCGGAACATCACGACTTCGGCCGCGCCGGCGTCGACGGCGGTTTGCTTGAGCAAACAGTTGCCGAGCAACGACACCGACTTGAGATCGCACTTGAGCCAGCGGAAATCGGTCGCGGTGATGCAAGCGACGCCGTTCTCGACCTGCTCGCGGGCCGGCGTGACGAGCGGGCTGCTCATCATGAACACCGTCGGCTTTGCGCCTTGCGGGAATTCATGGGCACGCCTGGCGACGCCGCGCGTGACCTGGAAATAAATCGACTGATCATCACCGGGGTTGCGCGCAACGATGTCGTGAGTGAGCACAGTCCACTCTGCGTCAGTGAGCGGTTTTGCGAGCCGGATGCCGTCGAGGCTGTGCTGCAGGCGCCTTAAATGCTCGGGCAGCCGGAACGGATGGCGCGAATAGACCGGGACCACCTCATAGACGCCATCGCCGAAAATAAAGCCGCGGTCGAGCACCGGGATGCGCGCTTCCTCGAGCGGCATGAATTCGCCGTTCAAATAAATGATGTCTGTCGCCATGCTCGCCTCACTTGAACAACAGTCGGATCGAATCCCAGCCACGCCCGAAAATCCCCGCCAGCGCAACGGTTTCGAGTGCAACCACCGGAATCTCGGCGTACGGCTTGCCGTCGAGCGTGAGTTTCATCACGCCGATTTTCTGCCCCTCGCGGACCGGCGCAAACAGCGGCTGCCGGCTTTCAAGATTCGCTTTCAGCTTGTCAGCCTGGCCCTTGGGCAGGCTTATATACAGGTCGCTGAGAAAGCCGGCTTTGACACTGTTGTCGCTGCCTTTCCATATCTGCAGGCTCGCCACCGGCTGGCTTTTCCCGTAGAGCTTTACGCTATCATAAAACTGGAAACCGTAGTTGAGCAGCTTCTGGCTTTCCGCCGCGCGCACGGCTTCCGAAGCGGTGCCGAGCACTACCGAAAGCAGGCGCCGTTCGCCGCGCCGGGCGGACGTGATCAGGCAGTAGCCGGCGTTTTCGGTGTAGCCGGTCTTCATGCCGTCGACCGTCGGGTCCGACCACAGCAGCCGGTTGCGGTTGGCTTGCGTGATGTTGTTGTAACGGTATTCCTTGACCGAATACAGCGGGTGGTATTCCGGGTAGTCGCGGATGATCGAAATCGCCAGCAGCGCGAGGTCGTAGGCAGTCGAGTAATGCTGCGGGTTCGGCAGGCCGGTCGCGTTGACGAAATGAGTGTCCTTCATGCCGAGCCGCTGCGCTTCGCGGTTCATCAGCTGCACGAACGCCTGCTCGCTGCCGGCGATCAGCTCGGCGAGCGCGATGCAAGCGTCGTTGCCCGATTGCACGATCATGCCGCGCAGCAGCTCGTCGACCGTCACCGGCTGGCGCGGCTCGATGAACATGCGCGAACCCTCGGCTTTCCACGCGCGCTCCGAAACCGGCACGACCTGCGCCGGCTGAATTTGCTTTTGCTTGAGTGCCGAGAACGTCAGGTACGCCGTCATCAGCTTGGTGAGTGACGCCGGCTCGACGCGCCCGTTCGCGTTCTGGCCGGCGAGCATCTGCTGGCTGTGATAGTCGAGCAGCAGATAGGACCTGGCAGCGACTGGCGGTGCCGGCGGCACGAGCGGGTTGGCGGATTGAGCGTAAGACGCGGCAGCGATGCCGAGGGAAACCAGGAACAGCAATGCGCGCATGGGGGCGGGAAAAAAGTGCAATTATAGCAAGCATGCTGTTTAGCAAGCATGCTGTTGCATCGCCCGCGTCAACTTGTAACAATGGGCGCTTTTCAATCGACCGCTACCGGAAAAGAAATTGCAAATACAGACGGGCAAGCCTGGCCAGCGTGCGCGCGCGGTAGCGGCTGTGCTCGTGCTGGCGTGGAGCGCGGCGGCGATCGCCGCCGATGCGGTGAGCGTGAGCAATCCGTGGGTGCGCGCGACGGTACCGGGGCAAAGCGTCGCTGGCGCCTATATGGACATCACCGCAAAAGCCAACGCCGCGCTGGTCGCGGCCGAGAGCCCGGTTGCGGCCAAAGTCGAGCTGCACACGATGACGATGGACGGCGGCGTGATGAAAATGCGCGCCATCGAAAAGCTCGAGCTGCCGGCAAACACGACCGTCAGTCTCAGGCCCGGCGGCTATCACATGATGCTGATCGACATCAAGCGCGAGCTGAAAGCCGGCGAACGCGTACCGCTCAAGCTCACCGTGCAGGAGCGGAAAGGGGCCAAGTCAACGCTGCAGGTTAATGCAGAAGTCCGGGCGGCGACTGGTAGCGGTCACATGCGGCACGAGAAGTAGCGCGGGGCACTGCAAGCGGCGTCATTGGTGGCAATGCTAAGGCTGATCTTCGCGATTGACGTAGCGTCGTAGTGCGACGCGCATGAAATTGAGCTGCTGGCGGAAATTGGTGCAGCCGGCGCATAACATCAGGTGCAGTTCGAGGCCAAGCCGCTCCCCCGGGCCGAGGCGCCGTTCCTGAACTTGCGACAGCAGCACGCTCACTTCTTTGCACGACAGCATTTGCGGTTTATTTCGCCGGGTTGCCGAACCACTTGATTTCGAGGCATTCGCGCAGGCTCAGGCGCGCGCGGTGCAGCATGACCCAGAGGTTGGTCGGCGTAATCGCGAGTTCCTTACAAATTTCCTCGGTGGTGAGCTCCATCACTTCGCGCATCATGAAGACGCGCGCAGTGCGGGCCGGCATCAGCCGCGAGCACATCTCGAACACTTCCCAGAATTTCCTGTCCTCGAGCGAGCGCTCGGGGTCGCCCCAGCTCGCGGGAAACCGCTGCCAGTGGCCGTCCGGCTTGAACAGCGCGTCGATCGCGTCGGTCTCCGATTCTTCGTCGGCCGAAGTCAGCGGCTGTTCGCGCGACTTGCGTCGGATCGCGTCGATGATCTTGTGCTTGAGGATGCCGGTGAGCCAGGTCTTGTGCGAGGACTTGCCGGAGAATCCGGCGTGGCCCTCGAGCGCGGCGAGCAGCGTCTCCTGCACCACGTCCTCGGCGAGAGCCGGGTCGCGCAGCTGCAGCAGCGCATAGCGCAGCAGGTAGGAGCGGTATTGCTGCAGGTCCTGGTCGCCGGGGGCGCTCATGGGCGGGCTTGAATTCGCGCGGAATGCCGCAATCTACGGGCTTTTTCAGGACAGTTCAAGCGGTTCCGGGGGGTCTTGAAATGCCGCCGGCTGTCCCCGATATCACTGGGGTAGGGCGCAAGCCCAGTTAAATTGTGAAAGGAGAAGCTCATGGCAAACATTGCCCGTTTTAATGTGCTCGACAACGCGCTTGACGAACTGATGCGCGGCTTTTTCGTGCGCCCGGTTAACTTCGAAGCGACTGCGCCGGCACAATTGCGCATCGACGTGACCGAGAACGAAGGCGGCTACGTGGTGCGCGCCGAAATTCCGGGCGTCAAGAAGGACGACATCAACGTCGGGATCGACGGCAACCAGGTCGAAATCAGCGCCGAGGTGAAGAACGAAAAAGTGGTCAAGGAAGGCGAAAAAGTACTGCGCTCGGAGCGCTACTGTGGCAAGGTCTGCCGTGCATTCGCGCTCGGCCAGGACATCGATGAAAGCGCGACCCAGGCCAGGTATGCCGACGGTATACTCGAACTGACGCTGCCGAAGAAGGCATCGGCAGCGGCCAAGCGCATCACCATCCAGTAATCGCTCGCGCAGCGGTTGGAAGGGCGGCGGACCGCGGGGTCTGCCGCCTTTTTTGTTTCCGGTGGTCGTGTAGAATAACGCGACTTTACCCAATCCGGACAACGACATGGCTCTGACCGGCACCACCGCCGAACTGAAAGCGAAAATCCTCGCCGAGGCGCTGCCGTACATCCAGCGCTTTCACGGCAAGACCATCGTCATCAAGTACGGCGGCAATGCAATGACCGATGAGAAGCTGAAACACAGCTTCGCGAGCGACGTCGTGCTGCTGAAGCTGGTCGGCATCAATCCGGTGATCGTGCACGGCGGCGGCCCCCAGATCGACGACCAGCTCAAGAAAGTCGGCAAGAAGGGCGAGTTCATCCAGGGCATGCGCGTGACCGACGCCGAGACCATGGACGTGGTCGAAATGGTGCTGGGCGGCCAGGTCAACACCGATATCGTGAACCTGATCAACCAGCACGGCGGCCGCGCGGTCGGGCTCTCCGGCACGGATGGTCCGCTGATCCGCGCGCGCAAGCTGATGATGCGCGGCAAGGACGATCCCAGGGAATTGATCGATATCGGCCAGGTCGGCGAGGTCGAGTCGATCGATCCGGAGGTGGTGCAACTGCTGACCGCGCAGAACTTCGTGCCGGTGATCGCGCCGGTCGGCGTTGGCAAGGACGGCGAGTCGTACAATATCAACGCGGATCTGGTTGCCGGCAAGCTCGCGGAGATCCTCAAAGCGGAGAAACTGGTGGTGCTTACCAATACGCCGGGCGTGCTCGACAAGAACGGCAACCTGCTGACTGGACTCACCGCCAGGAAGATCGACGAGCTGTTCGCCGACGGCACGATTTCCGGCGGCATGCTGCCCAAGATCGGTTCCGCGCTCGAGGCGGTGAAGAACGGCGTCAACTCGTGCCACATCATCGACGGCCGCGTCGAGCACGCGGTGCTGCTGGAAATTCTCACCAATGAGGGCGTGGGCACGCTGATCAAGCGGCGCTAGCCGGTCGCGACAGGAAGCGGTGCTTGAAATTCAACCGGGTGTGGGTGTTCGATCTGGATAACACGCTGCACAACGCAAGCCCGCATATCTTTCCACACATCAACCGCGCCATGACGTCGTATCTGCAGGCGCACCTCGGGCTCGACGAGGCTGCCGCGACCGAGCTGCGGCGCCACTACTGGCGGCGCTATGGAGCGACCCTGATCGGGCTGATGCGCCATCACGCGACCGATCCGCAGCATTTTCTGCGGGCCACCCATGATTTTTCCGATCTCGGGAAAATGCTGGTGCGCGAGCCCGGGCTGCGCGCGACCTTGCGGCGGCTGCCCGGCCGCAAGCTGGTATTTTCCAATTCGCCGGTGCATTATTCGCTTGCGGTGCTGGCTGCGCTCGGGATCGCGGATCTGTTCGACGACGTGTTCTCGATCGAGCATACCGATTACCGGCCGAAACCGGACAGCTATGGCTTTCTCAAGCTGTTCCGCAAGAACCGGGTGCGCGCCGGCGCCTGCATCATGGTTGAAGATTCGCTCGAGAACCTGAAAACGGCAAAAAAACTCGGCATGTCGACGATCTGGGTGGCGCGGGCCGCCCGGCTTCCCGGCTACGTCGATTTCAGCATCAGGAACCTGCTGCAGCTGCCGCGCCTCGCGTGGCAGCTCAACTGAGCGCGAGGAGCGTCATGGCGAAGCGCGGAGACCGCAAGTTACAGATCCTGCAGACGCTGGCGGAGATGCTGGAAGCGCCGGCGGCGGAAAGAATCACCACTGCGGCGCTCGCCGCCAGGCTCGAGGTGTCGGAAGCGGCGTTGTATCGGCATTTCGCGAGCAAGGCGCAGATGTTCGAGGGCCTGATCGAGTTTATCGAGGAGACGCTGTTCGGCTTGATCAACAAGATCACCGGCGAGGAGAAAAGCGGCTTGAAGCAGCTCGAAGCGGTCACCGTGATGTTGCTGGGATTTGCGCAGAAGAACCGTGGCATGACGCGCGTGCTGATCGGCGACGCGCTGGTGCACGAGAATGAGCGCCTGCAATTGCGCATCAATCAGCTGCACGACCGGGTCGAAGCGACGCTCAAGCAGGCGCTGCGCTTCGCGGCAGGCCAACACGAGCTGCCGGCAACGCCGGATCCTGCGGCACGCGCCAACCTGATCATGAGTTACGTCACCGGGCGCTGGCACCAATTTGCGAAAAGCGGCTTCAAGCGCGATCCGATGCAATACTGGAACGAGCAATGGCGGTCGCTGCTTGCCGGCTGAACAGCCCATCTCACACGGAGGTCACATGAATGTCACCACCCGACAGCTTGCCGAGATCCTGATCGGCGTCGCGCGCTCCCAGCAGGCGATCATCGAGGCAATCGAGGGTTTGAAAGCCGGCTTCAAGGGCACTTATCTTGCGCCGGCGCTCGACAGCGTGGCCAAGATCCGCTCCACCGGACGGCCATTGTCGCTGCAGGAATACCCGGCACGCGTGCTGCTGCAATGCCAGGGACGTGCCGGGCCCAACGTCGAGCAGATCGTCAGGGATCTCGAGGAACTGCTGTCAGGAACAGCGGCGACCCCGTCCGCGGTTGCCCCCGCCACTGCGCGCGCCGTCGCTGCGTCCGCCGCAGCAACGACCGCTGCTATGCCCGCCGCGTCCTCAGCCGCTGCGCCAGCCGCGAAAAGCAAGAACGACCTGGATATGACCTAGGGAAACTCTGATTAAGTCATCCAACCGAAGGTCTTGTACGTTGTAGACGAAGTACGAGACGAATCGAGAGGGACAGAACGATGAAACAAATGACACTGGCCACCGCGGGATTTGACCGCTACGCAAAGACGACCAAGCGAGCGGAGTTTCTGGCGCAGATGGATCGCGTTGTTCCGTGGGGCAAACTTTGCGC
>JAHFRL010000110.1 GCA_023266235.1 Betaproteobacteria bacterium
ATGCGCTGACGTGCTGCTGTTCCTGTTGCGCCTGTGCGACAAGCTGAATATCGATCTGGCGAAAGCAGCCGATAAAAAGCTGGCGCTTAATGCGAAGAGGTATCCAGTAGAGAAGTCTCGGGGTAAGGCGACCAAATACAACAAGCTCTAGCCTGCTGCCAGTCAACAAACCGGCAAAACGTAAACGCAAGTCTGGAAAAACGAGTTGAGACTGTTTGTTATTGAATGCTAGCTTGATCAAGCGAAATATCCAGCGTAAGCTTTTTTAATGGCTCAACAACTCATCTCATGCTCGCCCGACATCATGGGTGGAACGCCTGTGTTCTACGGAACGCGCGTTCCCGTACAGACACTTCTGGATTACCTCGAGGCCGGAGAAACCATCGATGAGTTTCTCGAAGGCTTTCCCACGGTGAAGCGGGACCAGGTAGTCGCCTTCCTCGAGGAGGCGAAGGCGCGGATGGTGGCAAACGCCTCGTGAGGGTTCTCCTCGACGAGTGCGTGGATCGCCGGCTCGCGGGGAAACTGACCGGGCACGAGGTCAGCACTGTGCCGCAGATGGGTTGGGCGGCCACACGAAATGGTGAACTTCTCGCGCTCGCCGAAAAGCAATTTGATGTTTTCCTGACCGTAGACAGAAATCTTTCCTTCCAGCAGCACCTGCCACGCTTCGGAATCGCCGTGGTAATCGTTCATGCGCAGACCAACCGATTGCAGGATCTCTTGTCGCTGGTCCCGCGCATACTCGTCGCGCTGCCTGCCGCAAAGCGCGGGGAAGTAACATCGGTCAGTGTCTGACCGCCCATCCGAGCGGGTGCACTGCATGCGCTCAATTTCGACATCTATCTGGATAAATCGATGAAGCTCGGCTTTTTCACGATGCCCATGCATCCGCCGCGGTAGTCCTTCTACGCCTTGTGAATGCTGCAAAAAAGGCGACAATCGCTGCTAATTATGCAGCATCCACTTTCCGCTTTGCTGTTTCCCGGCTATCGCCGCCGCGTGCTCGAGCTTCTATTGCTGCACCCGGAGGAAGCTTTGCACGGGCGCGAGATCGCGCGCGGCTTAGCAGCTTGACTGCCGGGGCAGGCCTTCATGCGCTGGAATGACGCTTCGAGTCAAGGCCGTGGCGGCTATGATCTCCCGCAGCACGTACGGCAGGATGCCGCCGTGGTGCAGATAATCGGCTTCGATCGGAGTGTCGACGCGCAGCGTGAGCGGCACGCGCTGCGACGAGCCGTCCTGGCGGTGGATTACCAGCGTCACTTCCTGCATGGGCTTGAGACCGCCCGCGATGCCGAGCAGGTCGAAAGTTTCGCTGCCGCCGATGTTGAGGCCCTGCCAGGTGGCGTCGCCTTTGAACTGGCACGGCAGCACGCCCATGCCGACCAGGTTCGAGCGGTGGATGCGCTCGAAGCCGCGCGCGATCACCGCTTTCACGCCGAGCAGTTGCGTGCCCTTCGCGGCCCAGTCGCGCGATGAGCCGGTGCCGTATTCTTCGCCTGCAAACACCATTAACGGCACGCGTTCCTGCTGATAGCGCATCGCCGCTTCGAAAATCGTCATTGCCTCGCCGCTCGGTTGGTGCAGCGTCGCGGAGCCTTCCGTGCCGGGCGCGAGCAGATTGCGGATACGCACGTGCGCGAAAGTGCCGCGCAGCATGATTTCGTGATTGCAGCGGCGCATGCCGAGGTTGCTGAAGTCGGCGGGCTTGACGTTGCGCTCGAGCAGGTATTTGCCGGCGAGCGAGTTCGACTTGATGCTGGCGATCGGGCTGATGTGATCGGTCGTCACCGAGTCACCGAACAGGCCGAGCGCGCGCGCGCCGAGGACATCACCTGGTTTTGCGGGCTGCATGCTGAAGCCCTCGAAAAACGGCGGTTCCTTGATGTAAGTCGAGTCCGCGTCCCAACTGAACACTTCACCCGCGACTGACGGCACGTCCTTCCACAGCGGGTTCGATTCGGCGAGATTGCTGTAGAGCCTGCGGAAGCTGGCCGGATCGTTGGCGAACTTCATCACGGCTGCGATCTCGCCGTTGCTCGGCCAGATGTCCTTCAGGTACACGGGTTTGCCGTCTTTGCCGGTTGCTATCGGGTCCTTGCTCATGTCGATATCGACCGTGCCGGCGAGCGCGAACGCGACGACCAGCGGCGGGCTCATCAGAAAGTTGGCCTTCAGCGCCTGGTGGATGCGCGCCTCGAAGTTGCGGTTGCCCGAGAGTACCGCGACGCCGATCAGGTCATTCTTCGCGACCGTGTCCTCGATCGCGGCATCGAGCGGGCCCGAGCCGCCCATGCAGGTGGTGCAGCCATAGCCGACGATGTAGAAGCCGAGCTGCTCGAGATAGGACAGCAGTCCGGACTGCTTGAGATACTCGTTGACGACGCGCGACCCCGGGGCGAGCGAAGTTTTCACGCGCGGATTGACTCTCAGGCCGCGCTCGACGGCCTTCTTCGCCAGCAACCCCGCACCAAGCAACACGGCGGGGTTCGAAGTGTTGGTGCACGAGGTGATCGCCGCGATCAGCACGTCGCCATGACCGGCCTCGAGCCCGCATTTCCCGATCGCGATGCGCTTGCCGATGCCGGCAGTGCCTTTGCCATAACCGCCTTCAGCCGCCGGCTGCTGCATCAGCGCGCGGAACCGTTCCTTGAGTGCGGGCAGGGGAATGCGCTGGTTCGGCAGCTTCGGTCCCGCAACCGTCGGCACCACCTTCGACAAATCGATCTCGACGACGCTCGAATAGTCGCACTGGCCCGCTTGCGGAATGCCGTAAATGCCCTGCGCCTTGCAGTAGCTCACCAGTGCATCGACTTCTTCGTCGGTGCGGCCGGTCGCGCGGAAATAGCGCACGGTTTCGTCATCGACCGCGAAAAAGCCGATGGTCGCGCCGTACTCCGGACACATATTGGCCACCGTGGCGCGGTCGGTCACCGCGAGCGAAGCGGCGCCGTCACCGAAGTACTCGACGAACTTGCCGACTACCTTGTGCTTGCGCAGCGTTTCCGTCACGGTGAGCACGAGGTCGGTTGCGGTGACGCCTTCCTGCAGGCGGCCCTTCAGGTGCACGCCGACCACATCCGGCGTCAGGATGTAGATCGGCTGGCCGAGCATGCCGGCCTCGGCCTCGATGCCGCCCACGCCCCAGCCGACGACGCCGATGCCGTTGATCATGGTGAAGTGAGAGTCGGTGCCGACCAGCGTGTCGGGATAATAGACGCCGTCCTTCTGCTGCACGCCGCGCGCCAGGTATTCGAGATTGACCTGGTGCACGATGCCGATTCCCGGCGGCACGATCTTCATCGTGTCGAATGCCTGCATGCCCCATTTCAGGAAGCGGTAGCGCTCCGCGTTGCGCTGGAACTCGATTGCCATGTTGAGCCTGAGCGCGTCGGGCGAATTGTAGTGATCGACCTGCACGGAATGGTCGACGACGAGATTGACGGGGACCAGCGGCTCGATGCGTTTCGGGTCGGCGCCGAGCTTGCGCGCCGCGCCGCGCATCGCCGCGAAGTCGGCAAGCGCGGGAAAACCGGCAAGGTCCTGCAGCACGATACGCGCGACGACGAACGGTATCTCCTCCGTGCGCGGTGCGTTCGGCTGCCATCCGGCAAGTGCGCACACGTTCTGCTCGGATACCCGCTTGCCATCGCAGTTCCTGAGCAGCGATTCGAGCACGATGCGCAGGCAGCAGGGCAGGCGCGAGATGCGGCCGAGGCCCGCCGCCTCTAGCGCGGACAGCGCGTAAAACGACCCGAACTTGCCCGCGGCAAGCCTGAATTGCCGCAAGGATCCGAACAGGTTATGAGGCATGAGGGACTCTACGCCCGCCTTTCAGAGGGCGGCTATCAGACTGAAGCCGCACACGGACCGGGGGTCGGGTGGCGGTCGATGACCGCCAGCTCATTTGCAATCGCCGACACGTTTCGCGGTGGTGGTTTGCGTCATGGTGCCGCCGGCGTCCGGCATCGACATCGTCATGTCCATGCTCAGGCTCGTGGCAGTGACAGTGCCCTTGGTCGTGGCATCCATTTTCTCGGGCTTGGTGCAGGACATGCTGTACGAGAACTGGCTGCCGCTTTCGCGCAGATCCTTGATCTTGCAATCGCTGTTCTTGTCGCGCGCGGTGCTGTACGCGTTGCTACCCGCGACATCCTGGGCGGTCAGGCAGCGCTGAAAAGTTTGCGCGCCCATGCCGGCCGGCATGCCGGGCATGTTCATTTTGACCGTGTATTCGTACATGCCCGGCGTGAGGCCCGCGGCGCAGGCTGTCGGGGGCGTTGCAAGTGATAGCGCCGAAAAGGCGGCGCAGGCGGCGATGCGATAGTTCACGATGGTCTCCTTTTTCCTGAAAAGTTTCAAATGACAAACAAGTCGACGAACTCGTTGACCGTCGTTGCCTCAAGCCGCTGCTGGTCGCGGCACAGTCCGGCGATGGCGGCCTGTTGCCTGGCCGGGAACCGGCGCGCGAGGTTGGTGCGGAACTTGGCCTCGAGCAGCGGAACGCCTTCCTCACGGCGGCGGCGATGGCCGATTGGATATTCGACTGCGATGTTTTCGGTGTTGCCGCCGTCCTTGAAGAACACCTGCACCGCGTTGGCGATCGAGCGCTTGTTCGGGTCGAGGTAATCGCGGGTCCAGGATTTCTTTTCCACGCATACCATTTTCGCGCGCAGCGCGTCGATGCGTGGATCGTGTGCGACATCGTCCTCGTAGTCGGCAGCCGTCAGGTTGCCCTTGAGCAAGCCGATGGCGACGATGTACTGGATGCAATGATCGCGGTCGGCCGGGTTGTCGAGCGCGCCTTTTTTGTCGATGATGCGGAGCGCCGACTGGTGGGTCGTGATCACGATTTGTTTTATGTCGCCGATCCGGTCCCTGACCTGCGGGTGCAATTTGACCGCGCACTCGGCGGCGGTCTGGCCGTGGAATTCGGCGGGGAATGAAATTTTGAAGAGCACGTTTTCCATCACGTACGATCCGTACTTGCGCTGGAATTTGAACGGTTTGCCCTTGAACAGCACGTGGTAGAAGCCCCAGGTCTTCGCGGTGAGCGCGGAGGGGTAGCCCATTTCGCCTTTGAGCGCCATCAGCGCGAGCCGCACCCCGCGGCTGGTGGCATCGCCTGCCGCCCACGACTTGCGCGAGCCGGTGTTCGGCGCGTGGCGGTAGGTGCGCAGGCTTTGGCCGTCGATCCAGGCATTGGATACCGCGTTGATGACTTCATCGCGCGAGCCGCCGAGCATCGCAGTGACGACCGCGGTGCTGGCGACCTTGACCAGCACCACGTGGTCAAGCCCGACGCGGTTGAAGCTGTTCTCGAGCGCGATCACGCCCTGGATTTCGTGCGCCTTGATCATGCCGGTCAGCACCTCGTGCATCACGAGCGGTTTTTTCCCCGCAGCCACACGGTTGCGCGACAGGTAATCGGCGGTCGCGAGTATGCCGCCCAGGTTGTCGGATGGATGACCCCATTCGGCGGCGAGCCAGGTGTCGTTGAAATCGAGCCACCGGATCATGCAGCCGATATTGAATGCCGCCATCACCGGATCGAGCTGGTACGGCGTGCCGGGCACTTTGGCCCCGTTCGGCACCACGGTGCCGGGCACGACCGGTCCCATGAGCTTGGTGCAAGCGGGGTAGGTCAAAGCCTCGAGACCGCAGCCGAGCGTGTCCATCAGGCACAGGCGCGCGGTGTTGTAGGCCTCGGCGCTTCTTATTTCGTGCTTGAGCGCGTAATCGGCGATGTCGACCAGCACTTGGTCGGGCTTGGGGCGGACGTTGGAAATGTGCGCTGACATGAATTATTCCGTTAATGAGAAAAGCTTTGCCGCAAAGGACGCCAAGGACGCGAAGGTTTGCAAAAACTTATTTTAAAATGAATGCACTTGCAGTCGTCACGCTGAGTTGGGCGAAGGATCTGCTTTTGAAGCAAACGCCAAGCGATTTTTCGGGCGCAGTTTTCAGAACGACGACTTCTTGAGGATACTTGAATCTATTCCCTGCTTTTCCTTTGCGTCCTCCGCGTCCTTGGCGGCGAGGCTGTTATTGTTTCTTCGTTGATTTTCCGCGCTCGCCGACCGGCGTGAACTGACGCGGCTC
Source organism: Betaproteobacteria bacterium (assembly GCA_023266235.1). GTDB lineage: Bacteria > Pseudomonadota > Gammaproteobacteria > Burkholderiales > SG8-41 > PALSA-1004. The sequence continues at coordinate 6,106 of JAHFRL010000110.1, forward strand.
GGGGCCGGTGTAGTTCGCGGTCGGGCGGATGATCTTGCCGTCGATTCGCTGCTCGATGACGTGCGCCGCCCAGCCGCTGGTGCGCGAAATCACGAAAACCGGCGTGAACATCGCGGTCGGAACGCCCATCTTGTGGTACGACACCGCCGAGAACCAGTCGAGGTTGGCGAACATTTTCTTCTCGCGCCCCATCACGGCTTCGATGCGGTCGGCGATGTCGAACATCGACATGTCGTTCGAGTCCTTCGACAGCGTGCGCGCGACTTCCTTGATCACCTTGTTGCGCGGATCGGCGATGGTGTAGACCGGATGGCCGAAGCCGATCACAACCTCCTTGTTGGCGATGCGCGTGACGATGTCGCCCTCGGCTGCGTCGGGCGAGTCATAGCGGTGCATCACTTCGAGCGCGACTTCATTGGCGCCGCCGTGCTTGGGACCGCGCAGCGCGCCGATGCCGCCGGTGATCGCCGAATACATGTCCGAGCCGGTGCCGGCGACCACGCGGCAGGCGAAAGTCGAAGCGTTGAATTCGTGTTCGGCATACAGGATCAGCGACGTGTGCATCGAGCGCTCCCACAGCTTGCCCGGCGTCTTGCCGTGCAACAGGTGCAGGAAATGCCCGCCGATCGAGTCGTCGTCGGTCTCGACCTCGATGCGCCGCCCGTTGTGGCTGTAGTGGTACCAGTAGAGCAGCATCGAGCCGAAGGATGCCATCAGCCGGTCGGCGATGTCGCGCGCGCCGGGCAGGTTGTGATCGTCTTTTTCCGGCAGCGCGGTGCCAAGCACCGAGCAACCGGTGCGCATCACGTCCATTGGGTGCGCCGCCGCCGGCACGCATTCGAGCGCCGCCTTTACCGCATGCGGCAGGCCGCGCAGCGACTTGAGCTTCGTTTTGTAACCCGCGAGTTCGGCCGCGCTCGGCAGCTTGTCGTGCACCAGCAAGTACGCGACTTCCTCGAATTCACACTGCTCGGCGATGTCGAGGATGTCATAGCCGCGGTAGTTCAAGTCGTTGCCGCTGCGGCCGACGGTGCAGAGCGCGGTGTTGCCGGCGGTGATGCCGGAGAGGGCGACCGATTTTTTGGGCTTGAAGGCGGCGGGCGTTTCGTTGCTGCTCATGATGTCTCCTTGGCATGCTTTAATGATGGTTTACGCGCCGAGCGGCGGTCCGGGGCGCGAAAAAGAGGCGGAACCGCAACCGGCAAACCGCCTCTTTGCTCTGTCATCCCGCGGTTCAGCCGAGCAGGTGTTTCACGCCGTCACGCTCTTCGTGCAGCTCCTTGAGCGTCGCCTGCATGCGCGCGCGGCTGAAGTCGCTGACCTCGAGGCCTTTGACGATTTCGAATTTGCCGTTCCTGCACGTGCACGGGTAACCATAGATTACGCCTTCGGCAATGCCGTAGCTGCCGTCCGCGGCGATTCCCATGCTGACCCAGTCGTCGCCGGGAGTGCCGTAGACCCAGGTGCGCACGTGGTCCATCGCGGCGTTAGCTGCGCTGGCGGCCGAGGACAGGCCGCGCGCCTCGATGATTGCGGCGCCGCGCTTCTGTATCGTCGGGATGAAAATCTTCTCGAGCCATTCCTGGTCGTTGATCTGCGGCCATACTTTTTTGCCGTCGGCCTCGGCCTGGAACAGGTCGGGATATTGCGTCGCCGAGTGATTGCCCCAGATCGTCATTTTCTTCACGCTCGACACCGGCTTGCCGACTTTCTGCGCGACTTGCGTCAGGGCACGGTTGTGATCGAGGCGCATCATCGCGGTGAACTGGGTGGGCTTGAGGGAGGGCGCGTTTTTCATCGCAATCAGGCAATTGGTGTTGGCCGGGTTGCCGACCACCAGCACCTTCACGTCGCGGCTGGCGACCGCGCTGAGCGCCTTGCCCTGCGGGCCGAAGATCCTGCCGTTCGCTTCGAGCAGGTCCTTGCGTTCCATGCCGGGGCCGCGCGGCCTCGCCCCGACCAGCAGTGCGTAATCGACATCCTTGAACGCGACTTGCGGGTCGGCGGCAGGGAGCATGCCCGCGAGCAGCGGATACGCGCAGTCATCGAGCTCCAGCATGACGCCGCGCAGTGCTTTTTGCGCTTTCTCGTCCGGAATTTCCAGCAACTGCAGGATGACCGGCTGATCCCTGCCGAGCATTTCGCCGCTCGCAATTCTGAACAGCAGACTGTAGCCGATCTGGCCGGCGGCGCCGGTCACGGCAACGCGAACAGCAGGTTTCATTTCAAGGTGCTCCCGGGAACGATTAGAAAACAGTTAGTTAGGGCGGCAGGTGCGTGCGCGGTGAAGGACGGCTTCGGGTTGCCGCTGCGGACGATCTGGCGGCACGATGATAGCGAATCCGCCTAGCGCGTGTCAAAAACGGCGCGCGGTTTGGCAGCGGTGTGCATGGCAGGAGTTCGGCTGCGCTCGGGAAACGGGTATCGAACCATAAGCGCGGCGCGCTTTCATTGATCTAGCTCAGGGCGGGCTTCGATACCCTGGGCAGCGGCGCTGCGGCGCGCTGCCGATGGCAACGGTGTAATGGGACCGCCCCGTGCTTCCCGGCGCTCGAACGCTGGTACACGTATTGCCGGCTTTATGCAACGCAGCATTTGCTGGTAAAGTTCGCATTCTCGGACTTGCGGTTAACCCTGCGCCGGGGCAAGCCTCAGTCCGGAGGTTCCCGGGCTCGAAGAAAAGACTCGATTCCGACCGACTACCCCATGCCAACCCGTCCGAAATATCTCAATCATGAACTGCGTTGATGTTTGCCTGAAGAAACTGAATCCGACGCGCGCGATCGGCAAGATCAAGGAGCTGATGGTCAAACGTACCGTCTGAGTGCATTCGACATCAACATGGCTGAATTGGACAAAATCAGGTGGCAGTGCCGGCGCGGTTTGCTGGAACTGGATCTGATTCTGGAAAAATTCAACCGGCAGCACCTTGCCGGCCTCGATCCCGTGCAACTCGAGCGCTACCAGGAGCTGCTGGCATATCCCGACAACGATTTGCTCGACCTGGTCATGGCGCGGGCCGCCGCCCCGGACCGGCGCTATAACAACGTCTTGCAGCTGCTGCGCTCGGCTTGAGCGGCAGCCCGGCCGAAGTCTCGATCAGGCTTGATTGACGTATAATTGTTTCTTCATAAGTTCAGGAATCTACGGAGAAAATCATGGCTGAAAAGCTTGCAACGCTGACGTTTACCGACGGCACTCCCGCGGTTGATTTTCCGGTTCTGTCGGGCGCAATCGGCCCGGACGTCATCGACATCCGGCCGCTCTATGCCAAGACGGGCAAGTTCACCTATGACCCCGGGTTCATGTCGACCGCGAGCTGCCGCTCGACGATCACGTACATCGATGGCGACAAGGGGGTGCTGATGTACCGCGGCTACCCGATCGAGGTTCTTGCGGAAACTTGCGATTTTCTCGAGGTCGCGTACCTGATTCTTTACGGTGAATTGCCGAATCAGAAACAACGGGACGAGTTCTTCAAGACGGTCACCAATCACACCATGGTGAACGAGCAGATCGTGCGGTTCTATTCGGGGTTCCGGCGCGATGCGCACCCGATGGCGGTGTTGTGCGGGGTGGTGGGCGCATTGTCCGCGTTCTATCACGACGCGCTCAATATCAACGATCCGCGCCATCGCGAGATCTCGGCGTTCCGCCTGATCGCCAAACTGCCGACCATCACGGCGATGTGCTACAAATACAATCAGGGCCAGCCTTTCATGTATCCGAGGAACTCGCTGGGCTACGTCGAGAATTTCCTGTACATGATGTTTGGCACGCCCTGCGAAGACTGGAAACCGAATCTGATTCTGACGAATGCGCTCAACCGGATCCTGATTCTGCATGCGGACCACGAGCAGAATGCGTCGACCTCGACGGTGCGCACCGCCGGTTCGTCGGGTGCCAATCCGTTTGCCTGCATCGCATCCGGCGTGGCGAGCCTGTGGGGGCCCGCGCACGGCGGCGCCAACGAGGCAGTGCTCAAGATGCTCGCTGAAATAGGCGATGTCGACCATATCGGTCAATACATCAAGCGCGTCAAGGACAAGGGCGACCATACCGTGCTTTACGGTTTTGGCCATCGTGTCTACAAGAACTACGATCCGCGCGCCAAGATCATCCAGAAGACCTGTCACGAGGTGCTCGACGAACTGGGTCTGAAGGACGATAAACTGTTCAAGCTGGCAATGGCGTTGGAAAAGATCGCGCTCGAGGACGAGTACTTCGTGTCGCGCAAGCTTTATCCCAACGTCGATTTCTATTCCGGGATCGTCTACAAGGCCCTCGGCATTCCGGTTGGCATGTTCACCGCATTTTTTGCGGTGGCCCGCACGGTCGGCTGGATCGCGCAATGGAACGAGATGATCGGCGATCCCGACCAGAAGATCGCGCGTCCGCGTCAGCTTTACACCGGGCAGAGCAGGCGCGAGTTCGTGCCGATGGGGAAACGTAAATGAGCGAAAATAAGCGCGAATGAGCGAAAACGAGCGCGCGTAGGGTTCATCATGTTCAAGGAGATGCTCGGCAATTCGTATCTGTCCGGCGCCAATGCGCCGTTCATCGAGGCGCTCTACGACCGCTATCTTGAGGCCCCGGATTCAGTCGAACCCCGCTGGCGCGCTTATTTCGACGAGCTGCAGCGGCTCGATGACGGCGCGCGCGATGTTTCCCATGCGCCGATCCAGGCGCACTTCGCGCAGTTCGCCAGGCAGCGCCGCGTTGCCGCAGCCGGGGCGGCCGGGCCGCCGCAGCTCAGCGAAAAGCAATACGGAGTGCTGCAGATGATCGGCGCCTACCGCTTCCAGGGCGCGCGCCACGCGGATGTCGATCCGCTGAAACGGCAGGAGAAACCGCAGGTCGCCGAGCTCGAGCCCGCGTTCTACGGGCTGAGCGATGCCGACATGGACACCGTGTTCGGCACCGGCTCGCTGATCGGCCCGCGCGAAATGAAATTGAAGGACATCCTTCTGATGCTGAGGGATACCTATGGCAGGACGATCGGCGCCGAGTATATGTACATCGCCGACGTGCCGCAGAAGCGCTGGATCCAGGAGCGCCTCGAAACCATCCGCTCGACGCCGGGCTACGACAGCGAATACAAAAAGCACATCCTGGAACGCCTGACCGCGGCGGAGACGCTCGAGCGCTACCTGCACACCAAGTACGTCGGCCAGACGCGGTTTTCGCTCGAGGGCGGGGACAGCTTCATCCCGCTGCTCGACATCCTGCTGCAGCGCGCCGGCGCCGCCGGCGTACAGGAATTCGTGATCGGCATGGCGCACCGCGGGCGGCTCAACGTGCTGGTCAACACGCTCGGCAAGATGCCGAAGGATCTGTTCGCCGAGTTCGAGGACAAGCAGGCCCCGGAAGTGCTGGCCGGCGACGTCAAGTATCACGACGGCTTTTCATCGAACGTGATGACGCCGGGGGGACCGGTGCATGTCTCGCTCGCTTTCAATCCCTCGCACCTCGAGATCGTGAATCCGGTGGTCGAGGGCTCGGTGCGTGCGCGCCAGCACCGCCGCCGCGACAAGGAAGGCAAGCAGGTGCTGCCGGTGCTGATCCACGGCGATGCTTCGTACTCGGGGCAGGGCGTGGTGATGGAAACGCTGAACCTCGCGCAGACGCGCGGCTTCGGCACCGGCGGCACGGTGCACATCATCATCAACAACCAGATCGGATTTACCACTTCCGATCTGCGCGATGCGCGCTCTACGCTCTATTGCAGCGATGTATCAAAAATGCTCGAGGTGCCGATTTTCCACGTCAACGGCGACGACCCGGAGGCGGTGTGCCTGGCGACCGAGATTGCGCTCGACTATCGCATGACATTCAGCAAGGACGTGGTGATCGACCTGGTGTGCTACCGCCGGCTCGGCCACAACGAGCAGGACGAGCCCATGGTCACGCAACCGCTGATGTACAGGAAAATCCATCAGCATCCGACGCCACGCAAAATCTACGCCGACCGGCTGGTGGCGGAGAACGTGATTGCCGAAACCGATGCGGACGCCCTGATCAAGACTTACCGCAACGCGCTCGACAACGGTTATCACACCAACCAGACGGTATTGTCGAACTACAAGCCGCCGTTCGAGGTGAACTGGAAGCCGTTTATCGGCACCAAGTGGAACGAGAATGACGATACCCGGCTGCCGCTCGAGCTGCTGAGCCGGCTCGGCCGCAGGATCTCCGAAGTCCCGCCGAATTTCAAGCTGCATCCGCGCGTCGAAAAGATCATGGCCGACCGCCGGCTGATGGCGGAAGGCAAGCTGCCGCTTGACTGGGGCATGGCGGAAAATCTTGCCTACGCGACGCTGCTCAACGAGGGCTACTCGGTGCGGATTTCCGGGCAGGATGTCGGCCGCGGCACATTTTTCCACCGCCACGCGGTGCTGCACGACCAGAATCGCGAGCGTTGGGACCAGGGTACTTACATGCCGTTGCAGCATGTGGGCGAGAAGCAGGGCGATTTCGTCATTATCGATTCGGTGCTATCGGAAGAAGCGGTGCTCGGCTTCGAGTACGGTTACGCCACGTCCGGTCCCAACGAGCTCGTGATCTGGGAGGCTCAATACGGCGACTTCGTCAACGGCGCGCAGGTTGTGATCGACCAGTTCATCGCCTCGGGCGAAATCAAATGGGGACGCATGTGCGGGCTCACGATGATGCTGCCGCACGGCTACGAAGGCGCCGGCCCGGAGCACTCATCAGGCCGTATCGAGCGCTTCCTGCAACTGTGCGCTGACTACAACATGCAAGTATGCGTGCCGGCGACGCCGGTGCAGATGTATTACCTGCTGCGGCGGCAGATGGTGCGCCCGCACCGCAAGCCGCTGATCATTTTTTCGCCCAAGAGCATCCTGCGCCACAAGGAGTCGGTGTCGCCGCTCGAGGAATTCGCCAACGACCGCTTCCATCCCGTGAACGAGGAATGGGATGACAGCATAGATCCCAGGCAGGTAAGACGCATCGTATTCTGCAGCGGCAAGGTATTTTACGACCTGCGCGCCGGCCGCCGCGAGCGCGCCATCAAGGACGTGCCGCTGGTGCGCATCGCGCAGCTCTATCCGTTTCCGCACGAGGATTTCAAGGCGCAGATCGAGAAGTACAGGGACGCGACCGAGGTCGTGTGGTGCCAGGAAGAGCCGCGCAACCAGGGCGCGTGGCACCGCATCCAGCATTATCTGGTGCGGCATCTGCTGGCGCACCAGAGGCTGACGTACGCCGGGCGCGATTCTTCGGCGACCCCCGCGGCCGGCTACAAGTCACTGCACGAGAAGCAGCAAAAAGAACTGGTCGGCCTGGCGCTCACGCTGGGCGCAGTATCGAGCACGGACGGGATGATGTAGGGAACCGCGGGCGAAACCGGAGCAATCATGCTAATGGAAGTAAAAGTGCCGCAACTGTCGGAATCGGTTGCCGAGGCGACACTGGTGTCGTGGCACAAGAAGATCGGCGAATTCGTCAGCCGCGACGAGAACCTGGTCGATATTGAGACCGACAAGGTCGTGCTCGAGACCCCGGCACCGGAATCCGGCGTGCTGACCAAGATCATCAAAGGTGACGGCGGCACTGTCGTCAGCAAGGAAGTGATTGCGACCATCGACACCGATGGCAAACCGCAAGCGGCGGCCCGGAGTGCGGCTGCGCCGGCAGCGCAACCGCAGCCGGCCAAACCCGCGCAAGCGGCCGCACCGGCGGTGATGCCGGCAGCGCGGAAGATTGCCGCCGATCACAAGATCGACCCTCGCGGCATCAGTGGCAGCGGCCGCGGCGGGCGCGTTACCAAGGGCGATGTGCTCGACACGATGCAAGCAGGCCGCCAGCCGGCGGCTAAAGCGCCGGCGGCGCCGCTGCCGATTCCCCTGCGTGCGCCGGCCCCGGCAGTCGATCTGAGTGCGCTGGGCGAGCGTCCCGAGCAGCGCGTGCCGATGAGCCGCTTGCGTGCGCGCATCGCCGAGCGGCTGGTGCAGTCGCAAGCGACGGCGGCGATACTGACGACCTTCAACGAAGTCAACATGCAGCCGGTGATGGACCTCAGGAACCGCTACAAGGAGAAGTTCGAGAAGGAGCACGGCGTCAAGCTCGGCTTCATGTCGTTCTTCGTCAAGGCGGCGGTGACGGCGCTCAAGCGCTACCCGGTCGTCAATGCGTCGGTTGACGGCAACGACGTCATTTATCACGGTTATTACGACATCGGGATTGCGGTCGGCAGTCCGCGCGGCCTGGTGGTGCCCATCATCCGCAACGCCGACCAGCTCGCGCTCGCCGATATCGAGAAGCAGATCGCCGACTTTGGCCAGCGCGCGCAGGACGGCAAGCTCACGATCGAGGAACTCACGGGTGGCACGTTCTCGATTTCCAACGGCGGCGTGTTCGGCTCGCTGTTGTCGACGCCGATCATCAATCCGCCGCAAAGCGCGATCCTCGGCGTGCATGTGACGAAGGAACGGCCGGTGGCCGAGAACGGCCAGATCATGATCCGGCCGATGAACTATCTGGCGTTGTCGTACGACCATCGCATCATCGACGGCCGCGAGGCGGTGTTGTCGCTGATCGCGATGAAGGAGGCGCTGGAAGACCCCGCGCGCATGTTGCTCGATATCTAGTGAAACGTGAATAGTGAATGGTGAAAGGTAAAATCCTTTTGTTCGCGCTGCATACGTTTCACATTTCACATTTCACTTTTCACGCTTCTCCTCATGGCAAAAACATTTGACGTGGTAGTGATCGGCGGCGGGCCGGGCGGCTATATCGCCGCGATCCGTGCCGCGCAGCTCGGGCTCGGGACGGCGTGCATCGATGACTGGGGCGCCCCGGACGGCAAGCCGGCGCTCGGCGGCACCTGCACCAACGTCGGCTGCATCCCGTCCAAGGCGCTGCTGCAATCCTCGGAGAACTTCGAGCACGCGGGACACCGATTCGCCGAGCACGGCATCCAGGTGAAGGGGCTCGGTCTTGATCTTGCACAGATGCTTGCGCGCAAGGACCAGGTGGTCAGGCAGAACAACGACGGCATCGTGTTCCTGTTCAAGAAGAACAAGATCGAGTTCTTCCACGGCCGCGGCAGCTTTGCGCGGGATAGCACCGACGGCTGGGAGATCAAGATCGCCGGCAAGCCCGCAGCAACGCTGGTCGGGAAGCACGTGATTGTCGCCACCGGCTCGAATCCGCGCGCGTTGCCCGGTGCCGGGTTCGATGAGAAGCTCATCCTGTCGAACACGGGCGCGCTGGCGATGCGGGAAGTGCCTGAACGTCTCGGAGTGGTCGGCGCCGGCGTGATCGGCCTCGAGATGGGCAGCGTATGGCGCCGGCTCGGCGCCGAGGTGATGATACTCGAGGCGCTGCCGGCGTTTCTGGGCATGGTCGACGAGCAGATTGCCAAGGAAGCGTCCAAGGTGTTCGCCAAGCAGGGGCTCGCGATCCATACCGGCGTGAAAATCACCAAAGTCACCGCAAAAAAGACCGTGACCGTCGACTACGCCGACAACGCCGGCGCTGCGCAGAGCGCGACCTTCGACAAGCTGATCGTCTCGATCGGGCGCGTGCCGAACACCGACGGGCTCAACGCCGCCGCGGTCGGACTCAGGATCGACGAGCGCGGCTGCGTGGCGGTCGACGACGAGTGCCGCACCAGCTTGCCGAACGTGTGGGCGATCGGCGACGTGGTGCGCGGTCCGATGCTCGCCCACAAGGCCGAGGAGGAAGGCGTAGCCGTCGCCGAGCGCATCGCCGGGCAGCATGGTCACGTCGACTTCAATACCGTGCCATGGGTGATCTACACCTCGCCGGAGATCGCCTGGGTCGGCCAGACCGAGCAGCAGCTGAAGGCTGCCGGCGTCGATTACCGTGCCGGCACTTTCCCGTTCATGGCCAACGGCCGCGCGCGCGCGCTCGGCGATACCACCGGCATGGTCAAGTTTCTGGCCGACGCCCGGACCGACCGCGTACTCGGCGTGCACATCATCGGGCCGCTGGCCTCGGAGCTGATCGCCGAGGCGGTGGTCGCGATGGAATTCGGCGCGTCGGCCG
>JAHFRL010000216.1 GCA_023266235.1 Betaproteobacteria bacterium
TACGATATCGATCTGGATTTTCCCGGTCATGTCCACTCCCAGTTCTTGAACTGTTCGCGCAGTTTAGCCTTCATCATCTTTCCCGTCGAGGTGCGCGGAATTTCGGCTGCGAACGCGAACGCATCCGGCAGCCAGAACTTCGCGAACCTCGGCGCCAGATAATCGCGTAACTCCTGCTCGCCCACCGTGGTGCCGGGTTTCAGCACGATTACCGCCAGCGGACGCTCGTCCCACTTCGGATGCGGGACCGCGATCACCGCGGCTTCATGCACCGCCGGATGGCCGGCCAGCGCGTTCTCGAGATCGAGCGAGCTGATCCACTCGCCGCCCGACTTGATCAGGTCCTTGGTGCGATCGGTGATCTTGACGTAGCCCTCGGCGTCTATCGTCACCACGTCGCCAGTGCGAAACCAGCCGTCGGCAGTCCACTTGTCGGCTTCGGCGTCGAGCCGGTAATAGCTCGCGGCGATCCACGGCCCGCGCACCTGCAGCTCGCCCAGGGTCTTGCCGTCCCACGGCGCTTCTTCGTTATCCGCCATTGCGCGCACTTCGACAAACGGCGCCGGAATGCCCTGCTTGTTGCGGTACGCGTAGCGCTCGTCCCCGGGCAACGCCTGCAGGTGGTGCTTGAGGTAACCCGTGGTGCCGAGCGGCGTGGTTTCGGTCATGCCCCATGCGTGGAGCACGCGCAGATCGAGGCGATCGAACGCGCGGATCATCGCCTCGGACGCCGCCGCGCCGCCGACGATCATGCGCATTCCCGGCGTGAGCTTCCATTGCGCCGGGTTTTTCTCAAGCGCCTGCAGGATGCTCATCCAGATCGTCGGCACGCCGGCGGTGATCGTGACCCGCTCCGACTGATACAGATCGAGCAGGCTCGCCGCGTCGAGATGCGGCCCGGGCAGCACCAGCCTGCATCCCACCATCACGCCGGTGAACGGCAGACCCCAGGCATTGACGTGGAACATGGGCACGACCGGACACAGCGTGTCGCTCTGCATGAGCCCCAGCGTATCGCCCAGCCCACACGCGAGCGAATGCAGCACCAGCGAACGGTGCGAATAGACCACGCCCTTCGGTTTGCCGGTCGTGCCCGAGGTGTAGCACATGCCCGCCGCGTCGTTCTCATCGAGCTGCGGCGCCTTCAACGCGGGAGCGCCGGCAATGAACTGCTCGTAATCGTCGCGGCCCGCTGCAACCTTGCTACCGCTCAACGGCACCACGATCACGCGCTCGAACCCGGCTTTGTCTTTGAACTTTTCGTAAAGCGGCAGCAGCACGTCGTCAACGATCAGGAAGCGGTCGCCGGCATGACCGGCGATGTAGGCGATGTCGTCGGGATGCAGCCGCAGGTTGAGCGTATGCAGCACGCCGCCGGCGCACGGGATCGCAAAGTAGGCTTCGAGGTGCGCGTAGTGGTTCCACATCAGCGTCGCAACGCGGTCGCCTTGCCTGAGCCCCGCTGCCTGCAGCGCGCCGCCGAGCGCGAGCGTGCGGCGCCGGAAGTCGCGGTAGCGGTAGCGGTGCAGCGACTTGTCGGGCAGCCGCGACACGATTTCGGATGCGCCGAACAGCCTGCCTGCGCGATCGAGGATATGCGCAAGCGTGAGCGGGTAATTCATCATCGTACTTTGCATCGTAGTCCTTGCTCAAGTTTCAGCGTAGCGCGGGCGACCCGCCTGCAATGAGATCGGAGCAGGCGAGTCGCCTGCGCTACCTTCATCCCGAAATGCGCTCTCAGTCACTCAGCAACGCCGCAGAATCATCGCGATTCATGCCGGCAATCAGGTTGATTGGCGCGGCACTGAAGCGCCGTGCCGCGGCGAGCGCGTAATTGCCGCGCTGATTGTCTGACGTCCACTGCGCCTGGCGCGCGAGCAGCGCGAGCTCGAATGCGCGACCGAGCGTCAGTGCGAAACGCCGCGCGCCGGCCTCGGTCTCGGCTTCGCCCGCCTGCTGTGCCTGCCCGAGCCAGGCCGCTGCGGCTTCGAGCGCATGCTCGATGAGCGCGGAAATCCGGATCAGACTCGTCTCGCGCACGCCCTGCAGCAGCGAGCGCGCCTCACGCTGCAGGATCGCGATACCGCCGGCCGCCGGCAATGCGCGCAGCACATCGAGCGCCAGCACGTTGGTCGTGCCCTCCCAGATCGGCAGCACCTGCGCGTCGCGCAGCAGCAGCGGCAGACCGGTGTCCTCGACATAGCCGGCGCCGCCGAACGACTCGATCGTCTCCGACAGCACCACGACCGCCTGCTTCGCGGTCGTGAGCTTCACGATCGGGATTAATAACCGCAGCAATCGCGCCTGCTGTTCGCTCGCGCGTCCCGCCTCGCTGCGACCGAGCAGCTCGACCACCAAGAACGCGAGCTGCAGCGCACCCTGGAACTCGGTTTCGAGACCGGCGAGTGTGTCGGCGTGCAGCGGTTTGCGCGCGAGCGGCGCGCCGAACGCGACGCGGCGCCGGGCATAATCGCGCGCCAGCGTCAGTCCGCGGCGCATGAAGGCGGCGGCGCACACGCTGTTCCAGGTGCGCGTAATGTTGAGCAGCGGCGCGATGTTGCGGATGCCGTCGCTGGCGCCCATCACCAGCTCGGCCGGCGTTGCATCGAGCTCGATCTCGGCGGTCGGCACCTTGCGCGTGCCGAGCTTGTCTTTCAGGCGATTGACGCGAATACGGTTGGGCATGCCCGCAGCATCCCGCGTCTCGACATAGAACAACGCGAGCCCTTTGCCTCCGGCGGGATTGCCTTCCGGCCGCGCCAGCGTCAGCGCCATTTGCGAAGTGATCGCTGAAGTGAACCACTTGTGACCGCTCAGACGCCACCGGTCGCCGTCGCGGCGCGCGACGGTTTCGCTGAGCGCGACGTCGGAGCCGCCGGTCAGCTCAGTCATCCACTGGCCGCTGGTCCAGAATTGCGACGGCTCGCGCGTCGTCAGGTGCGGCACCGCGCGCCGGATCAGTTTTTCGTTACCTGATCCCTGCAGCACGCACGCCGCGCCGTCGGTCATTGCGAGCGGACAGCCGTAGAAATCGGTCGACGGCATGAACAGATACGCCAGCGCGAACTGGTGCAAGCGCGAATACGCGCCGTGCTTTTGCTCATACGCGAGCGCGACCAGCCCCTGCTCCGCCGCGATGCGCTCGGTTTTCTGCCACAGCGGCGAAACGTCGACGCGATCGATGCGATTGCCCCACGCGTCCCACTGCGTGAGCACGGGCTCGTTGCCGCGGTCGGCAAGCTGCATGCGGTAGAGCTCGCCGCCCGCAAGCTCGCCCATCGCATTGAGCGAAGCCTCGATTTCGTGCAGCACGTCGGCCGGCAGCGCGCGCTCCAGCAGCCCGCGCAGAGCACGGTCGGTCGTATATTGATTACCCAGCTCGGGTGGAGTTTGGATAAAGACCATGCTCTATATTAGCCGCCAAGACACAAAAAGCGGTAAATGGCGAACAGGAAATAGCGAATGGTAAGAAGCACCGACGTCGTGCTCTGCGGCGGGCCAGCGCAGACGGCCGATATGGTGCGGCGCTCGCGGCCTGTCCGCAGCAGCCAGAGTCAGCGGCGGACCCTCGCCTGCCAGTAGCCTGGGCGGCGGCTTTGGTGTGCAGGACAGAGTGGGTGACCCCTTCCTCTGTAACGTGAAGCACTGACCCCCTTCCTCTGGAAGGCGCCATGCTCACTTGGCAGCCGCGTTTGCCTTAGGTCCGCAGATCGAGCCGCATCGGGCCAGCGCATAACTGAAGTGGTTAAAGCCTTTAACGTTGAGCGTTTTGTCTCCATCACGAAAAATGAACGGAATTTCTCCCCGGTCGTTGTATTTGGAAAAAAGATCAGCGGCGGTCATATCAGGTTCCAGGATGCTTTGCAGAAACCCGTCTATCACCTGTTCCGCTGCTTTGATGGCGTCCGCTAGAGACTCATACTCGCCAATACGCCGCACGTCTCCCTTACCGCCGGGAACCTTACTCAGACCCTCAACATAATATGGCATTGCCACCCCAGGCTATTGATTTGCAGTTGGTACGTTAACAGAAAATTAATAATTATCTCATATGGCCAGTCGTTTCGACTCGCTCAAAAGCTGATGCAGTTATATTTGTCACCATAACTCGGCGCACAGTAGGTGTGCGTGTACGCCGGCGAATCAAGCGGATGGGTTAGTGTCTGCATCTGCTCCTGGGAGCGCACTGCATAGCTGTTTCGGATGCACTCGGTCCACGCCGGAGTCCATTCCTCAAAACCCCGACTTTCGCAGGATGGACTCAGACGCTCGACCCACATTCGCGCTGCGTCCTGAGACGGAGCCGTCGCGCAACCAGCCAGTAAACCTAACAATGCGCGTGCCAATATCGTTCGCATCGAAACACCGCTCTACGTTACGCGCCGCCTTCGCGCTTGGAGCGAATGATACTGCGATTAGATGGTGCGGATTGTGTTGATAAAATCCACGGCGTTGGCCGCGAGACGGACCGTTTGACTTTTCCGCTCGGCTTCCCGGTCGCTTTCGCCCCTGCGAGTATCTGAGCTTCTGGACTTGAGTAAGCAACTATTAGAGTCATGTGTTGCCTCAACGTCCGGCTCCAGTGATCGAAGCTGCCCGTCTAACGAGACTGTAGAAAAAGCATCCGATTATCCTGCCACGGCTGAACGGCGGTGGCAATGCGCAGATCATAACGATGCAAAGCAGGCAACACAGCCATGGCCCGCTACAAGCACATTGACATGTTTCATTGTTTGTTTTTACTCTGTGTTCTCTGCGCCTTCT
>JAHFRL010000111.1 GCA_023266235.1 Betaproteobacteria bacterium
CCACCGCCCGCCACCACGGCCACCTTGTAAATCCCAAACCGCGTCGCCCTGAATCCAGCGGTTCAGTCCAACCGATTTTATCCACCATGCTCTCGCATCGCGGATAAAATCCTATTCGTTAGAAGTCACCATGCGCACCAAAGAGTATTGGCGGATCGTTGGCTACCGAAGTACCACGAGAATATTTGAGGACCACGTGCCGCTGGGAAGCCTCTCCGAGAAGGAAATGGCCTCGGTCCTTCGTGTACTTGCGGCGCGCGCGGGTCTGACGTTTGAGGAAATCTTGGATTCATGTTCTCGACGAAACGCAAAGCGGTATAAGCCATTGCTCGAAGTGCGCGGAGAAAGTCGAGGAAAGTTCATCCTTACATGCGGGGAAAATCCATACTTTGTGGCGTCGGTGGTGAAAAAGTGACTTCTAACCCCAGCTGCTGCCGACGGGCCACCAGCGCTGCGATATTGCAAGGGGTATTGCAGGCCCGCGGCAGAGCAAAACGTTAGTCTTAGAACCGCCCCGGTGCCGCGAAATTTTCGAACCGCGTGTACTGGCCGAGGAAAGTCAGCTTGATGGTGCCGATCGGCCCGTTGCGCTGTTTGCCGATGATGATTTCCGCACTGCCCTTCTCGGCCGATTCCGGGTTGTAAACTTCGTCGCGGTAAATGAACAGGATCAGATCCGCATCCTGCTCTATCGCGCCCGATTCGCGCAGATCCGACATCACCGGACGCTTGTTCGGGCGCTGCTCGAGCCCGCGGTTGAGCTGCGACAGCGCCATCACCGGCACATTGAGCTCCTTGGCCACGGCTTTGAGCGAACGCGAGATCTCCGCGATTTCGGTCGCGCGGTTCTCGCTGCTGTCGCCGGTTTCCATCAGCTGCAGATAATCGACCACGATCAGGCCGAGCCCGGGGCCGCCGCACTGACGGTGCAGCCGGCGCGCCCGGCCCCTTAATTCGGTCGGATTCAGCATGCCGCTCTCGTCGATATATACCGGCGCCTCGTTGAGCCTGCCGACGGCGGCAGTCAGTTTCTGCCAATCGTCGTCGTTGAGCGCGCCGGTGCGCATCTTGTGCTGGTCCAGTCGTCCCAGAGCCCCGAGCATGCGCATGACCAGTTGCGTGCCGGCCATCTCCATGCTGAACACCGCGACCGGCATTTTTTCGCTCAGCGCGACATGCTCGGCGATATTGAGCGCCAGCGCGGTTTTGCCCATGCTCGGGCGTCCCGCAACCACCACCAGATCTCCCGGCTGCAGCCCGGAAGTCATGCGGTCAAGATCGCTGAATCCGGTCGGAATGCCCGTGACGTCGCTCGGATTGTCGCGCTTGTAGAGGGTGTCTATGCGCTCGACCACCTGCGTCAGCAAGGGCTGAATCTCGTGGAAACCCTGCCGCCCGCGCGCGCCGGCCTCGGCGATCGCAAACACCTGCTTCTCGGCGTTGTCGAGCAGATCCTTGGCCGAGCGGCCGAGCGGATTGAAAACGGATTCGGTGATGTCGGTGCCAACCTCGGCGAGCTTGCGCATGATCGCGCGCTCGCGCACGATTTCGGCATAGCGCCGGATGTTGGCGGCGCTCGGCGTGTTGACCGCGAGCGAGCCGATATACGCCTGGCCGCCGACCTCCTCGAGCTTGCCGCTGCGCTCGAGGCTCTCGGCAACCGTCAGCGCATCAGCGGGCTTGTTGTCCTCGACCAGCAGCGATATGTGGCGATAAATCTGGCGATGGTCGGCGCGGTAGAAATCGCTGTCGCTGACCGCATCGGCGATTTTTTCCCATGCGCCATTGTCGAGCAGCAGCCCGCCGAGCACCGCTTGCTCGGCCTCGAGCGAATACGGCGGCAGCTTGAGGGCATCGACCTGCGGATCGCGTGTAATCGGGGTTACCGCCTGCGCCATGTCAGCTTCTTGCGATATCTTTTAATTGCTTATTGAATCGGATTTTTTCAGGCCGGGCCGGGCGCAGGAAAAAGCGCACGCCACGCTGCAATTTACCGAAAAAAAAGGGCCGTCGCCAGCCCTTTCTTGACCGCCAAAAATGCTCTTTTAAATGAGCGACTAAGCCTGCTGCTCGCCGAGCACCGACACCGTGATGGTGACGACCGCGTCGGCATGCAATGCGATCTTCAGCGGCTGGTCGCCGACCTGCTTGAGCGGCCCCTGCGGCATGCGAATCGCCGCTTTCGGCACCTCGAAACCCTGCGCCTTGAGCGCTTCCGCAATATCAACGTTGGTGACCGAACCGAATAATTTGCCGTCGACACCGGCTTTTTGCGTGATCTGCACCATCAGCCCGTCGAGCTTGGCCGCGCGCTCCTGCGCTTGGGCCAGCGCGTCGGCTTGCGCCTTTTCGAGCTCGCCGCGGCGCTTTTCGAATTCGGCGATGTTCGCTTCCGTCGCCCGCTTGGCCTTGCCATGCGGGATCAGATAATTGCGCGCGAATCCGTTCTTTACCTTGACGATTTCGCCCAATTGACCGAGATTGGTCACTTTTTCGAGCAGAATTACTTGCATCGTAGCCCCCTCAGTGCAGGTCGGTGAACGGCAGCAGCGCCAGGAACCGCGCGCGCTTGATCGCGTCGCTCAGTTGGCGCTGGTAGTGCGCTTTGGTGCCGGTGATGCGCGCCGGAATGATCTTGCCGTTTTCGTTGACGAAATCCTTGAGCACATCGATATCTTTGTAATCGATCTGTTTGACTTTTTCCACCGTAAAGCGGCAGAACTTCTTGCGGCGAAACAGTTGCTTCGGGCCGCGTTTCTTGTCTTTGTCACCCTTGCCGTTTCTGCCTTTTCCGGTCCTGCTGCTGCGTGGTTTCACTGTAATCTCCTTGATTCCTGATGCTATTCGTGGTCGCCGCCGACTATCGGTTCCGCACTCACTATGTGCAGCACCAGCTTGCGAATGCCAAGGCTGTTCTGCGCGAGGAAGCCGCTGATCCGCAGTGACCGATTGAGTTTCAGCGCGCCGAGCCTGACCGCCATATCGCCCAGCGCCACCGCTTCGATTTCGCAGCGCGTTTCGCGCTGGCTGCCGGCTTCGTTCTGGAGCGAACGATGCCCGATCAGCAAATCAACGGCGGGCGTTCCCGCCGGGGTATAGCGCAGCGCACCGCGCTTCAGCAAGCGGCCGTCGATCACGACCTCATTGCGTTTCACTTATGCGGCTTTTTCCTCTGCCGCCGGCGCCGCTTTGGGCGCTTCGTCCAGGGCCTGGGTCAGCGAGCGCGATTTTTCCTCTTTCATCATCGGCGAAGGCGCCGTCACCGCCGCCGTCATCTTGACGGTCAGGTGACGCAGCACCGCGTCGTTGAATTTGAAGGCATGCTCCAGCTCATCGAGTGTTTCATTGTTGCACTCGATGTTCATCAGCACGTAGTGTGCCTTGTGCATCTTCTGGATTGGATAGGCCATCTGGCGCCGGCCCCAATCCTCGAGCCGGTGGACTTTGCCGCCCTTGGACTGGACCATCGAGCGATAGCGCTCGACCATCCCCGGCACCTGCTCGCTCTGGTCGGGATGAACGATAAAAATGATTTCGTAATGTCGCATCAAGCATCTCCTTATGGGCTTATGTTGCGCTGATCGGCCTCCCGTTATGCGTGGACGGTGAGGCAAGGATAGTGGTCGCCGGCCCAAGCGGGCGTCGACCGAAGGCGCGGATTCTACAGAAGTTTCAGGGTGACAGCAACCGCGAACGCGGCGCCGGCCTAGAATGGAACGGCCATGCTCGCCTGCAGCATCTGGTCGCCCCGGGCCTGATTGCCCGTCGGATGGTCGACCTGGGCAAAATCCAGCCGCAAGTTGAAGTGCTTGCCGTATGTCATCCGCAGCCCGATGCCGATACTGCTCCCGAATTGCCCGAACGATTCGCCCGGCTGGATGCTGTTGCGGCCGGTGCTGCCCATGTCGTAGAACGCAAGCAACCGGGCTTTTACGTCCTTCCAGCCGAACTTCGAACCCATCTCCGGCGTATAAATTTCGAAACTGGCCGCATACCCCTTGTCGTTGGCCACTTCACGTATGTTGAAGCCGCGCACCGAATCCGGCCCGCCGAACCCGAACTGCTCGCCCGCCACCAGCGCATGACCGCTGTACTGGCCATTCACGACCGCGCGGGCCTGCCATTCCTTGGCGAACACCTGAGTGTAATTCGCCCCCCCGCGCCAGATCCGGTAGTCCGCGGTCGCCTCGGCGCGCGATGCCTTGAAACTGTTCTCGCCGCCGTCATTGCTGCCCGGGATGTTTTGCGAGTAGACCGCGTAAAACCCGGCCTCGGCACTGGTCATGCGCCATAGCCCGTTATAGCCGATGCTCGCCGGGCGCACCGTGACGTCCGGCACCAGACCGCCGGTGATGCCCACCAGCGTCACGTCGTTCTTGTAGGCGCGATAGTCGAGCCCGAACGCCAGTTTCTGCTCGTACTCGCCGATCTTCGTCAGGTGCAGGTTGTAGCGCGCGCCCATAATGGTGCCGCTGCCGCTGACGTTGAACAGCCCCCCCACCGTGCCCGAGCTGACGTTGGAATAGCCGGCGAAAAAGTCGAGTGAGCTGTTGTGCGCATAAAACGGGATGCGATAGCCGGCGCCGTAGATCTGGACTTTGCCCGGGTGCTCGGGGTTGGTCACATACTGCAGGTTCAGAACATGGTCGCGATTGAACAGATTCGAGTGCTGCATGCCGATGCCGGTGCGGAAGCGGCCGGTGTCAGTAGTGCCGGAGTTATCCAGCGTCACGACGAACTTGAGCGGCTTTTCGTCGCTGACCTTGACGGTCGCGTCGATTTCCTTATCGGTCGCGCCCGACTTCAGCAGCACCGTGGTCTGCTTGGCCGGATGCTCGGCCAGCAATTGCAGGTTGCGCGCGATCATTTGCGAGTTCGGGGTAGCACCCGGCTGCAGTCCCGGCAGGCTCGCGCGAATATTGCTTGCGTCGAAGTGCTGGTTGCCTTCGATGACGATTTTGCCCATGCGCGGCTCGATCACTCGCAACTGCACCACGCCACGCGTAATGTCCTGTTCCGGCAGCAGCACTTGCACCACCCCATAGCCGCGGTCTCGATAGACCTGCTCGAGCGCCTCAAGCGCGCGCTGGATATCGGCGAAGCCCTTTTGTTTGCCGGCATACGGCGCGATCGCGCTCTCGATTTCCTCCGGCTTGAGCAGCGTGTTGCCGACCACCTCGAAGTGGACGATCTCGAAGCTCGGTACGGCGGGAACTTCAGTCGACGGCGCCTGCGCCAAGACCACTCCGCAGGACGTGATCAAGCTCATCCATGCGGCAAGCGCAAACGCGCTGAGGCGGTGTTTTATTGGCATGCCCAAGTGTTCTAATTGCACGCAGGAGGCATTTTGTTATCCCGGTCGGGTATCTACGATACAGAGGAGTTCTTGATTTTTCAATAACTAAGAACACGGATCGAAAGAATATTATGATCCCTATAACTTATACGCAACAACATATATGAGCCAGCGATCTGGAACCAAAAAAGGCGTCAGTATTCTGCTGACCGGCGTGCCAGTAACAGGCAAAACCACTCTGGCGCAGGCATTGGTACGGCATTTCCAGACCTGATTCAATTATCGCACTATCCCTGACACGACCGTTCGCATCGTTAAAGCGCGACAGGTGTTAACGCTACTTACAACTTGCGGCGCCTTCCAGTCCCCCACCAAGCGGAATTTGCAAGTTAACAGCCCCGCCGCCGATGCCGCCCACGGTCACCCTGATAACCTTCCCGTCCGAATACCCCGTGTGCCCCTCCTCGATGAGGACGATTCTTGGCGCCGCTTGAGCGTCGATTTGCATGGTGTAGGTGCCGCTGTGAGTCTGGTGGTGAGTGCCGGACGGCAATGCCTCGCCGCCTTTCGCGACCCCCTCGCAGCTCGGATCGCAAACCATGGTATCGCCGGTGGAACCGCGAATCCCGATCGTCGCGGTCGTGGTGCCGATGCGATAGGCATCCTGATTGCCGCGCTTGCCGACCAGGCCCGTCACGGTGCGCATGCCGCCCTTGATCAGCCGAAAGAACGCATTGTCCGCCTGCGGCTTTTCCTGCACAAAGTTGAAGGCGTCGATTTTCAGCTGCGTGTAGGGACGCATCGTCACCGTGCTGCCGTCGCTGAAACTGATCTGCGCGTAGCTGTCCTTCTGCGTGGTCAGCACGTCACCCGGGCGGACTTCCGATTTCTGCCCCAGCACCAGGATTGCCCCATCGGGCCGCTGCACCGAGAGCGTGCCGTTCAGATGAACGACTTCACCTGCCCCGGCGGCGAACGCGGAAAAACTCGCAAGGCTGGATAGCAGCAAGGTTCCCGCCATGAACCTGACTTTGTTCGCGTTCAGGCTGGCCCTCTTTCCTGCTTTCGATGTGGCAACGACGCGCATCATTTGCATTGCAGCTCGAGTCCTTTACTGAGCGGCTTGTTGCCCTCCTCCTTCCCGTCCTTGTCTTCGGTCTTTACATCGATCGGGGTGCTCATGATGGTGGTAATACTCGTGTTGTCTCCAGTGGTCAAGAAATGGCCGACCATGCTCGTCAACTCGAACGCGGTGCTCATGATGGTGGTAATACTCGTGTTGTCTCCAGTGGTCGGGTCGCTCGAATCGATCGTGAGAGTTTGTTCTGGAGTTGGAACTGCAATGCTCTCATTGGTCGCCGTAATCACGGTATTGGTCGCTGCAACGACTGTGTTGATGGCCGCGATCACGTCCGGCGGAGGTAGCGCCGCGCTGCTCGCCACGCTTACTAGGGCGGGCGCCGTGAGGCTGACATTCGTTCCGCTAATCGTTCCGCTAGTCGCCAGCGATAATCCGCTCAAGTTGGTGGTGGCGAAGGCTCCGCTCACCGGCCCGCTGCTTTGAATGATCGTGAAAGTGTCGCTTGCGGCCGGGACAAAGCTGAGCGTTGTGGTGAGCGTGCCGCCGAGCGTCGTACTGCCGGTCACCACGAGCTGGTCATACTGCGAGCCGGCGGTGGTGCCGCCGATCTCGACGGCGAGCGTCCCCAACGGCCCCTGCGCGTAGTTGCCGTTGATGGTGAGAATGCCTGGTGACGCCCCCGGCGCCACCGTCCCCGCCGAGTTGTCGACGTTGCCACTGATCGTTCCCGTACCGGTGAGCGTGCCCCCGCCCATGCTCAAGGCGCCGAAAGTCGAAGTCCCACTGAGAATGTTGGCGGTACCGCCGCCCCCAACGAGCAGCGTCGCCGCGCTGGCATTAACATTGGTGAAATCCGCCACGGGACCAGCGCCTCCCACGACCTGGAGCGTGCCTGTCCCGTTGATCGTCGTGGCATTGAACGCCGCATTGGTGCCGTGCCTCTCGGATACCCATAACGTTCCACCCGAACCGATATCCACCGTGCCCGCGATGCTCTGGCCATTCTGCATTGAAAGTAACTTGCTCGCCGCGATGTTCAGGTTGCCCGTGCTCGCGTTGGTAAACGCCGCTTCCCACGAAGTATTGTTGTTGATATTTATCGTTCCGGCGTTGTTCACGATACCGCCCTGCACGGATGGATCGCTGGTGAACGACCAGCCGGCCGTCGAATTGACGTTCAGTACTCCGCTCGCAGCGTTGCTGAATGTCGCGTAACCGCCGACGTTGGGCAGCCGTATCGTGCTCGCGCCCTGCAGCGTTATCGTGCCGTCGTTCTGCCAGGTCTTGCCGTCGTTGACGGTAGTCGTCATTCCGCCCGTGCCGCCGTCGAGCGTCAGCGTTGCGCCGCTGGGCGTGCGCACCAGATTGCCCGCGTTGAGGGTTAGGCCGAGGCTGCCGCTTGTCGCAGCGATCGCCCCGCGCAAGACGACATCGTGGCCCGCGGTCAGCGTCGCGGTCGCGGCTCCGGTGGTGCTGATGCCGCCGCTTGCGCCAATGTCGATGTCGGAGAGCGCTCCGCTTGCACTCAAAGTGACGTTCCCACCCGCCGTAACCGGGGCGTTGATGTTGATGCTGCTACCGCTTGTGCTGCCGCTCTGCTGCAAATTCACGTTGGCGGCGATAATGCTTTCAACTACCAGGTTCCCGCTCTGTGCGCCGGTGACGCCCGTGCCCACCGTGAGCGTCACCGTGCCGGTGCCCGCATTGAGCGTGGTGCCCGCCGCCATCGTAATGCCACCCGCGCTGGAATCCCTGTTTGCTGCCTGCGCCGCAGGATCGTTGGCGGTAACCGTCAAGTTGCCGTTGTCTGTGGTGATATTCGAATTGAGCACAATGCTGCGCCCAGCCTGCATCGTGATTGCGCCGCCGGCGCCGCCGGCCGAAGTCGTGATCGGCGATGACGCCGCCAGCATGATATCGTTATTGGCCTGCAAGACGACGCTCGAACCGGTGTTGGTGATCGCAGTGATCGATGCGGGCGTAATCGTGTAGTTGAGGCCCGCGTCGCTGGCAAAGGTCGCGCTAGCAACCGGATTGCCTGCGGCCAAGTTGAAAAAATACACCGCGCCGGAGTTGCCAGCCACATTCCCCGCACCGTCGTCGGCATACGCCCCGACCGCGAGCCGGTCGCCCGAGGCGTTCAGCGCCACGGCGGTTCCGAACTGGTCGAACGCCTCCAAGCTTGCCACATTCACGTTCTGGCCGCCGGTGTAGCCCTTGCCGATCGTCGCCGCGAGCGTCCCGCCCGAAAAACTGCTGTCACTGAACGTGAACAAATGCACCGCGCCGGAGAAGCTCGTCGCGTTGCCCGCGCCGGCGTCAAAATTCGCCCCGACCGCGAGCCGGTCGCCCGTGGCGTTCATCGCGACCGCAATGCCAAACTGGTCACCCGACTCCAGGCTTGCGACATCGACATTGTTGCCGCCGGTGTAGCCCTTGCCGATCGTCGCCGCGAGCGTCCCGCCGGTGAAACTCGTGTCGGTGAACGTGAACAGACGCACCGCGCCGGAGAAGCTCGCCACATTCCCCGCGCCGGCGTCGGCATACGCCCCCACCGCGAGTCGGTCGCCTGTGGCGTTCAGCGCCACGGCGCTGCCAAACAGGTCGGAAGACTCCAGGCTTGAGACATCCACGTTCTTGCCGCCGGTGTAGCTCTTGCCGATCGTCGCCGCGAGCGCCCCGCCTGAGAAACTCGTGTCGGTAAAGGTGAAAAGATGCACCGCGCCAGAATCGGTCACGAGATTGCCCGCGCCGGCGTCTCGAATCGCCCCGACCGCGAGTCGGTCGCCTGCGGCGTTCAACGCCACCGCTTGGCCAAACAGATCGGAAGAATCCAGACTTGTGACATCCACGTTCTTACCGCCGGTGTAGCCCTTGCCGATCGTCGCCGCCAGCGTACCGCCCGAAAAATTCGTATCGGTAAAAGTGAAGAGATGGACCGCGCCGGAATCCGTAGCCGCATTGCCCGCGCCATCGTCGAGATTTGCTCCAACCGCGAGGCGGTCGCCCGCAGCGTTCAGCGCGACCCCGAAACCGAACTGGTCGCTCGCCTCCAGGCTGGCGACATCGACGTTCTTCCCGCCCGTGTAGCCCTTGCCGATTGTCGCCGCCAGCGTACCGCCCGAGAAATTCGTATCGGTAAAAGTGAATAGATGGACCGCGCCGGAATTGGTCACGAGATTACCCGCGCCGTCGTCTTGAATCGCCCCGACCGCAAGCCGGTCCCCGGTGGCGTTCAGCGCAACGGCAACGCCAAAGAAGTCGCCCGCCTCCAGGCTCGATACATTTAGGTTCTTGCCGCCGGTATAGCCTTGGCCGATCGTGGCTGCGAGCGTCCCGCTGGAGAAATTTGTGTCGGAAAAAGTCAACAGGCGCACTGCGCCGGAACTGGATGTGAGATTCCCCACGCCATCGTCGCCGGTGGCGCCGACCGCAATCCGGTCGCCGGCACCATTGAGAGCCACCGAGAAACCAAACTGATCCAGATTCTCCAGGCTCGCGACATCGACGTTCTTGCCACCGGTATAGCCTTTGCCAATCGTTCCAGCGAGCGTCGCTCCGGAGAAGCTTGTGTCGCTGAACGTGAAGAGATGAACCGCGCCCACGAAACTGCCGGAGCCGGAAGCGCCCTGGTCGCCGCGCGCACCAACCGCAAGTTTGTCGCCCAGTGCGTTGAGCGCGACTCCGGTTCCGAGTTCGTCGCTTACACTCGCGCTCGAGAAATTGAAGTTGTTTCCACCGGTGTAGTCTTTGCCGATCGTGGCCGCGAGCGCGCCGCCCGAGAAACTGGTGTCGGTGAACGTGAATAGCCGAACCGCGCCAGAGTTCGAGCCTGGGACTAAATTGGAGAAATGATCATCGCCCGGCGCACCCACAGCGAGGCGATCCCCCGCGCCGTTGAGCGCCACGGATTGGCCGAATTGGTCGCCGACGTCGAGCCCGGAGACACTTACATTCTTGCCGCCGGTATAGCCGTTGCCGATCGTCGCCGCCAGCGTCCCGCCCGAGAAATTCGTGTCGCTAAAGGTGAAAAGGTGCACTGCGCCCGTAGCCGCGAGGTTGCTCGGTCCAGCGTCGCCAACTGCGCCAACGGCAAGCCGGTCGCCAGCGGCGTTGAGCGCGACACCGCGACCGAACGCGTCTCCCGCTTCGAGGCTCGACACATCAACGTTCTGCCCGCCGGTATACCCCTTGCCGATCGTCGCTGCCAGCGCGCCCCCCGAGAAACTCGTGTCTGTGAAAGTAAACAGGTATACCGCCCCGGTTCCGCTTCCTGACGAGTTGCCAAAGCCAGCGTCCTGGTGGGCACCCGCGGCAAGCCGATCGCCCGCCGAATTAAGCGCCACAGCTACGCCGAAGAAGTCGCCCGCCTCGAGGTTCGAGACATTGAGGTTCTTCCCGCCGCTGTAACCCTTGCCGATGGTTCCGGCGAGCGCGCCGCCCGAGAAGTTGGTGTCGGTAAAGGTGAAGAGATGCACCGCGCCGGTGTTGGCTCCGGTCGAATTGCCTGCGCCCGCGTCCCCAGACGCGCCAACCGCCAGCCGACTGCCGCTGCCGCTCAAAGCAACGGACTGTCCAAACCCGTCGCTTGCATCGAGGTTGGCGCCGTCAATTCCGGCGATGTCGTTGTAGTTGTAGCCGAGCACCAGTGCAAACTGGCTCGTGCCTGTGGCGGGTCCGATGGTGACGTTTTTCGGATCAAACAGCACGGTGCCCCCGGGGCCCGCGCTGGCCATCCCGCCGAAAGTGAGCTTGTCGCCCGAGGAAATCTCGATCGAGCCGCCGGCGCCAGTGGGGCCTGGCGCAGCGGAGACGTCCCCATAGACTGCAGCCTTCTGATCGGCCCACAGGACCACGCTACCGCCCGCTCCACTTTCGGCCTTTCCGTCCGCGCGTATCCGAACGCCGTCGTTCACCGCCAGAAGCTGGGCGTTAGGGAGTTCGTCAATAGCCAGATTCTTGCCGCCCTGGTATTCGCCGCCGATGCGCACAGAGCCACCCGCTGTCAGACCGCTCGCGTCGATCTGTGTGGACAGGAGCTTCGTCGCTGGCGCGGTGATATCAATGCGACCGCCCGTCCCGATCGATCCCGTCGCAAGGTAATTCCCCGAGGTCGTGATCTGCTGGCCGGCAATATGGGTGATCGTGCCGCCGCTCGCGCCGCTCGCGTCGACGACTGACGTGGATGTCTCCCAGCTCTTGCCGACGACGTTCATGCTGATGTCGCCGCCTCTGCCGCTAAGCGATGTCGCACTCACGCGGTCGGCGAGCGACAATCCGCCGGCAGTCACGTCGATGGTACCGCCTTGGGTCGCCCCGTCCGCGGATATCGTTCCACCAAGACCTGCCCAAGCTGCGTTTATCGCGATCGTGCCGCCCTTGCCCTCAACCACCCCGTCGGCTGTCGCCGCCACCCCTCCTTCGGAAGGGGGGGAACCTAGTCCGTTTGCTTGGATCGTGCCCGTAGTTCGCAGGAGCCCGTCTTGCGCTTCGATGCTGATCGCGCCGCCGCTCGGTCCGTTGGCTGAAGTGACGCTACCCGCTTCCAGCGTGACGTCCTTGGTCGCCTTGAGCAGAATCTGTCCGTTTTCGCCGACTACCACACTGTCGGCGCGGATGGTGCCCGAGTGGTTGATCAGCCCGGCATAGATTCCAATGCGGCCGCTGTCCGCAACGATCTGTCCGAGGTTGCGTGCTTCGTTGTCCGGCGCGGTAATCTCAACTCTCAGATTAGGTGTGCCGGGATTGACCAGCTCAACACTCTTGCCCGCCGCCAGCACCACCTCACCCTTGGGACTGGTGATGATGCCGCTGTTGGTGATATTGGGCGCGACAAGATAAACATTGCCGCCCTGCTGCGTAGTGATGTTGCCCTGGTTGAGAAGGCTGCCCGCTCCGGGGACTTCGGTGAACCTCAGTCTTCCCGCGAGAAAGTCGGCATTGGAGAGGTTA
The DNA here is from genome assembly GCA_023266235.1 of Betaproteobacteria bacterium. Classification (GTDB taxonomy): domain Bacteria; phylum Pseudomonadota; class Gammaproteobacteria; order Burkholderiales; family SG8-41; genus PALSA-1004. Next base: position 12,330 of record JAHFRL010000111.1, read on the forward strand.
AGGCTTGAGGCGACCAGCCCCGCCACATCGATCTGGGCGCCGGCGCCAAATAGAATACCGTTGGGGTTAATGAGGAATACGCGCCCGTTGCTCTGCAGCGCGCCCAGAATGCTGGAGGGATCCTGGCCGATGACGCGGTTTAAGACCGCGCTCGCCTGCGACTGCTGGATGAAGCGAGTGATCTCGGCTGCGCCGATCGAGAAGCTGCCCCAGTTGATGATGGCGTTGGGGCTGTTGGTGATCTGCAGCAGGTTGCCGGACTGGAGGATCGACGCCGAGCCGTTAACAACGGTCGGCGCGGTGGGATTGGCGAACGCCAGCCCGGCAGCAAAACAAGACGCCACCGCAAGCGCAATCAGCCGGCGATTCAGATGAGATTTACGTGGCAGATGGTTCTTCACCGCCCCCTCCTTGTCACGAGTGGAACGCAATAGCCTTACCCGCCCCCGCGGGCCATATGTTCAGCTCATCTTTCCGCCCGGCCTCGTTGGCTTGGGCATTTGAATACTTAAGGGCAGGTTACGACCTGGTGGGCGGGCAATATTTGACGTGGATCAACAATTCGCCCGCTGCCGCGTGCGCACACCAGAATCCGATCATGGTCCGCATCTTGCTTGCGACCCTGGCCAATCAGGCACTGGCGGGGTGAATAGGTACGCGCTCCGCTCAATAAGTCATGAATTCTTCCGCGCGTTGCGCTGACGGACGGTTTCGGCAAGGCAAACCCCGCCCGCAACCGCGACATTGAGACTCTCGACCGTGCCCGCCATCGGGATGCGCACCAGCTCGTCGCAGTGCTCGCGCGTGAGCCTGCGCATGCCTTCGCCCTCGGCGCCGACCACCCATGCCAATGCGCCCGTGAGTTTGGCGTCAAAGAGCCCGGCGCTTGCGTTCTCGTCGGTGCCCATGATCCAAATACCGGCATCCTTTATCTCACGCAAGGTCCGCGCCAGATTGGTCACCGCGATGTAAGGCACGGTTTCGGCCGCACCGCAGGCAACTTTCGACACCACGGGCGTGATGCCCACCGCCCGGTCCTTGGGCGCGATCACCGCGTGCACGCCGAATGCATCGGCGACGCGCAGGCACGCGCCGAGGTTGTGCGGGTCCTGCACGCCGTCGAGCACCAGCAGCAAGGCCGGCCCGCTGATGTCTTCGAGAACTTCGCGCAGATCGTGTCTGGCGGCGGCTGCGAGCACGCGCGCCGCAACACCCTGATGACGCGCGTGTCCCGTCAGACCGTCGAGACGCTGCGCATCCACTGCCATGACGCGCACACCGCGCCCGGCAGCAAGCCGCGTCAGGTCCTGTGCCCTTGCATCGTTGCGCGCGCCGTCGAGATAGATCTCCTGCACGCCCGCCGCGTGCTGGCGCAGCCGGCTTATCACTGCGTGGAAACCATAGACGATGCGCGTATCAGCCATAAGCGGAAATGGGGAATGGGAAATAGGAAATGGTCGTGCGCGAAGCGCTGCTCTTACTATTCACCATTCACCGCTTTCAGGCCAGCACGAAATCGATCCTGCTCGTTTCGATGTCGACCCGCACCACCCGCACGCCGACGCGGTCGCCCAGCCGGAAGCGTTGCGCGCTGCGCTCGCCAACCAACTGGTGTTTCGCCGCGTCGAAATGAAAGTAATCGGTGCCGAGCTCGGAAACATGCACCAGGCCCTCGACATAAACGTCGTCGAGCGCAACGAATATCCCGAACGCGACCACCCCGCTGATGCTGCCGTTGAAGCTGTCGCCGACGCGGTCGCGCATGTAATAGCATTTCAGCCACGCTTCGACGTCGCGCGTCGCTTCGTCGGCGCGCCGTTCAGTCTGCGAGCAATGCATGCCGAGCTCGTGCCAGTTGCCGGGCTCGTAGCGCCCGCCGCGCAGCGCCTGCTTGATCGCACGGTGCACGAGCAGATCGGGATAACGCCGGATCGGCGAAGTGAAGTGCGTGTAGGATTCGTAGGCGAGGCCGAAGTGGCCAACGTTGTCGGGACTGTAAACCGCCTGCCTGAGCGACCGCAGCATCACGGTCTGCAGCAACTGCGCGTCCGGCCGCGCTTTGGCGCGTTCCAGGACCCTGGCATAGTCGCTCGCGTGCGGCGTATCGCCGCCGCCGAGCTGCAGCCCGAAGCCCTTGAGGAACTCGCGCAAGGCGGTGAGCTTCTCCGGCGTCGGTCCCTCGTGCACGCGGTAGAGCGCCGGGTGCTTGTGCTCGCGCAGGACATCGGAGGCGCAAACGTTGGCCGCCAGCATGCATTCCTCGATCACGCGGTGCGCGTCGTTGCGCTGCACCGGCACGATGCGCTCGATCTTGCCGTGCGCGTCGAATATCATCTGCGTCTCGATGGTTTCGAAATCGATCGCGCCGCGCTTCGCGCGTGCTTTGACCAGCACCTGATACAACCGATGCAAATTCGAGATATGCGGCAGCAAGCGGCGATGCCGCTGCGCCGCCGTGCCTTGCGGGTTGGCGAGCGTCTCGGCCACCACGGTATAAGTAAGCCGCGCATGCGACCACATTACCGCCGGATAGAACCGGTAACCGAGCACATCGCCATGCGCGTCTATCGTCATGTCGCACGCCATGCACAGGCGGTCAACCTCGGGATTGAGCGAACACAGGCCGTTCGACAGCACCTCCGGCAGCATCGGGATTACCCGCCGCGGAAAATACACCGAATTGCCGCGGTTGCCCGCCTCGGCATCGAGCGCATCGCCATGCCTGACGTAATGGCTGACGTCGGCGATCGCCACCACCAGGCGGAAACCTTTGCCGCGCGGCTCGCAATAGACCGCATCGTCGAAATCCCTGGCGCTCTCGCCGTCGATGGTCACCAGCGGCAACTGGCGCAGGTCCTCCCGGCCGGCGATATCCTGCGGCGTCACTTCAAGGCTGAATCCAGCGCACGCTTTTTCCACCGCGCGCGGAAACACGTTCGGCAAATCGTGCTTGCGCAGTGCAATCTCGATTTCCATGCCGGGGGCGGCATAGTTGCCGAGCACCTCCACCACGCGCGCGATAGGCTGCGCGTGCCGGGCCGGCTGCTCGACGATTTCCACCATCACGACCTGGCCGGGTCTTGCGCCCAGCGCAGCGCCCGGCGGCACCAGCAGCTCCTGGCTGATGCGCTTGTTCTCGGCCACTACGAACAGCACGCCGCGCTCGTCGTGCAGCCGCCCGACGACGCGACTATTCGCGCGCTCCAGCACTTCGACAATTTTGCCTTCGGGCCGACCGCGCCGGTCGGTTCCCGATTCACGCACCACGATGCGGTCGCCGTGCAAAACCTTGTGCATCTCGTCCGGGCCGAGGAACAAGTCGGGCCCACCGTCGTCGCGGATGACGAAGCCGTAGCCGTCCGGGTGTCCGTGGACCTTGCCGGTGATTAGATCGAGCTTGGTGACAACGCAGATTGCAGCGCGCCGGTTGCGCATCACCTGACCTTCACGCTGCATCGCGGCAAGGCGGCGCTCAAAACCTTCGCGCTCGCTGTCCGTGATGCCGAGCAAGCGCGCGAGGTCGGCGTCACTGACCGGCACGCCTTGCGCATTGAGTGTCTGCAGAATCATCTCGCGACTCGGCACCGGCTCGTCATATTTGCCGCGTTCGCGCGCGAGAAACGGATCGCTGCTGCGTAACGCCGAGTGTTCACGCCCGGGGTGCGCTGCGCCGCGTGGCTTGCGCGATCCGCCGGCGCCGCGCTGCGGACGCGAATCCGCGCGCTTGTGCGATCGGACTTTGCGCTGTTTCATTTGACAAACCAGCTTTTTGTGAT
>JAHFRL010000022.1 GCA_023266235.1 Betaproteobacteria bacterium
ACGATCGCCGCGCTCAACCATGCGAAGAGCCTCGGCCACGCGCATTGCCTGACGATCTGCAACGTGCCCGGAAGCGCGCTGGTGCGGCTGTCGGATCTGCGCTTCCTGACCCGCGCCGGCCCCGAAATCGGCGTCGCCTCGACCAAGGCCTTCACCACCCAGCTCGCCGCGCTGGTGCTGCTGACGCTGGTGCTGGCCAAACTACGCGGGCGCCTCACGGCGGAGCGCGAGCGCGAACTGATTCAGGCGCTGCGGCACCTGCCTGTCGCGTTGTCGCGCGTGCTGCAGGTCGAACCGCTGATCAAGCGCTGGGCAACGCGTTTTGCTGAGCGCGAGCACGCGCTGTTTCTCGGGCGCGGCATTCATTACCCGATCGCAATGGAAGGCGCGCTCAAGCTCAAGGAAATCTCTTACATACATGCCGAGGCCTATCCGGCGGGCGAACTCAAGCATGGGCCGCTCGCGCTGGTCGACAGCAACATGCCGGTGGTGGCAATTGCGCCCAACGACGCGCTGCTCGGGAAGCTCAAATCGAACATGCAGGAAGTGCGCGCGCGCGGCGGCGAACTCTATGTGCTGGCCGACCAAGATGCGCATATCGAACCGAGCGACGGCGTGCACGTGATCACGCTCACCGACCACGCGGGTATTTTGAGCCCGATTCTGCACACCATCCCGCTGCAACTGCTCGCCTACCACACCGCGCTCGCGCGCGGCAACGACGTGGACAAGCCGCGCAATCTCGCGAAATCGGTGACCGTCGAGTAACGCGCTGGTTAACCGCGCCGCGCTGCGCGTAATGTCACGCCAACGCGGCTCCGATGCCGCTCGAGGCGCCGGTGATGATCACGCGCAGCATGGAATTGCTGTTGACGCGGGGAAAGGCGGCGCTACCGCCGCGAGCGGCGGACGCTATTTGCTGCTCGTCTCGGCCCGCTGCTCGCGCGCTTGGCGAATCAAGCCGTCGAGCACCGGTATTATGGCCGCCACATTGGGAGTCATGCTGGTCGAGGTCAGGTAGCGGCCGTCGACGACGATCGAGGGGGTGCCCTGAATGTCGTAACTCCTGGTGAGTTCCTTGGCGCGCTGAATTTTCCGTGCCATTTCCGGCGCATTGTAGGCCGCCAGCCATTTTTCGCGGTCGATGCCGTGTTTTACCGCCCACTGCTCCATCACGTCGGGCCTGCTCATGTACAAATCCTCGACGTGATAGCCGCGATAGACCTCAAGGTGCAGTCGTTCCACCTCGCCCAGCGCTTCGAGCGCGAAGTAAATCCGCGCATGCGGCCCCCAGTTGTCGTGACTAACCACGGGTATGCGCCGCAGCACAACGTCGGCGGGCATGCGCTTGCGCCAGCGCTCGAAAGGAGGTTGCAGCTCATTGCAATACGGGCAGCCGTACCAGAAGAAATCGATGACCTCGATCTTGTCGCCGCTCTCCACCGGTTGCTGCGGGATCAAGCGGTAATCGGCGTTGAGCCTTGGCTGTTGCGCCGCCGCCGGCAGCGCGACGGCCATGCACGCGAGACAGCACAGGACAAGCCGGACCATGATGTGAGCGCGCTTTGACATGACCTATTTTTTCCCGCTGCGACCTTTGCGCGCCTGCGCGATCAGTTGATCGAGAACCCGGAAGAAACGCTCGTAATTGACGCTGTTGTCGGGGTTGACCGCCATCGAAGGCTCGGTCAGATACCGGCCGTCGACGACCAGCGCCGGGGTGCCCGGGATGTCGTAGCTGCGTGTCATGTCCGCCGAGCGCTGGGCGCGGCCGTTCACCGCAAACGAGTTGTAGGTATCGAGAAATTTCTGCTTGTCGACGCCCTTGCCGGCGAGCCAGTCGGCGATCACGCGCGGATCGGCGACCAGCGCTTTTTGTCTGTCGCGATGGATCGCATGGAAGATGTCGTCATGATACTTGCCGGCAAGGCCCATCGCGTCGAGCGCGTAAAACGTGCGGGTAAGCGGCACCCACGAAGGGTCGAATACCGCCGGCACGAAACGATATTCGACGTCAGCCGGCTTGCGCTTGAGCCACGCCTTGAGCGGAGCCTCGAGGTGGTAGCAATGGATGCAGCCGTACCAGAAAAATTCGAGCACTTCGATTTTCTTGCCGCTGTCGGTCGGCTGCGGCGGATTGATCAGCGTGTAATCGCGGCCGGCCACCGGCTGCTGCGCGCCGCCGCTGCCGGCCGCCAGCAGCGCCAGCAATGCCACAAGATAGCCCAGGCGTTTGAACAGACTCATCGCATCTCCGTATACTTTATCTGGCAGGTTGTGCCGGTCCTTCGCGAACCTTGATTAAAGTGGTTTCGATGCCGTTTTGTTTCAGGCCGTCGCGCGCGCGATCGAGCTCCTCAATCGCAGTATAAGGGCCAACCCGCACCCGGTGCCATACGCCCTTGTCGGGCAACGTGGTGGTCTGTATCGTCGCCTCCACGCCGAGCAGCGCGAGCCGCGCCTTCAGGTTGTCGGCGTCGGGCGCATTCTGGAACGCACCGGCCTGCAAAAAGAACGTTTCTTTGGCCTGTGCGGTTGACGGTTTCTGCTGCGCCTCCTTGAACTGTTGTTCCGTGACCGGCTCCTCCGAGCCGGGCAGGATCTTATAGAAGTCAAAGCGCGGTTTGCCGTCCGGTGATTTGCCGTTCTTGTCGTCGGCTTTGGCGGGGTCGGCGCCCTTCGGCGGCTCACTCTTGGCGGGCGGCCCCGGGCGGGCGAGGAACGGCGTCGGCATCTTGTTGATGTACCAAGCCACCGCGAGCGCGATGCCGAGGCCCAGCAGCAAGCCGATCAATATGCCGATCAACAACGAGCCCGCGCCGCCACTGTTGCCGCCCGCTTTCTTATGCGACCCTTTGTAGTCCTTGCTCATAACGGAATCTTACATTTTTTCCGGCGCCGAGACACCCAGCAGCGCGAGTCCGTTGCGCAACACCTGGCGCGCTGCAACGGCTAGCGCGAGCCGCGCGAGCTTGCGTGGCTCCTCCGGCACCAGCACGCGCGTTGCGTTGTAGTAGCTGTGAAATTCGCCGGCGAAGCCCTTCAGGTAGAACGCGATCAGGTGCGGCGATAATTCGCGCGCCGCATTTTCCACCACCACCGGATACTCCATCAGCTTCGCCAGCAGCGCGACTTCCTGCTCGGTGGCAAGCGGCGACGGGTCGGCTGCGGCAAGGCTGCCGACGTTGCCGCCCCACTGCTCGAGGACGCTGCAGACGCGAGCATGCGCATACTGCACGTAATAGACAGGATTGTCGTTGCTTTGCGATTTGGCGAGGTCGAGGTCGAAATCCAGGTGCTGGTCGCTCTTGCGCAGTACATAGAAAAAGCGTGCCGCGTCGTTGCCGACCTCCTGCCGCAGCTCGCGCAACGTGACAAACTCGCCGGCACGCGTCGACATCGACACTTTTTGCCCGCCGCGGTAGAGCACTGCGAACTGCACCAGCGCGACGGTCAGCTGCTCGAGGTTGACGCCGAGCGCGGTAAGCGCCCCTTTGACGCGCGGGATGTAGCCGTGATGATCGGCGCCCCACACGTCGATCACTAGGTCGAAGCCGCGCTCGATTTTGTCGAGATGGTATGCGATGTCGGACGCAAAATACGTGTATTGGCCGTTTTCGCGCAGCACGACCCGGTCTTTTTCGTCGCCGAATGCCGTCGCGCGAAACCACGTCGCGCCGTCCCTGGCGTAGACCTGCCCGGTGGCAGCGAGCCGTGCGACTGCGCGCGCGACCTTGCCCGAGTCGTATAACGATTGCTCCGAGTACCAGCGGTCGAAGTTCACGCCGAATTCGCCGAGATCGCTGCGGCAATCGGCGAGTTGCGCGTCAAGCGCGTGGCGATGGATCGCCGCGTAATCGTCAGCCAGCAGCCGCTTGGCGTTTTCGACCAGCCGATCGAGATGGGCCTCGGCCTCCCGGCTCGCATCGGGCGCGCCGGCGACCACTGCCGCCGCGTCGCGGCGGTAGCGCTTGCCGTCGCGTGCGAGCAGGTCTCGTGCCATGGCGCGCACGTAATCGCCCTGATAGGCATTGGCGGGGAACCTGACGTCGACGCCGCTCAGTTCGAGATAGCGCAGCCAGGTCGACAGCGCGAGTATGTCCATCTGCCGGCCGGCATCGTTGACGTAGAACTCACGCTGCACATCGAAGCCAGCCGCGTCGAGCACGTTGGCAAGGCTCGCGCCGAATGCCGCGCCGCGGCCGTGGCCGACGTGCAGCGGCCCGGTCGGATTGGCGGAGACGAACTCGACTTGAACTTTCTTGCGCTGGCCGCCATCGCTGCGGCCATACTTGACGCCCTGCAGGAGGATGTGCGGTACTACCGCGCGCTTGATCTCGGCCTTGAGAAAAAGATTGATGAAACCGGCGCCGGCGACTTCGGCCTTGGCGACAAACGGGGATGCCGGCAAGGCGGCGATCAGCACGGCGGCGATCTCGCGCGGATTGCGTTTCAGAAAATTCGCCAGTTGCAGCGCGACATTGCACGCATAGTCACCGTGCTGTGCCTGCCGCGGCCGCTCGATGGCGATCGCCATGCGGTCAAACCCGGGCGCGATGACCGCGAGCGCCGCGTCAAACAATTCGGCGATGTGCGCGCGCAAATCGGGTAAAGCCTGAACCGTCATGATCGTGGTGGATTCGGGAACGGTGCTGCGTTCGAGGTGGAAAAACGGCGAATTTTAGCACGCCCCACCTTGGCTCCCGCGAAGATATTCGTTGCCCCGTCACAGTTCGAGCGGATCAACATCGAGCGACCAGCGCACATTGCGCCCGGCAGCCGCATCGAGCCACGCGCGCCATTCGCGCAAAAAAGCATGCAGCGCGGAACGCGAGCGTGCTTCCACGGTGAGTTGGGCGCGCTCCAGCCCGGCCAGCCGCGCCATGCCGGCCGGAATCGGATCGTAGATCGTCACCGCGCCCTTTATCCTGGCACCGTTACGCGCGGCGCGCGCCAGAAAGTCAAGCGCAACCTCGAGCCTGGACGCTTCGGCGCGCAGCAGCGCCTGGTGGACGAACGGCGGGAAGCCCGCCTGCCTGCGCTCTGCCAGCAATTCCTGGGCGTAAGCCGGATAATCGTGACGGCGCAGCGCCTGATACAGCGAGTGGGCCGGGAATTCGGTCTGGATCAGCACCCGGCCGCGGCTCGCTCCGCGCCCGGCGCGGCCCGCGACCTGCGTCAGGCGCGCGAACAGGCGCTCGGCGGCGCGAAAGTCCGTGCTGTAGAGCGAGCTGTCGGCGTTAACCACGCCGACCAGGTTGAGCTGCGGGAAGTCGTGGCCCTTGGCGAGAATCTGCGTGCCGACCAGAATATCGACTTCCTGCGCATGGATCTGGCGCCGCATCTCGTTCCAGGCGTGCTTGCGGCGCGTGCTATCGCGGTCGATACGCAGGATGCGTGCGTCGGGGTAGATGCGCGCCAACGCGCTTTCGATGCGCTGCGTGCCCTGTCCCAGCGGCACCAGGTCCTGGTTTCCGCACTGCGGGCACGCGGCGGGGATGCGTTCCTGGTGGCCGCAGTGATGGCAGCGCAGGCGCTGGTCGCCGAGGTGCAGGACCAGCTTCGCCGCACAGCGATGACAGCCGGAAGTCCAGCCGCAACCGGGGCAAATCAACACCGGTGCGTAACCGCGGCGGTTGATGAAAATCAGGCTTTGCTCGCCGCGCTTCGTGGTTTCGCGCACCGCGTTGAGCAACGCCTGCGACAGGCCGTCGATGAGCGGTTTGCGCCGCGTGTCGACGCACTCGATGGCGGGCGGCACCGCGTTCACGCGTTGCGTCAGTGTCAGCATCCGGTAGCTGCCGTGGAGCGCGTTGTGAAAGGTTTCGAGCGCGGGCGTAGCCGACCCGAGCACGATCGGGATGGCACGCTGTTTGGCGCGCACCAGCGCGAGGTCGCGCGCCGAGTAGCGCAGCCCGTCCATTTGCTTGAACGACGCGTCGTGCTCCTCATCGACGATGATCAGCCCGAGCCGCGGCAGCGGCGTGAATATCGCAAGCCGGGTGCCGAGCACGATGCCGGCAGCGCCGGATTGCGCGGCAAGCCAGTTATGTAAGCGCTCGCTCTCATTGAGCGCGCTATGGAGCGACACGAGGGCGATACCGGGAAACCGGGCACGCACCAATGCTTCGAGTTGCGGTGTGAGATTGATTTCCGGCACCAGCAGCAGCGCTTGTTTGCCGCCAGCGAGCGCGTCGGCGATCAATTGCAAATAGACTTCGGTCTTGCCGCTGCCGGTGATGCCGAGCAGCAGCCAGGGTGTAAAGCCCGCGGGCGCGCAGCGCACGCTGTCGATCGCCGTACGCTGCTCAGGATTCAGTTCCAGCCCCGGTCCCAAGCGCGGCGGCGTGCCGCACTCCGTCGCGCCGGCTAGCGGTGCGCGCTCAACCCAACCCAGCGCAACCATGGTTTTCAGTGCCGCTGGTGCGCGTGCCGCGACCGCGTTGAGCGTTGCTGCGTCGACGCCGGCGCGGCTCTTCGCGAGCAGCCGGCGCAGCAGCTCGCGTTTGATCGTAGCGCGTTGCGGCAGCGTCGTGAGGTCGACCGCGCGCCCGGTTTGCGTCAACCGGTAATGGCTTGCCGTCTGGAGCTTCGGGACAGGCCGCCGGCGCAGCCGGGTCGGCAGCGCGTTCAGCACCACCTCGCCGAGCGGGTGGTGGTAGTAATCGCTGCAGAACTTAAGCAACGCAAGCACGTCGGGTGGCAGCGGCGGCACGTCGTGCAGGATACTCAACACACTGCGCACGCGTTGCGGCGGCAGCGACGTGGTGCGCGCCAGTTCGATAATCACGCCGACTGCAACTTTTTTTCCGAACGGCACCAGTACGCACCGGCCGATATCATCGCTGGCGACGGCTGCGGCGCGATAGTCAAACAGTGTCGCCACGGGTACGTCGAGCGCGACGCGGACAAAACTCATGAATGGCTGTAAGGCAAGACGGATTGAAGAGGAACGCTCGAGTGGATTCTCAGAATTTTCGGCAACTATGTTGTCGGACAGGGATTTTTTTCTTGTTCACAATGCTTGTGGATAACTTTGTTGATTAATTTTCGGGCAGGTCCATGCGTCCGGCAGCCAGTGCGGGCCTGATTTTTTTGAGTTTTTCGTTTAATTGCAATAAATAGTCATTAATTCAATAACTTACTAGATCACCCTAAAAAAATGCCACGGTGTTGCACTGGGACTGTCGCCCGCAAAGCCTTGCTGTGCATAAGTTTGCTGGCAGGGGGTCGCGCAAAACCAGAATTGGCGCGGGTTTTCAGTGATAGCTGCCGCTCAGGCCGCGTACCGCCTCGATTAGCGCCGACACGTGCTCCGGCGGGGTGTGCTGGGAGATGCCGTGACCGAGGTTGAACACATGCCCGCTGCCGTGGCCGTAACGCTCGAGGATTGCACCGGCTTCGCGCTGGATCGCTTGCGGTGGCGCCAACAGTACCGCCGGATCGAGGTTACCCTGCAGTGCGACGCGTGCACCGATGCGCGCGCGTGCCGTGCCGATATCGACCGTCCAATCGAGACCGAGCGCATCGCAGCCGATGGCAGCGATGCTTTCAAGCCAAGCCCCGCCGCCTTTGGTGAAAACGATGCTCGGCACCCGCGCCCCTTCGTGCTCGCGTTTCAATCCAGCGATCACGCGCGCGGTATAGGCGAGCGAGAACTGGTGAAACGCGGCGTGCGACAGCACGCCGCCCCAAGTGTCGAAAACCATCACCGTTTGTGCGCCGGCTTCGATTTGGGCGTTCAAGTAAGCGGTCACTGCGGTGGCATTGATGCTGAGTATGTGATGCAGCAGGTCCGGGCGCTCGTAGAGCATTTTCTTGACGGTCGCGAAATCGCTGCCGCTCTGGCCTTCGACCATATAGCACGCGAGCGTGAACGGGCTGCCGGCAAATCCGATCAGCGGCACGCTGCCGGCGAGCGCACGCCGCACTTGGCGTACGGTGTCGAGCACATAGGCCAAGTGGTATTCCGGGTCAGGCACGGACAGATCGCGGATTTCCCATTCCTCGCGCAGCGGACGCTCGAACTTCGGGCCTTCGCCCTCAGCGAAATACAGGCCCAGGCCCATGGCATCGGGGATCGTCAGAATGTCGGAAAACACGATCGCCGCATCGAGCGCGTAACGCGCCAACGGCTGCAGCGTAACCTCGGTTGCAAGGGCGGGGTTCTTGCACAGCGCGAGAAAATTGCCGGCCCGTGCGCGGGTCTGGTTGTATTCGGGCAGGTAGCGCCCGGCCTGGCGCATCAGCCAGATCGGCGTATAGGGCGTGGGCTCGCGCAGCAGCGCGCGGATCAGCGTGTCGTTTTTGAGTTTAGGCATGCCAGGCAAAGTAGGAGCCGGTAATTTTCTTTTGAGTTTGATACTCCCCCGCTTTGCTGCCGGCTGCAAGTCGGCTCCGACCGGGGGTTACGGGGGGCACTGGAACGCCCCCTGTTCGTCTATGCCTCCGGGTTCGGTATTGCCGCGTTATCGCGGCAATACCGAAGACCCCGTCAGGAACTCGTCGACTGCGCGCGCGCACTGGCGTCCCTCGCGGATCGCCCACACCACGAGCGACTGGCCGCGGCGCATGTCGCCCGCGGCGAACACCTTAGCTACCGAGGTCGCATAGCAGCGCTGGCCGTCGGTCGTCGCTTTGGCGTTGCCGCGCGCGTCCTTCTCGACGCCGAATGCATCGAGCACTTGCTGCACCGGAGAGACAAAGCCCATCGCGAGCAGCACCAGGTCGGCTTGCATTTCGAATTCCGAGCCCGGGATTTCCTGCATCCGGCCGTCTTTCCATTCGACGCGCGCGGCGATGAGCTTTGCCACCCTGCCGTTGCTGCCGTCGAAGCGCTTGGTTGCCACCGCCCAGTCGCGCTGTGCGCCCTCCTCGTGCGAGGACGAGGTGCGTTTGAGCATCGGCCAGTAGGGCCAGACCGGGTTACGGTCAAGCTCGGGCGGTTCGGGAAGGAGTTCGAACTGCGTCACCGAGGCGGCGCCGTGACGGTTGGAAGTGCCCACGCAGTCGGAGCCGGTATCTCCTCCACCTATGATCACCACGTGCTTGCCGGTTGCCCACAGGTCGGCGACCTTGCCGTCGCCGGCGATCCGGCGGTTCTGCAACGGCAAGAAATCCATTGCGAAGTACACGCCATCCAGCTCGCGGCCCGGCACCGGCAAGTCGCGCGGCTGCTCTGCGCCGCCGGCGAGCACCACGGCGTCGGATTCGTCCGCGATGGTCGCTGCATCGAGCACCTTCGCCGCGCCGTTACCCGCGCCCACTGGCGCTTGACCAACGGCGTGGTTGGTTTTGAACTTGACGCCCTCGGCCTGCATCTGTTCGAGCCGGCGGTCGATGATCCACTTGTCCATCTTGAAGTCGGGGATGCCGTAGCGCAACAGCCCCCCAATGCGGTCGTTCTTCTCGAACACGGTGACGTCGTGCCCAGCGCGCGCAAGCTGCTGCGCGCACGCGAGCCCCGCCGGGCCAGAGCCGACAATCGCGACGCGCCTGCCGGTTTTCACCGCAGCCGGCTGCGGCTGGATCCAGCCCTCTTGCCACGCTTTGTCGATGATCGCGTGCTCGATCGACTTAATGCCGACGGGGTCGTCGATGATGCGCAGGACGCACGCCTCCTCGCACGGCGCGGGACACACGCGCCCGGTGAACTCGGGAAAATTGTTGGTCGAGTGCAGCGTCTGGATCGCGCTTTGCCAGTGCTGCTGGTAGACGAGGTCGTTGAAGTCGGGGATGATGTTATTGACCGGGCAGCCGCTCAAGCAGAACGGGATGCCGCAATCCATGCAGCGTGCGCCCTGGATCCCCGCCTGCTCGTCCGTAAGAGGCCGGAAGAACTCGCGAAAATGCTTCTTGCGCTGCTCGGGCGCTTCGTGCGCCTCCTCGAGGCGCTGGTACTCGAGAAATCCGGTGACTTTGCCCATTCGTTATGCTTTCGCTCTGAAGTAGGGGATATAGAAGGGGGCATGCCCCCTTTGTTCCCGCTATGCCGCAGCCTTCCTTTGCGCAGCGGCAAGCTCAGTGAGCGCGCGTTTGTATTCTTTCGGGAACACCTTGACGAAGCGCAGGCGGTAGATGTTCCACTGCTCGAGAATGTCATGCGCACGGCAGCTCCCGGTATAGCGCGCATGATTCTCGATCATGCGCTTCAGCACTGCCTCATCGGCGAGCCCCAGGTGCCAGAGGTCGCGCGTTACCTTGGCTTGCTGCTCGGACTCCGACAGCACTGGCTCGATCTCGACCATCGCCGAATTGCAGTACTTGACGAACTCGCCATCCTCGTTGAGCACATACGCGATACCGCCCGACATGCCGGCCGCGAAGTTGCGGCCGGTTGCCCCGAGCACGACCACCGTGCCGCCGGTCATGTATTCGCAGCCATGATCGCCAACTCCCTCGACCACCGCTTGCGCGCCGGAATTACGCACCGCAAAGCGCTCACCTGCGACGCCGCGGAAGTAGGCTTCGCCGGCAATCGCGCCGTAGAGCACCACGTTGCCGGTGATAATGTTTTCGGTCGGCTCGCCGCGGAATTTGGGTGAAGGTTGCACCGAGATGCGCCCACCCGATAAGCCCTTGGCGCAGTAGTCGTTGGTGTCGCCGATTAATTCGAGCGTCACGCCGTGGGCCAGGAACGCGCCGAAGCTCTGGCCAGCGGAGCCGGCGAAGCGGATGTGTATGGTGTCGTCAGGTAGCCCTTCATGGCCGTAGCGCTTCGCGATCTTCCACGAAAGCATGGTGCCGACCGTGCGGTTAATGTTGCGGATCGGCATATCAATCGCGACCTTCTCGCCGCACTCGAGTGCCGGCCGCGCGAGCTCAATCAGGCGGTTATCGAGCGCCTTCTCCAAGCCGTGATCCTGCTGCTCGCAGTGGTAGCGCGCCACCTGGGGCGGCATCTCTGGCATGTAGAAGATCTTCGAGAAATCGAGGCCTCTGGCCTTCCAGTGCTCAACGCCCTGCTTCGTGTCGAGCAGCCCGGTGCGGCCGATTAGCCCGTTGAACTTGCGGACGCCTAGGCTTGCCATCAGCTCGCGCACCTCCTCGGCGACGAAGAAGAAGTAGTTGACGACGTGCTCGGGGCTACCCTTAAACTTCTTTCTTAGCACCGGGTCCTGGGTCGCGATGCCCACCGGGCAGGTGTTGAGGTGGCATTTGCGCATCATGATGCAGCCCTCGACGACGAGCGGCGCGGTGGCGAAGCCGAATTCGTCGGCGCCGAGCATGGCGCCGATCACGACGTCACGCCCGGTCTTCATCTGACCGTCGACCTGCACGGCAATGCGGCCACGCAGGCGGTTGAGCACCAGCGTCTGCTGCGTCTCGGCGAGCCCAAGCTCCCACGGCGTGCCGGCGTGCTTGATCGACGACCAGGGGCTCGCGCCAGTGCCGCCGTCATGGCCGGCAATGGTTACGTGGTCTGACTTGGCTTTGGCGACGCCCGCCGCGACGGTGCCGACCCCGACCTCGGAAACGAGCTTTACACTGATCCAGGCGCGGGGGTTAGCGTTCTTCAGGTCGTGGATGAGTTGCGCGATGTCCTCGATCGAGTAAATGTCGTGGTGCGGTGGCGGCGAGATCAACTCGACGCCGGGGGTCGAATAGCGCAACTCGGCGATATACTCGGACACCTTGCGCCCCGGGAGTTGCCCGCCTTCGCCGGGCTTGGCGCCCTGCGCAATCTTGATCTGGAGCTGCTCGGCAGAAGCGAGATACTCCGCAGTCACGCCGAAGCGACCGCTCGCGACCTGCTTGATCTTCGACTTGAGCGAGTCGCCCTCGATGAGCGGGATATCGACTTCCACGCGCTCCCTGCCAAGACGCGACATCAGCGATTCGCCCGCCTTCACCGGGGCGTAGCGGCGGCGGTCTTCGCCGCCCTCGCCGGTGTTCGACTTGCCGCCGATGCGGTTCATCGCGATCGCGAGCGTGGTATGCGCCTCGGTGGAGATCGAGCCTAGTGACATCGCACCGGTCGAGAAGCGCTTGACGATTTCGGCGGCCGGCTCGACCTCCTCAATCGGCACCGGCGTGCAGCGACCGAACCTGAATTCGAAGAGCCCGCGAAACGTCATGTGCCGCTGCGACTGGTCGTTGATGATCTGCGCGTATTCCTTGTACGTCCGGTATGAGTTGCTGCGGGTCGCATGCTGCAGTTTGGCAATCGCATCCGGCGTCCACATGTGTTCCTCGCCGCGCACGCGGTATGCGTATTCGCCGCCCGCGTCCAGCGCGTTCACAAGCACCGGATCGCTGCCGAAGGCGGCGGAGTGGATGCGGATCGCCTCTTCTGCCACCTCCAACACGCCGATACCCTCGACATTTGAGGTCGTGCCGGCGAAGTACTTGTCGATCAGCGCACGCGACAGTCCCACCGCCTCGAAAATCTGCGCACCGGTGTAGGACATGTAGGTAGAGATGCCCATCTTGGACATCACTTTGCGCAAGCCCTTGCCGATCGCCTTGACGTAATTCTTGATTGCCTTGTGGGCATCGAATCCGGCGGGCAACGTGTTATTCATGGCGAGCACCGTCTCGAGCGCGAGGTAGGGGTGCACTGCTTCTGCGCCATAGGCGGCGAGCAGCGCGATATGGTGCACTTCACGCGCCGAGCCGGTTTCAACTACCAGGCCGGCGCTGGTGCGTAAGCCCCGGGCCACCAGGTGTTGGTGGATCGCCGACAGCGCGAGCAGCGCAGGGATCGCCACCCGCTCGCGGTCGATCCTGCGGTCGGAGATTATGATGATCGAGTAGCCGGCGCGCACCGCATCTTCGGCCTGTGCGGCAAGTGACGCCAGACGCGCCTCGATCGCCTGCTTGCCCCAAGCGACCGGATAGCAGATGTCGAGCTCGCAGCACCTGAACTTGCCTTCGGTGTAGCGCTCGATATGCCGGATCTTCTCCATTTCGAAGAAGTCAAGCACCGGCTGGCTGACCTCGAGCCGGATCGGCGGGTTGGTCTCGTCGATGCCGAGCAGGTTGGGCTTGGGACCGATGAACGACACCAGCGACATCACCAGTTCCTCGCGGATCGAATCGATCGCGGGGTTGGTGACCTGCGCGAACATCTGCTTGAAATAGTGATACAACGTTTTGTTCTTATCCGAAAGCACGGCGAGCGGAGAATCGTTGCCCATCGAACCGACCGGCTCTTCGCCGTTGACTACCATAGGCGTCATCAGGAACTTGATGTCTTCCTGCGTGTAGGCGAACGCCTGCTGCCGGTCAAGCAGGGATACGGTTGATCGTTCCGGACGCTGCTTGTCGCTTTCGACTTCGTCGAGCTTGACGCGGATGCGCTCGATCCACTCGCGGTAGGGCTTCGCTGCGGCGAGCGTGTCTTTAAGCTCTTTATCGTCGACGATGCGACCCTTCTCGAGGTCGACCAGGAACATGCGGCCGGGCTGCAGCCGCCATTTCTTGACAATGCGCTCCTCGGGCACCGGCAGGCAGCCGCACTCCGAGCCCATGATCACGAGATCGTCTTCGGTGACAATGTAGCGCGCCGGCCGCAGGCCGTTGCGGTCGAGCGTGGCGCCGATCTGGCGGCCGTCGGTGAAAGCAATAGCGGCCGGGCCATCCCACGGTTCCATCATTGCCGCGTGGTATTCGTAGAACGCGCGCCGGTTGGCATCCATCAGCGTGTGGCCCTCCCACGCTTCCGGGATCATCATCATCATTGCGTGCGCGACCGAGTAGCCGCTCATCACCAGCAGCTCGAGCGCGTTGTCGAACGAGGCCGAGTCGGATTGGCCGTCGTAGATCAGCGGCCACAGCTTGTTGAGATCCTTGCCGAGGATCGGTGAGGAGATCGCACCTTGGCGCGCACGTATCCAGTTGACGTTGCCGCGCACCGTATTGATCTCGCCGTTGTGGCAGATCATGCGGAACGGATGCGCGAGATCCCACGACGGGAAAGTATTGGTAGAAAATCGCTGGTGCACCAGCGCGAGCGCCGACACGATGCGCGCATCCGCCAGATCACGGTAATACACGCCAACCTGATGCGCCAGCAGCATCCCCTTGTAGACGATGGTGCGTGCCGACATCGACGGCGTGTAGAATTCCTTGCCGTGCGCGAGCTTGAGCGCCTGGATGGCGTGGCCGGCGCTCTTGCGGATAACGTAAAGCTTGCGCTCCAGCGCGTCAGTGACGGTAACGCCCCTGCCGCGGCCGACAAACACCTGCCGGATCACCGGTTCGATCAGCTTAACCGACTCGCCGAGATCAGTGTTGTCCACCGGCACGTCGCGCCAGCCGAGCAGCACCTGGCCTTCGTCCTTGATCGCGCGCTCAATCTCGTATTCACAGGCGAGGCGCGAAGCCGGGTCGCGCGGCAGGAAAACCATGCCGACGCCGTACTGGCCCGCGGGCGGGAGCTTCACGCCCTGTTTGCCGAGTTCCTCGCGCAAAAACTTGTCCGGGATCTGAAGCAGGATGCCCGCGCCATCGGAGGCCTTGGGATCCGCGCCCACCGCGCCGCGGTGATTGAGGTTTTTCAGGATGGTGAGCCCCTGCTCGACGATCAAGTGCGACTTCTTGCCCTTGATATGGGCGACAAAACCGACGCCGCAGGCATCGTGTTCGTGCGTCGGGTCGTACATTCCCTGGGCTAGTGGCAGTTGAGTCACGTCGTTTTACCTCTTGGGTCAAACCCAAGCCGGTGCGGTGGCAACCGGCTTAGCATTGCAAAAAACGCGGCGAAACCTTTGTAATATACCGCCTCAAGCCGCAGACTTCAAGCCTTTGAAAAGCTATACTAATCCAACAGTTTAGCGCGCGCGGGCAAGCCACCATGCTGCGGCGCAACAAGAAAGGTCAGATTTCGTCGACCGCAAACAGCCGCCGATGTTCACGCATCGCATAGCGGTCAGTCATGCCGGCGATGTAATCGGCCACCGTGCGCGCCGGGTCGGCCATGGCCTGCTCGTGATATTGCGGCGGCAGCAGCCGCGATTCGGTGACGAACGCATGGAACAGATCGCTGACAATGCGCCGCGCCTTGTTGGTCATGCGCGCGACTTGATGGTGCTGATACAGGTTCAGCCGCAGAAATTGCTTCAGTTCCTGCTGCTGGTGCTGGATCGCGGCGCTGAAAGTGATGAGCGGCGGCGCCGCACGCACATCGTCGATGCTGCGTGGCGCGTGGGTCTTGATGTTTTTCGCGGTCTGCCGGGTGAGGTCGACCACCAGCGTGCTGATCATGCGCCGCACGGTTTCGTGTACCAGCCGCCGCGGGTCGATCTTCGGATATTCGCGCAGCACCCGTTTCATGTGGCGCGCGAAAATTCCGACCTGTGCGAGCTGCTCGATTGCCATAAGCCCGGAGCGCAGGCCGTCATCGACGTCGTGATTGTTGTAGGCAATCTCGTCGGCAAGATTGGCGAGCTGCGCCTCGAGCGACGGCCGCCGCCGCCGCACGAAGCGCTCGCCGACGTCACCGAGCAGGCGCGCATTTTTCAACGCGCAATGCTTGAGGATGCCCTCACGCGTCTCGAAACACAGGTTGAGCCCGTCAAAGGCGGCGTAGCGCTGCTCGAGCAGGTCGACCACGCGCAGCGACTGCAGGTTGTGTTCGAAGCCGCCGTGAGGTTTCATGCAGTGGTGCAACGCGTCCTGCCCGGCGTGGCCGAAAGGCGTGTGTCCAAGGTCGTGCGCGAGCGAAATCGCCTCGACCAGATCTTCGTTGAGCTGCAGGGTGCGAGCGGCCGAGCGCGCGATCTGCGCGACTTCCAGGCTGTGCGTGAGCCGGGTGCGGAACAGGTCGCCTTCGTGATTGACGAAGACCTGGGTCTTGTACTCGAGGCGCCGGAATGCGGTCGAATGGATGATGCGGTCGCGGTCGCGCTGGAACTCGCTGCGGCCAACGGGCGGCGCCTCACGGCGGCGGCGGCCGCGCGTGTTATGGGGGCCAACCGCGTAGGGCGCGAGATCAGCCACGTTCGACCGAGGCTGCAAGCGCCGCAGCCAGCGCGTGCGGCGGCACATCGGCCGTGAGAAACGCCGAGCCGATGGCGCGCAGCAGGATAAAGCGGATTGCGCCACCCTCCACTTTCTTGTCGATACCCATCAGCTGCAGGTAACGCGCGAGCCCGAGATCGGGCGCAACCACCGGCAGCCGTGCACGCTCCAGCAATACCACGATGCGTGCGACATCGGCAGCGCTGATCAGGCCCATGTATTGCGACACACGTGCCGCGATTACACTGCCGGCCGCGACCGCCTCGCCGTGCAGCCACGCGCCGTAGCCGAGGCCGGTTTCGATCGCATGGCCGAACGTGTGGCCGAGGTTGAGCAGTGTGCGCTCGCCGGACTCCTCGCGCTCATCGGCGGCAACCACCGCGGCCTTGTTTTCGCACGAACGCTGGATCGCAGCGGCCAGCGCGGCGGCATCGCGCGCGACCAGGGCGTTGATATTGCTTTCCAGCCATTCGAAAAACGCGGCGTCACGGATCAGGCCGTATTTGATTATCTCGGCAAGGCCGGAGCCAAGCTCCCGTTCCGGCAAGGTGTTGAGCGTGGTGGTATCGGCGATCACCGCCAGCGGCTGGTAAAACGCGCCAATCATGTTTTTGCCGCGCGGGTGATTGATCGCGGTCTTGCCGCCAACCGAAGAATCGACCTGCGCGAGCAGCGTCGTCGGCATCTGAATAAAAGGCACGCCGCGCAGATAGGTCGCCGCAGCGAACCCGGTGAGGTCGCCGATGACGCCCCCGCCGAGCGCGATCAGCGTCGTTTTGCGCTCGCAGCGGTTGGCGAGCAGCGCATCGAACACGGTGCTCAAAGTATGCCAGTCCTTGTGTTGCTCGCCGGCGGGGAGCACGATCGGGGCCACGTTGACGCCGGCAGCGGTAAGCGCGTTGGCCACCGTGTCGAGATACAGCGGGGCAAGCGCGGTATCCGTGACGAGCGCAGCGCGCTTCTGCGGCAGGTGCTGCGCCACCAGGTCGGCGCGCGGCAGCAGCCGGTCGCCGATATAAATCGGGTAGCCGCGGCCCGCTAATTCGACTTGGACTGTATGCATGTTGTGTCGGTAATGCCGCGCTGGATCAGTGCTGCAAGCCGTCAGGCTCGGGCGCGATGCGGGCAGGGCGGGCTGGCGACCGGAAGTGCTCGCTCAGGCGCTGCTCGAGCTGGTGAGCAAGACTGCGCAGGCTCTGGCTGCCGGTATCCACCACCAAGGTCGCCACTTCGTGGTATAGCGGATCGCGTTGCCGAAACAATTGCTCGAGTTTGGCGCGCGGATCCGCGGTCTGCAGCAGCGGGCGATTGCGGTCGTGGCGAGTGCGCTGCCACAAGTCGTCAAGCGACGCGCGCAAGTATACTACGGTGCCATTTTCCTTCAGCGCACGCCGGTTCTCTTCGCGCACCACCGCGCCGCCGCCGGTGGCAAGCACGGTATCGTGCAGCAGCGTGAGTTCGCGCAACACCGCCGACTCGCGGGCGCGGAATCCCGCCTCGCCCTCGATGTCGAAAATCACCGGAATTTTCACGCCGGTACGGCGCTCGATTTCGTGGTCGCAGTCGTAGAAGGTCTTGTCGAAGCGTTTGGCGAGCAGCCGGCCGACCGAAGTCTTGCCCGCACCCATGAGGCCGACGAGAAAGATGTTGCCCGGAATCATGGCGGCATGTGGCGCCGAACCCGCGTCGTTGGACATGCCGGGATTGTAACGTGAATCCTGGGCGTGCCGCGCGGTCACGCCGTTGCGACCCCGGCAAAAAAACGGCCGGTTTCCCGGCCGTTTCAGGCGCGAACTGGATACCAAACCTAACGCAGGGTCACGCTGCTCTTGATAATGCGTGGGCTGATGAAGATCAGTAGCTCGTTCTTGTTGTCGGTCTTGGAGTTTTGCCGGAACAGGAAGCCCACATAGGGCAGATCGCCGAACAGCGGGATTTTGGTCGTGTTGTCGGTTTCAGTCTGCTCGTATATGCCGCCGATCACGACGGTGCCGCCATTTTGCACCAGTACCGAAGTGGTGATCTGCTTGGTGTTGATCGACGGACCGGCAGTGGTCACGGCGCCTACGCTGTCCCTGTGGATGTTCAGGTCCATGATGATGTTGTCGTCCGGGGTGACCTGCGGTTTCACCTTGAGCGAGAGCGTCGCTTTCTTGAACGACACGCTGGTCGCGCCGCTCGATGTCGCCTGCTGATAGGGAATTTCGGTGCCGCTCTCGATCGTCGCCTCGACCTGGTCGGCGGTGATCACCCGCGGGCTCGAGATGATCTTGCCCTTGCCGTCGGCCTGCAGCGCCGAGACCTCCAGGTTGAGGAAGCGCGTGAAGGCCTCGTTAAACAGGATCATCGAAAATACGCCAGGGTTGCTGCCGGCAAGACCTACCGCCGGCAGGTTGACGCCGAGCGTCTGATTGAAGTTGGGAATCGGCGTCGCAATCTGCGTCGTGGTGAAGGCGGTCGCGTCGAGCGAACCGCCGACCGTCACGCGCTGTGCCGCCTTTCCTCCGATGGTGTCGCCAACATTGCGGTCAAACACACCAAGTCTTGCGCCAAGGTTGCGGCTGAACTGGTCGGACGCCTCGACAATGCGCGATTCGATCATCACCTGGCGCACCGGCACGTCTATCTTCTTGATCAGCGCGCGCACCGATTCGAGCCGCGTGGGCGTGTCCTGCACGAACACGGTGTTGGTGCGCGCATCCACCACGGCGCTGCCGCGCCGCGACAGGATCGGCTGCGCCTTGTCGCCGAGCAGCTTCTGCACCGCGTCGGCCTTCTGGTAATTGAGCTGGAATGATTCGGTGCGCACCGGTTCGATGTCGGAGATCTGCGCCTGCGCTTCGAGCGCGAGCTTTTCCTTGGTCGCGAGCTCATCGCGCGGCGCAATCCACACCACATTGCCGCTCTTGCGCAGGTCGAGGCCTTTGGTCTGCAGGATGATATCCAGCGCCTGGTCCCACGGCACGTCTTTCAGCCGCAGCGTCAGGTTGCCGCCCACCGTGTCGCTGGTGATGAAGTTGAAGCCGGTGAAGTCGGCGATCACCTGCAACACCGCGCGCACCTCGACGTTCTGGAAGTTGAGCGACAACTTCTCGCCCGTGTAGCCCACGCGCGAGCCCTGGATCAGCTTGGCCGGATCCTCGACGATCGGCTTGACTTCGACGATGAAGCGGTTATCGGTCTGGTACGCGGAATGTTCCCACAGGCCTTTCGGCTCGATGGCGATGCGGGCATTGCTGCCCTGCACGAACGCGTCGATGGTCTGCACCGGGGTGGCGAAATCAACCACGTCGAGCCGGCGCTCCAGATTCTTCGGCAGCGCGGTGTTCTGGAACTCGATGACCAGGCTCCGGCCCTGCTGGCGCAGGTCGATGCCGACCGCATTGTCGGACAGATCGACGACGATGCGCCCCTCGCCGTTCGGACCGCGGCGGAAGCTCACGTCGCGCAAGCTGTGACGCGTATCGCCCGGCTTGGCCTCGGCGAATTGGGACGTGACTGTCGCCGCCGCGGTGTCGGCGGGCGTCGCAGTCTGCAGCGTGATGATTACCGTCTTGCCGTCGATCCGGGTGTCGTAGCCGAGCGGTTTGGACAGGTTCATCACCAGCCGCGTGCGGTCACCGGCTTGCACGATATTCATGTTGCGCAGATCCCCATCGCCGACTTCCTGGGCGTTTTTACCCAGCGCATTGCCGGTGTTGGGAAAGTCAAACGCGATGCGCGGCGGATTGTTGATGGTAAATCCCGCGGGCGGGTTGGCAAGCGGTTGCTTGAGCGTGATCTTGACGACGATGTTGCCGCCTTGTTGCCCGGCAACGCTGATCGCCTCGATGCTGTTGCCGTCGGGGCCCGCGCTTTGAGCCCAGGCCGCGACCGTGGTTGCCAGCCCGACGGCAAGCGCCAAGACCAGGCAGTGCGCCGTTTTCAGAATGTTGTCCGAGAATTTCATAAGCTTGCCTCCTGATTTATCGGCGGGTCTGCGGTTTCCCCGCGCAGCCCCTGCTGCGCCTGTCTATTTGCCCGCCTCTTCAGCCAGCGTCAACGTGCTGATGCGCTCGGTCCAGTCACCGCCGCTGTCCTGCACGATTTCCTTGAGCTTGATCGTCGCCTCCGAAATTTCGGTGATCAGGCCGAAGTTTTGCCCGATGTAGTTGCCGGGTTTGACCCGGAACAGGTTGTTGTCGGGGCCCTTCACCAGTGCGTACGTCGCCTTGTTCTGCTGCAGCGTGCCGACCATGCGCAGGTTTTCGAGCGGGTAGGCCTCAAGCGGTTCCTTGCGGCGCGTCAGATCTGGCTGGATGCCGCCGCCGGCCACCGTTTTCGGCGGCTCGATCTTGCGCGGCTTGAACGGGTCGATTAAAGCGTAGGCGTCATACGTAAAAGGCTCATAAGGCTTGACGTCCGGCAATGGCGGGATCCGGCCTCGCGGCAGGTTGTCGGATTCCTTCACGAATTGCCGGAGATCCGAGTACTGCTCGCCGCCGCAGGACGCGAGTCCGCAGCAGGCCAATATCAAGATAAAAATACGCCGCTTCATTTCTTCACCGCCTTGTCCTTGGCGTCCTTCGTCGTTTTTTTCTGTTTCGCGATTTCTTCTTCGTCGAGATAGCGATAGGTTTTTGCCACCGCATCCATCGTGAGCCCGCTGTCTCTGCCTTGTGCAAGGGCGACATCGTTCAACAACACGATGCGCGAGAGTTTCGAAATGTCGCTCGCAAAAGCGCCCATGTCGTGATAGCTGCCGGTGACCTTGATGGTGATCGGCAGCTCGGCATAGAACTCGGAGACGTTTTCGTTGGCCGCCGGCTTGAACAGCTCGAATTGCAGGCCGCGGCCGAGACCGGCCTGGTTGATGTCGGTGAGCAGCGCTTCCATTTCCGACTTGCTGGGCAACTGCTTCAACAGCGTGCCGAACGATTTCTCGATGTCTCCAAGTTGCTTGCGATAAGCATCGAGGTCGATCGCCTGCTTTTTCTTGTCGAGGAAAGCGTCGCGCAGGGACAGCTCTTTCTTCTTGGCGGCATCGATCGCGTCAATCTGACCCTGCCAGTCCAGAAAATAGCTGAGGATAATGATGGCGATCAGCGCGAGCACCAGCACGCCGAGCTTGGGCAGTGCCGGCCAGCTGCCAATGCTCTTGGGGTCCAGGCGCCGCAGATCGTCGAGTGTTATGGCCATGTTCGTTACCCGCGGGGTAACCCGCGTTTAGCTGAGCTCGTTGAGCTCGAGGCGCTGCTGCTCGACGCGGCGGCAGCGGGCTTAACATCAGCAGCGCCCTTGCCGGCCAGCGCAGCACCCGTGGCGGCGCCGGCCGCAACGCCCGCCAAGTTGCCTGATGGCCCCGCGCCCGAATCTTGAGCGGAAGCGGTGCTTTGCGCTGTCGGCGCAACCACTTGCGCGGTTGGTATCGCCCCGGCCGCGGCCGGCTTGGCCGCGGGCCGTTTGCCCGCCACGTCGTCCTTGGTGCGCGTCAGCAAAACACTGAGACTGAATTCGCTGAGCCGCGAGCTCTTGTCCGTGACAGCCTTGATCTCGATCAGGCTTGGTTTCTCGAGGTACGGCGAGGATTCCAGGTTGCGCATGAATGTCGAAACCCGCGCGTTCGACTGCGCAAAGCCGGTGATGTTGACTTTATTGGCTTTCTGCTGGACGCTTTTGAGGTAGACGCCATCGGGCAGCTGGCGTACCAACTGGTCGAGCAGATAGACCGTTTCCGCGCGATTGGCCTGCAGTGACTCAACGACCTTTTTGCGTTGCAGCAGCGCAGCGGTCTGTTCCTTGACTTTCTTGATTTCCTCGATCTGCTTGTCGAGCGCGACGATCTCGGTCTCGAGATACGCGTTGCGGCCATTTTGCTCCTCGAGCTGACCATTGAAAAAAGTATGCGCCGCGAACCAGATCGTCGCGCCGAGACCCGCGACCGCGCCCAGCATGATAAAAAACTCTTTCTGTTGTTGTTTGCGCCGAATCTCGCGGTGCGGCAGCAGGTTGATGCGGATCATGCGTCGAACCTCCGCATCGCCAGCCCGCAGGCCACCATCAGCGAAGGCGCATCGGTGGCGAGGTTCTTGGGCCTGATTTTCGACGACAGCGCCATATTCGCGAACGGATTGGCGACCATCGAGGCGACCGCAGCGCGCCGTGTAACCACTTCATCGATCCCGGGAATGGCCGCGCAGCCGCCCGCGAGCAGAACATGGTTCACCTGGTTGTATTGCGAGGAGGTGAAGAAAAACTGCAACGCGCGCGCGACCTCGAGCCCGAGCGTGTCCATGAACGGCGCCAGCACGTCGGTTTCATAGTTGTCGGGCAGGCCGCCGGCGCGTTTTGCTGCCTCGGCTTCTTCCGGAGACATGCCGAAGACGCGCTGGATTTCCTGCGTCAGGGTGTTGCCGCCGAACGGCTGCTCGCGCATATAGACCGACTGGCCGTTGCGCAGCACGTTGAGGTTCAGCATCGTGGTGCCGACGTCGACGATCGCAATGTTCTGATCTTTGCCGTTATCGGGCAACTGGCGTTCGATCAGCTCAAACGCGGTCTGGGTCGCGAACGACTCGACGTCCATCACCACGGCTTTGAGCCCGGCGGCCTCGGCGGCGGCGACGCGGTCCTCGATTTTCTCCTTGCGCGAGGCGGCGATCAGCACCTCGACGTCGTCGGGGCTGTTCGACGCCGGCCCGATCACCTGGAAGTCGAGGTTGACTTCGTCGAGCGCAAACGGGATGTACTGATTGGCTTCGGTTTCGACCTGCAGCTCGAGCTCGTTTTCCGTCTGGCCGGCCGGCACGATGAGTTTCTTGGTGATCACCGCGGAAGTCGGCAGCGCCAGCGCGAGGTTCTTAATGTTGGTGCCCATGCGCTTCCAGCCGCGCTTCAGACAGTCGCTGACGGCGTCGAGATTGTTGATGTTGCCGTCGACTACCGCGTCGCGCGGCAGCGGCTCGACCGCGTAACGTTCGACGCGGTACACGTTCTTGCCGGCTTCGGCGATCTCGACCATTTTCACCGACGACGAGCTGATATCGCAGCCGATCAGCGATGGCGCTTTTGATTTGAATAAGCGCTCGAGAAACTCGAGGTTAAAGTTCAATTTTCCCTTAAGCATGGGCTGGTTAGAACCAATTTATATAATTTACATTAAATGCTAACAACAACTCCCCACCAAGTAAAGTATTTCCTTGGCGTTCCATTTGTCGGCGCCCCAGCCTATAATGACCGGGATTTGCAATATAGCTTAACTATTTAGCATACGCTTCGCTATGGTGTGCCACATGCGTTAAGCGCTGGTTTCAAACTGTTGTTTTTTTACAACAATCGTTTCTCAAGTCAGCCAGTCGATGTTTTCCCGGTGGTGGATATTCCCGTTGGTCTTGCTCGCGGCTGGAGCCATCGCCAGCGCGTTAGTCTTTGTTTTTGCTGCAGTAATCGTTTATCCTGCGTTGCCGTCGCTGGAGGTTCTCACCGACTATCAGCCCAAGGTGCCGTTGCGCGTTTACAGCAGCGAGGGCCAGTTGATCGGCGAGTTCGGCGAAGAGCGCCGCGCCGTGGTCAAAATCGACGCCGTGCCCAAAGCGATGCGCGATGCGATACTCGCCGCCGAGGACGAGCGCTTCTACCAGCACGGCGGCGTCGATTATGTCGGGGTCATGCGCGCCGCGCTGTCCAATTTCGTCTCCGGCGGCGCGCGCCAGGGCGCGAGCACCATCACTATGCAGGTCGCGCGCAATTTTTTTCTGTCCAAGGAAAAAACGCTGACCCGCAAATTCAACGAGATGCTGCTCGCCTTCAAGATCGAACACAGCCTGAGCAAGGACCAGATTCTCGAGCTCTACGTCAACCAGATTTACCTTGGCCAGCGCGCCTACGGGTTTGCCGCTGCGGCGCAGATTTATTTCGGCAAGACGCTCGATCAATTGGGCACCGCCGAAATGGCGATGCTGGCCGGCCTGCCGAAAGCGCCGTCGAGCTTTAATCCCGTGGTCAATCCCCGGCGTGCCAAGTTGCGCCAGCAATACGTGTTGCGGCGTATGCGCGAGCTCAACTTCATATCCGACGAGCAATGGCAGGCCGCAGACAAACAGCCGCTGGCGGTCAAGAAACACGTCAACGAGTTCGCAGTGAAGGCGGATCACTTCGCCGAGATGGTGCGGCAGGTGTTGTATGAGCGTTTTCAGGATGACGCCTATACCCGGGGCTTCAAGGTTTACACCACACTGTCGGCGACGCACCAAGAGGCGGCCTACGCAGCGGTGCGCCGGGGCGTGCTGGAATATGACCGCCGCCATGGCTATCGCGGCGCCGAGGGTTACGTCGAACTCGGGCCGCAACCCACCGATGAGGATTTTGAGGATGCGCTGCAGGATGAGTCCGAGAGCGACGACATTTATCCCGCGCTGGTGCTCGAGGCCACCGCGAAAGCGGTCAAGATCTATCGCAAAGGCGGTGAGACGCTTGAAATCAGCGGCGACGGTCTGAAGTTCGCGCAACGAATGCTTGGCGACAAAGCGCCGCTAAATCAGCGGTTGCGGCGCGGCGCGCTGATTCGCATTCAGAAAGACGATAAAGGCTTATGGCAGATCACGCAGTTGCCGCAGGTCGAGGCCGCGTTGGTGGCGGTGGATCCAGCCGATGGCGCGATTCGCGCGCTGGTCGGCGGCTTCGATTTCAATCGCAACAAATACAATCACGTCACGCAGGCGCTGCGCCAGCCGGGTTCGAGCTTCAAGCCGTTCATTTATTCGGCTGCGCTCGAAAAGGGATTCACGCCGGCGACCATCATCAACGATGCGCCGCTGATGTTCGACGCCAGCCAGACCGGTTCCGAGCCATGGGAGCCGAAGAATTTCGACGGCAAATTCGAGGGGCCGATGCGCCTGCGCACCGCGCTCGTGAAGTCAAGGAACGTGGTATCGGTGCGCATCCTGCAGGCGATCACGCCACAGTACGCCCAGGACTACATCACGCGCTTCGGCTTCGACGCCAAGTATCACCCGCCGTATCTGACGATGGCACTCGGCGCCGGCAACGTGACGCCGCTGCAGATGGTCGGCGGCTACGCGATATTCGCCAACGGCGGATTTCGCGTCAATCCGCATTTCATCGCACGCATCGAGGATGCCAAGGGCGCGGTACTCGCGCAGGCGCGGCCCGAGCGCGCCGACGAGACCGCGGAGCGCGCGATCGACGCACGTAATGCCTTTATCATGACCAACATCATGCAGGACGTGGTGAAAATGGGCACCGCGGCGCGCGCGAATCAGCTCGGCCGCAGCGACCTCGGCGGCAAGACCGGCACCACCAATGAATTCATCGACGCCTGGTTTTGCGGCTTCGGCACCGGGCTGGTGGCGGTGGCGTGGATCGGCTTCGACAATCCGCATACGCTCGGCCATAACGAGACCGGCGCGCAGGCGGCACTGCCGATGTGGATGGCCTACATGGGCAAGGTTCTGAAGGGCGTCGAGGAACAGCCGCGCAGCGCGCCGGAGGGCGTGGTGCAGGCGCGCATCAACCCCGAAACCGGCCTGCGCGATCCCGAGGGCAGGGCAATCGATTATTTCTATCAGGAGTTCCTGCCCGCCGAGCACGATAGCGGTGCCGCGCCACTGCTAGCGCCCGGGGCGCCAGGCGGCGCCAGACCTGCGGAAGAAGTCAAAAGCCAGCTGTTCTGATTCTGCATACGCCGATGGCACGCGATCCCGGCCGCAACTACCTGCGTGAGCGCATCGCGCACCTCGCGGCGCGCCTGATGGCGGAAGACGGCATCGAGGATTACGCGCTGGCCAAGCGCAAAGCCGCGCGCCAGGCGGGAGTCCCGGATGCGCGCCAACTGCCCGATAACGACGAGATCGACTCCGCGCTCAGACTTTATCGCGAGTTGTATCGGCACGAACATCCGGCGCAATTGCGCGAGTTGCGGCAGCTGGCGCTGGAAATAATGGACGAGCTGGCCCGCTTCAATCCCTATCTGACCGGCTCGGTGCTCAGCGGCAGTGCCGGCAGGTATGCCGGCATCCACCTGCAGCTGTTTACCGATCATGCCAAAGGCATCGAGCATTACCTGCTCGACCGCGATATCAATTTCCGCGGCGGCGAGGTACGGCTCTATGCAGGCGACATGCCGTTCGCTGCGCCTACGCTGTCGTACAGTCGTAACGGCATCGAAATTCATCTCACCGTGCTGTCGCCGCGCGAGTTGCGGTCTCAACTTAAAGCGAGCGCGGGGGGCAAGCCGATCGGGCGCGGCAGGCGCGAAGCGGTTGCAGCATTGATTGCCACTGGCTGAAAATCAGCCGCGCTGTTTGAGCCAGGTGGCGGCGGCGACGGCAAAGTAGGTGATTATCGCGTCGGCGCCGGCGCGCTTGAACGCGGTCAATATTTCAAGTACGCACTGCTGTTCTTCGAGCCAGCCGTTCTGGATTGCGGCTTTCAGCATCGAATACTCTCCGCTGACCTGATAGACCAAAGTCGGTGCCTTGAATTCGTCTTTGATACGGCGAATGATGTCGAGATACGGCAGGCCGGGTTTCACCATCACCATATCGGCGCCTTCCGCCAGGTCGAGTCCGACTTCCCACAGCGCCTCGTCACTGTTGGCGGGGTCCATCTGGTAGTTGTATTTGTTGCCGCGGCCGAGTTGCGAGGAGGAACCCACCGCGTCGCGAAACGGACCATAGAAGCCTGACGCATATTTGGCGGCATAGGCGAGAATGCGCGTGTGGATGTGGCCCTTGCCGTCGAGCGCGGCACGGATCGCGCCAATGCGGCCGTCCATCATGTCGGACGGCGCGATGATGTCGACCCCGGCGGCGGCATTGACCAATGCCTGGCGCTGCAGCACGGCGATGGTTTCATCGTTCAGCACGTAGCCCGACTTGTCGATTACCCCGTCTTGACCGTGCGTGGTGTAGGGGTCGAGCGCGACGTCGGTAATCACGCCCAATTCGGGAAGCCGTTTTTTCAGCGCAGCGACCGTGCGCGGCACCAGCCCCTGCGGGTTGGTCGCTTCGCGGCCGTCGGCGGTTTTGAGGTTGCGCTCGATAGCCGGAAAAATCGCCAGCGCCAGGATGCCGAGTTTCAGACACTGCTCGGCGTGCGGCAGCAGCCGGTCAATGGTGTAGCGCAAGATTCCCGGCATCGACGCGACACGCTCGGTGCGGCGCTTGCCGTCGATTACAAATACCGGATATATCAGATCGTCGGTCGTCAAACGGTGCTCGCGCAGCAACCGGCGCGAAAACTCGTCGCGCCGGTTGCGCCGCATCCGGCGCTGCGGAAAGCCCCCAAGAATTTTCATGAATAACAGACAAGTAATTGAAACATCTTAAGTATTTTTTCGGGATCACGGGGAACTCGAGCGTATTATTATAGTCTACTGTTTTAGACGATGTTTATTCGTCTCCCGCTTCACCTCCCTGAGCGGGCGCCTTAATCCTTATTAAGGCTTCGCCCCCGGTTTTACTCCCCTTTAACCGGGGGTTTTTTATGTTTGCCGCCGCCCAGCCATTCGTGAATCCTGGCGACGGCCTCCACGATACCGATATTGTGCGTGCTCGAAAAGAGCTGCGCCGTGCAATTGGCGTAATCGCGCTGCAACGCCGTGTCGACGAGGCGCAGCATCGCGCTCGCCGCTCGCCGGCTCAATTTGTCGGACTTGGTCAGCAGCACGTGCACCGGCGTGCCGGCCGGCTTGAGCCAGGCGATCAGTTGCCGGTCGAGAGCGGTGAGCGGGTGACGCACGTCCATGATCAGCACCACGCCGCGCAAACATGCGCGCGTTTGCAGATAGCCGCCGATCAACTCGTTCCAGCGCGCGCGCGCCGCGGCCGGCACTGCGGCATAACCGTAGCCCGGCAGATCGACGAGATAGCGGTCAGGCCCGACGCGGAAGAAATTGATGTGCTGCGTGCGGCCGGGTGTCTTGCTGACGAATGCCATGCGTTTGCGCTGCGCGAGCGCGTTGAGCGCGCTCGATTTGCCGGCATTGGAACGTCCGACGAACGCAACCTCGGCACCATGCGCGGGCGGCAGCGCGCGCGTATCGGCGACAGTGGTAACGAATTCGATGTTGCGCAGAGAGGGCATTGCCGCTGTAACCTAGCCTGGGTCGGGAGATTTCGATAGAATACGGCGTTTTCTTCAGGTTGCAACGTCGCAAGGAGACCGCATGAGATTCAGTTCGGCGCTGCTGGCCGCGGTGTGTGCCACGGCAGCCCCGCTCGCGTTGGCGCAGCAGGCGGCCAAGGCCGACCCGGCGCAAGCGCAGCAGATCGTCACCAAAGTATGCGCCGCGTGCCATGCGGCGGACGGCAACAGCGCAAGCCCGGCCAATCCGGTGCTCGCCGGGCAGCACGCCGATTACACCGCCAAACAGCTCGCGAACTACAAGTCAGGCGAGCGCAAGAACCCGGTGATGCTGGGCATGTCGGCATCCTTGTCGCCCGCCGACATGAAGAATCTCGGCGCCTACTTCGAGGCGCAGAAACCGAAAACGCGTGCCGCCAGGAATTTCGAGCTGGTCAAGCTCGGCCAGCAGATCTATCGCGGCGGCATCATCGCCAAAGGCGTTGCGGCATGCGCTTCCTGCCACGGCCCGAGCGGCGCCGGCATCCCGGCGCAGTTCCCGCGCATTGCCGGCCAGTACCCGGAGTATGCGGTTTCGCAACTGCAGGCGTTCCGCGCCGGCGAGCGCAGCAATGACCCGAACAAAATGATGCGTGCGATCGCCGTCAGGCTGTCGGATCAGGAAATCAAGGCGGTGGTGGAATACATGGCCGGCTTGCGCTGACGCGCGGCGAGGCCGCGCGAACAAGGGGCGGCGGTGCCGCCCCTTGTTTTGTGGCTAAGCCGCAAGCGCGTCAGGACCGGATGGCGAAATAACGGCGCGCCGCAGCCAGCGTTTGCTCGATTTCTTCGGCGCCGTGCGCGGCCGACACGAAGCCCGCTTCGAACGCCGACGGCGCGAAGTAGATGCCGTGATCGAGCATCGCGTGGAAAAAACGACTGAACGCCTGCGTATCGCACTGCATGACTTCGGCATAGCTCAGCGGTGGCGTCGCGCGGAAGCACATGCCGAACATGCCCCCGACTGACTGCGCCGAGAATGCGATGCAGTTGTCGCGCGCAGCAGCGGACAGCCCCTCGGCCAGCGCGCGCGTGGCCGCGGCGAGCCGGTCGAAAAATCCCGGCGCGTCGATCAGCTTGAGCGTGGCGAGGCCCGCCGCAACCGCCACCGGATTGCCCGAAAGAGTGCCTGCCTGATACACCGGGCCGAGCGGCGCGATGCTCGCCATTACCTCGCGCCTGCCGCCGAAAGCACCGAGCGGCATGCCGCCGCCGATGACTTTGCCGAGCGTGACCAGATCGGCCGTGATCCCGAACAAGCCTTGCGCGCCCCGCGGGCCGACGCGAAAGCCGGTCATCACCTCGTCGAAAATGAGCAGCGCGCCGTGGCGCGTGCAGAGCGCGCGCAAGGCGGCGAGAAATTCCCTGCCCGGCAACACCAGGTTCATATTGCCGGCGACCGGCTCGACGATCACGCCTGCAATTGCCGCGCCGTCGCATGCGAACGCGGCCTCCAGCATCGCCAAATTGTTGTATTCAAGCACCAGCGTGTGTGCCGCGGTCTCGGCGGGCACGCCGGCCGAGCTCGGGTTGCCGAGCGTGAGCGCGCCCGACCCGGCTTTGACCAGCAGCGCGTCCGCGTGGCCGTGATAGCAGCCTTCGAATTTGACGATCTTGGCTCTGCCGGTAAACCCGCGCGCGAGCCGGATCGCGCTCATCGTCGCCTCGGTGCCTGAACTCACCAGGCGAACTTGCTCGAGCCCCGGCACGCGCCGGCACAGCAATTCCGCGAGTTCGACTTCGGCGGGGGTCGGTGCGCCGAAGCTCAAGCCCTGAGCCGCGGCCGCCTGCACCGCCTGCACTACCGCCGGATGCGCGTGGCCGAGAATCAGCGGGCCCCACGAGCCGACGTAATCGATGTAGGCCTTGCCGTCGGCGTCCCATACCCGCGCGCCGCTGCCGCGCACGAAGAAACGCGGCGTGCCGCCGACGGCACGGAATGCGCGTACCGGCGAATTGACCCCGCCCGGGATCACCCGCTGCGCCGCGGAAAACAGCTCTTCGTTGCGCGATGTCATGCCGCGTTTACCTCGAATAACCGACAGAACTTGCGCGCTGCGGCCTCGATATCGCGCGCAGCAAACAGCGCGGATAATACTGCAACTGCGTCGGCGCCGGCAGCGATCAGGTCACCCGCGTTGTCGAGCGTGATGCCGCCGATTGCCACCACGGGCAGCCTGAGCTGTTGCCGCGCCGCCTGCAGAATCGACGGCGGCGCGCGCACCGCACCCGGTTTGACTGACGACGCGAAGAAGCTGCCGAAAGCGACATAATCCGCGCCCTGCGCGGCGGCAAATTGCGCGCGCGTTAGATCGTTGTAGCACGATACGCCGATGATTTTGCCGCGGCCGAGCCGGGTGCGGGCGGCGGTCGCCGCCACGTCATCGGCGCCGAGATGGACGCCGTCGGCGTCGACTTCGCGCGCGAGCTCGACATGATCGTTGATGATCAATGTTGCGCCATGATGCCGGCACAGTTCGCCCAACGCCGCGGCCTGTCCGCGGCGTAAATTCTCGTCAGCGGTTTTGTTGCGGTACTGCAGCAGCCGCGCGCCGCCAGCGAGCGCGGCCTGGGTCCTGGCGAGCAGCAGCGCGGTATCGGCAAGGTCGGGCGTTACCGCGTAGAGCCCGCTAATCGTTTTCATCGGCGGGCTCGTCCTCGCGCGCCCAGAACAGGCGGTCGGGAATGTACTGGCCCATGCCGGGACGAAACGCGGCCTTGAGTGTCTGCCACGTGTATTCCTGCGCGTCCTTCACCGCGTCGCTGATGTTGAGCCCGTTGGCGATGGTTGCCGCGATCGCGGAGGCGAGCGTGCAGCCCGAGCCGTGGTAGTTGCCGGCGAGCCGCTCCCAGCTGTCGGTGCGCACGACGCCGTCCTGTCCGTACAACGTATTGATCACCTGCGGCGTGTTCTCGTGGGTGCCGGTGATCAGCACGTATTCGCAGCCGGTCGCCAGCAGCCGGCGCGCGCATTCGGCCAGATCGATGTCATCCTCGCCGTCTTCCTGCACCAGGCGCCGCGCTTCGATGCTGTTGGGCGTGATGATGGTGGTTTGCGGCACGAGCAGTTCGCGCAGAGCGGAAATCATTTCATCCGTCGCCAGCTCGTCGCCGCGGCCGGAGGCCAGCACCGGGTCGAGCACCAGCGGGATTTCGGGATAATCGGACACGACCTCGGCGATCGCCGCGATGTTTTCGACGCTGCCGACAAAGCCGATTTTGAACGCCGTCACCGGCATGTCTTCGAGCACGCAGCGCGCTTGGTCGGCGACCCACTCGGCATCGAGCGCCATGACTTCCTCGACGCCCATCGTGTCCTGGATCGTCGCGGCGGTGACCACCGACAGCGGATGACAGCCCATGCTTGCGAGTGTCATCACGTCCGCTTGCAGACCGGCGCCGCCGCTCGGGTCGGTCGCCGCGAACGCGAGTACGATCGGCGGCAGTTGCACTAACGCTGAAGGGTGCATCACCGCAGGGATTGGTTGTTCAGAGGCGGGGTGTATCGTTAAAATGGCATTTTAGCTTAATTTGCAATCGATCATGACAACAACAGATATCAACGTATACAAGACTTACATGTGTTTGATCTGCGGTTTCATCTACGACGAGGCCGCCGGTTTGCCGGACGAAGGGATCGCGCCCGGCACGCGCTGGGACGACGTGCCGATGAATTGGACATGCCCGGAATGCGGCGCGCGCAAGGAAGATTTCGAAATGGTGCAAATATGAGAATCGTGCATACCATGCTGCGGGTTGGGGATCTCGATCGCGCGCTCGGTTTTTATACCAAAGTGCTTGGCATGCGCGTGCTGCGGCGCAAGGATTATCCTGACGGCCGCTTTACGAACGTATTCGTCGGCTATGACGACGAATCAACCGCAGCGGTAATCGAACTCACGTACAACTGGGATACCAACGCCTACGACATCGGCAGCGGCTATGGTCACATCGCGATCGAAGTCGATGACGCTTACAAGGCGTGCGAGGAAATCAAGCAACGCGGCGGCAAGGTCGCGCGCGCAGCCGGGCCGATGAAGCATGGCACGACGGTGATCGCCTTCGTCGTAGATCCCGACGGCTACAAAATTGAACTCATCCAGCGCAAAGCCGCGTAAGCCCGCGGTGTTGTGCTGCTCACCCGGCGCGTCCACTCACATGGTCGGCGAGGGCGACGAATTGCGCCACCGATAAATCCTGTGCACGCGCTGTCGGCGCAATCGCCAGCGCCGCGAAATCCGGTTCGGCTAAAAAGTTTCTGAGCGAATTGCGCAGCGTTTTGCGCCGCTGCGAAAACGCGGCGGTAACGACGCGGGCAAACAGCGCCTCGTCGCGCGCAGCCCAAGGGGGCGGCCGCAGCGGTGTCAGGCGCGCCACCGCCGACTCGACTGCCGGCGCCGGACGAAACGCCGCTGCCGGTACGTCAAGCAGTTTTTCCAGTCCGAAGCGGTACTGCAGCATCACTGACAGCCGCCCATAGTTGCTGTCCGAGGGCGCCGCCACCATGCGCGCGACGACTTCCTTTTGCAGCATCACGTGAATGTCGCGGATCTGTGCGCAAAACCGCGCGATATGGAACAGCAGCGGCGTTGAAATGTTGTAGGGCAGATTGCCGACCACGCGCAGTTCGTTGCCGAGCGCGGCGAAGTCGAACTTGAGCACGTCGGTGACGTGCAAGGTCAGGCGCTCGCCGAACTCGTTTTTCAACGCCGCCGCCAGATCGCGGTCGATTTCGATCGCATGTAATTGCCCGGCCGCGGCGAGCAGCGGGTGCGTCAGCGCGCCGTGCCCGGGCCCGATTTCAACCAGGCGCTCGCCGCGCGCCGGAGCGATCGCCGCGACAATCGCGGCGATCACGCTTTCATCGCCAAGGAAATTCTGGCCGAAGCGTTTGCGCGGCTGGTGTTTCATCGAGCGCGGGGTAGCGACATTGGACCATCAGGCGTGGCCGCGCGCGAGCGCCGCCGCCAGCTCGATCGCGGCGCGCAAACTGCCGGCGTCCGCCTTGCCGCTGCCGGCGAGTTCGAGCGCGGTGCCGTGGTCGACCGAGGTGCGGATGATCGGCAGGCCGAGCGTGACGTTGACGCCGCTGCCGAAGCTCGCGTACTTGAGCACCGGCAGGCCCTGGTCGTGGTACATCGCGAGCACGCAGTCATAATTGCGCAAGCGCTCGCGGTTGAACAATGTATCGGCGGGCAGCGGCCCGGTCACCTGCATGCCCTCGCGGCGCAGGCGTTCGAGCAGCGGCATGATGATCTCGATTTCCTCGCGTCCGAGATGTCCCGACTCGCCGGCGTGCGGATTCAGGCCCGCCACCGCGATGCGCGGTACCGCGATGCCGAAGCGCGTCGTCAGGTCGCGCTGCAGCACGCGCAGCGTTTGCTCCAGGCTGCTGCCGGTGATCTGTGGCGCGATGTCTTTGACGGCGACATGCGTGGTGGCGAGCGCCACGCGCAGCCCGCCGCCGGTGAGCATCATGACGACGTGCGGGGCCTTGGTACGCGCAGCGAGAAATTCGGTGTGGCCGGTAAATGCGATGCCGGCGTCATTGATGACGCCCTTGTGCACCGGCGCGGTGACCACGGCATGAAAACGGCCGCTCATGCAGCCGTCGACCGCGACCCCCAGCGTGCGCAGGACATAAATGGCGTTGGCGCGATCGAGTTTGCCTGGACTCACGCGCGCCGCGAGCGGCACATCGATTACCGGCATCGCACCGGGTTCAAATGCAGGCTTGCGGTCAGGCTTGAACGGCAGGTTGCGCCACGGCAATCCCAGCAACTGCGCGCGTTGCACGAGCAGTTCCCGGGCCGCGATGACCACCAGGTGTTCCGCGTACGGTTGCTGCGCGAGCATCACGCACAGATCGGGCCCGATGCCGGCGGGCTCGCCTGCCGTAATGGCGATGACGGGAGCGCTAAATGTTGAGTGTTTAATGTTGAGTTATCCCGCGCTGTGTTTCGGTTAAGGGCCGCGCGCGCAGCGATCCCGATAACTTAACACTTAAAACCAAAAACTCAACACTACTTTTCTTCGAGCCGGTATTCGACGAATGCCTTGTCGCGCAACTGGCGCAGCCACTCCTGGTACGCCTCGTCGGCTTTTTGCGCGCGCAACGCCAGGCGCGCTTGCAGCCGCTGCTGCTGCTGCGACATATCCTGGTTGCGGCGCTCCAGGATCTGTATCAGGTGCCAGCCGAACGGCGAGCGCACCGGCTGGCTGACCTGCCCCAGCTTGAGCGCGTCCATCGCTTTTTCGAATTCCGGCACCGTGTCGCCGGGCGAAAGCCAGCCCAGGTCGCCGCCGCGCGCGGCGCTGCCGTCCTCGGATTGGAGCCGCGCGAGTCCGGCGAAATCGGCGTTATTATCGAGCCGCTCCTTGAGCTTGAGCAGGCGTTCTTTCGCGTCGTTCTCCGACACCAGTTCGCTGGTCTTGATCAGGATATGCCGCGCGTGGGTCTGGGCCACGATCAACGGCGCGCTCTGGCCGCGTCGTTCGTTGACGCGCACGAGATGAAAACCGTTGGGACTGCGCAGCACCCCGCTGACCTGCCCGGACTTGAGCTCCCTTACCGCGTCGGCGAATATCGCCGGCAACCGCGCGAGCTCCCGCCATCCCATCGCACCGCCTTGCACCGCGTCGGGAGCTTCGGAGAAACCGGCAGCAACCTGGCGGAAATCGGCGCCGCCCTTGATTTGCGCCAGCGCCTGCTCGGCGCGCGCGCGGCGCTCACGCAATTGTTCCGGGCTCGCCTGCTCCGGCACCCGGATCAGGATGTGCGACAGATTGAATTCCTCGACCTTGCCGTCCTGGAGCTGCAGCGTGCGGAGCAGGTTATCAACCTCGCTCTCGGCGACGGTGATCTTGTTGTCGACTTCCCGTTCGCGCAGCCGGGCCATCGTAATTTCGTCGCGAATGTCCTCGCGAAACTTGGCGAAGCTCACGCCGTCCTTCTCCAGCGTATCGCGCATGGCGGCCAGCGAGATCTTATTGTCCTCGGCGATGCGGGCGAGCGCCTTCTCGAGCTGGGCATCATCGACGCGCAGCCCGGTTTCCTTGGCGTATTGCAGTTGCACGCGGCTGTAGATCATGCGCTCAAGCACCTGCTTTTCCAGCACGTCAGGCGGCGGCGGCGGCGTGCCTTG
Organism: Betaproteobacteria bacterium; assembly: GCA_023266235.1. Classification (GTDB taxonomy): domain Bacteria; phylum Pseudomonadota; class Gammaproteobacteria; order Burkholderiales; family SG8-41; genus PALSA-1004. Next base: position 35,232 of record JAHFRL010000022.1, read on the forward strand.
CTGGCGCAATTGGGTCAGCACGACCTTGAGCCGGTCGTCCAGGTCGCGGCGCGTGATGACTTCTTCGTTGACCACTGCGACGATCCGGTCAAGCAGCGCAATACGGCCGGCGGCCGGCTTTTGGGCGTATACATGCGGGGTGGCGGTCAGCGCGAACAATGCGAGCGCAAAGGCTGCAACTAAGTGCATATAGAAAGTCTTCATGGTTGGCGTGAGCCGCGCACGCTAACGCGGCGGAAAGACCTCGTCGCTGGGACGCACCGATTGCGCGCCTGGCCGATAGTAGCCGCCGATGTTCCGGCGCAATAACTCCACCGGATTGGAACCGATTTTCGACACCCCGTTCAATTCGAGCTGCATAAAAAATGAGTTGACCGAAGTCGTCGCTGTAGTTGCAAAACTGTGGGCAACGACACGAAAGGCCCAGCATCCGCCATCATATTCGAAGCCGGCCAGCCCTTCGATTAGCCTGCTGTCCGCGGTCGAGTAATTCCAGCGCGCAATCGCGCTCACGCGGCGGGTGAGCGGCCATTGGCCTGACAGGTCTACCTGACGGAGCGTGTTGGAAGGATTGAGCGCGCTGACGACGGTTTGGGTCTGGCCAACCGCGGCGGCCTGCGCGCCCGTCGTATAACGGTAGGCCGCATTCACGACCTTGCCGGGCTCCGGTTGATAGCGGACACCCGCGTTCAATCTTTGGGTTTGCGACAAATCGGTCGTGTACTGCCAGCCCGCATCGGCGGTCCAGTGCGGCGCTATGGTCCCATTCAGCGCCGCAAGCAGGTCGGAGTTATTGCTGCCGCGCGGCGCAATACCTGGCAGCGTCACATCCTGCGCCTTGAAATAAAAACGTTGTGCCAAACCCGCTCGCAGACGCTCGACCCCGTTGTCCTGCAGCAGGCGCGACGCCAGGCCCGTGGTGACCTGGTTGGCGTCGTTGATGCGGTCACTGCCGCTGAACTGGTTCTCCGTATACAGGGTGGCCAGGTTGATGTCCTGCAATCCGGAATCGAATACGGGCAATTGATTCTGATTGCGGGTCGGGATGTAGACGTAGAATATCTTGGGCTCGAGCGTCTGCACCATGCCTTGCCCCGACAAGGTCATGTTGCGCTCGAACACGAGGCCGCTTTCGGCCGAAAAAATCGGCACCGTCCGGTTTTGATCGGGTAGAGCGGTATTTGTCTGGTCGAAATTATAATGGGTCACATGCAGGCCCATCTTGGGCGTGAGGTACGCAAACGACGTTTGCAGCGGCACGCTGATACTAGGATACGCGACGGCCCTTGTGCCGTTGATCAACGTCGGGTGAGTGAACTGGGCGACATTACCGGCAAATACGGAATCCGCAATTCCGGCGATCGGTTTACTGGCGGCCAGGTTGACCTGCGAAGTGCTGTAAGGCGCAGTGACCGGATTTAATGGATCGGACTGCAGCGTCTGCCAGCGCTGCACGACCGTCGAGAATCCCCAGCTTCCGTCGCTCCCCAAAGCACCGCCCTTTGCCAGCGTCGCCGTGCGCGGCAGCAAGACTTGCGAAGTCGCGGCGATTTGCGTCGACAGGTCGGTAAAATAAGTGCCATCCGAGACCTTCTGGACGTTCAAAGTCGCCGCCCAGCCGTTGCCGAGGGTTTGGTTGTGAACCACCGAAAGCGCGCTGCGGGTGCCGCCGTTCTTGACCCGGTCGTCCGGCAGGACTTCATAACGGACTTCGCCCCGGTAAAGCGGATCGAGGTAACGAAATTCGTTGCGCAGCTGAACGCCACGCTTGGCCATCACGCGCGGCGTAATGGTTGCATCGCGGTTGGGCGCGATGTTCCAGTAGTAAGGGAGCGAGAATTCGGTGCCCGAATTGCCGCTGGCGCCCATGGTCGGCGCCAGGAATCCCGATTTGCGCTGCCGGTCGAGCGAAAAGCTCAGGTACGGCGAATAAAGTATGGGCGCCCCGAGGAACACGACGCTGGCGTCGCGCGCGGTGCCGATCTGGCGGTCCTTGTCGATCTCGAAATCCCTGGCGCGCAAGTACCAGTCGTCGGTGCCGAGGTCACAGGACGTGTAACTGCCGGCGAGCATGCGGTACTTGTTTGGACCTTCAAAAACGAGCCGTTCGCCCTCGCCGCGGCCGTTGGTCGCGTTGACCTGCACCCGATACCTGGGTTTTTCCATCTCGCCGCGCTCGGTGTCCATGTTGAAATTGAGCTCAGTCCCATCCATTACGTCGCCGCGCTGCTCGATACGGACGTTGCCCCGGGCATGGATTTCATTTGCGGCCTGGTCATAGCGCAACCAGTCGGCGTAAACGGCTTTGCCGCGCTTGCGCAGGCGCACGGTGCCTTCGGCCTCAATTTCCTGATTCTGATGGCCTTGAATGCCGTCGGCGTCGACGAACAACGGCACCGTGTCCTTATTGTCGGGCGGAATGCGGATGAAGAAGGGTTGGAGCTTGAGCTGGAGTCCCCCGGTGTCGGGCTTTAAGCCGATCGCGCCGTCGTCGGCTGCCACGGCGCAACCGCACGCGCACGACAGCAACAACGCAACCCGGGAAACGCGGAAAACTCTCATTGTCTGCATCGAGAGGAGGGAGTGATAAAATCGCACAATTTCCGGAAATAGGCAATGCGCCGCGTGGATCGACGGCAGCAACTTCAGCGCTGGCTCGAAACTCAGTTGAATACGTCGCTACTGGCGCTTGAGCCGGCCTCTGCGGATGCGAGTTTCCGCCGCTATTTTCGGGTGCGCGCCGCGGGACTATCGCTGATCGCGATGGACGCGCCGCCCGAGCACGAGGATTGCCGGCCGTTTGTGCGCGTCGCCGGCTTGCTGGCCGCGGCGGGCGTGCACGTGCCGCGCGTGATCGCGCAGGACCTCGCGCATGGTTTTCTGCTGCTATCCGATCTCGGCACCACGGGTTATTTGCAGGCGCTCAACGAGAACACCGCGGCGGCGTTGTTTGGCGACGCGATCGATGCGTTGCTGCGCTGGCAGCTCGCGAGCAAGCCCGGCGTGCTGCCGCCGTATGATGCGGCGCTGCTCGCGCGCGAGCTCAAGCTGTTTCCCGAGTGGTATCTGCGCCGCCACCTGGGGGCGGTGTTGGGCCCCGCCCAACACCAGGCACTCGACGCGGTGTTCGCGCTGATCCTCGACAGCAGTCTCGCACAGCCCGCCGTTTACGTGCACCGCGACTACATGCCGCGCAATCTGATGGTGTGCGAGCCGAATCCGGGCGTGCTCGACTTTCAGGACGCGGTCTACGGGCCCATCACTTATGACGTCGCATCGCTGTTCAAGGATGCGTTCGTGAGCTGGGACGAAGAGCGCGTGCGCGACTGGACGGTGCGCTACTGGGAAAAGGCCAGGCACGCCGGACTGCCGGTCGCTCACGACTTCGGCAGCTTCTACCGCGATTTCGAGTGGATGGGACTGCAGCGCCACCTCAAAGTGCTGGGCATCTTCGCGCGCCTGCATTATCGCGACGGCAAGCGCGGCTATCTGGAAGACACGCCGCGTTTTATCGGCTACGTGCGCGCGGTCGCCACGCGCTACCAGGCATTGCGCCCGCTGCTCACGCTGCTCGACCAGATCGAAGGCAAAGCGCAAGCCCGCGCCGGCCACGCGTTTTGAAAGCCATCATTCTCGCGGCCGGGCGCGGCGAGCGCATGCGCCCGCTCACCGATACCATCCCCAAGCCGCTGCTCGCGGTGGGCGGCAAGCCGCTGATCGTCTGGCACATCGAAAAACTCGCCGCCGCGGGTTTCCTGCAGGTCGTCATAAACCACGCGCATCTCGGCGCGCTGATCGAAGACGCGCTTGGCGCCGGCGCGCGCTTCGGCATCGCCATCGCCTACTCGCGCGAAGACGCGGCGCTGGGGACCGCCGGCGGTATCGCCAATGCACTGCCGCTGTTGGGCGGCGCGCCATTTGCCGCGGTCAACGCCGATGTGTTCAGCGATTATGATTATGCGCAGCTCGCGCACGCGGTCGAGCGGCTTGCGCGGCCGGGACCGGTCGCGCATCTGGTGCTGGTCGACAATCCGGACCATCATCCGGCTGGCGATTTTGCATTGCACGGCGCCATGGTTGCGCGTGCTGGCGCACGCCTCACCTTCAGCGGCATCGCCGCCTATCGCAGCGAACTGTTTGCCGGGATCGCGCGCGGCGCCACCGCGCAGCTTGCGCCATTGTTGCGCGAACAAATCGCGGCGCAACGCGTGAGCGGCGAGCATTACCGCGGCCGCTGGCGCGATATCGGCAACCCCGAGCGGCTGGCTGAACTCAATCGCGAGCTCGCCGCGCATTGAGCGGCACGCGATGAACGAAAACGAAGTCACAACCGCACTCGCGCTCGATGCCGCATGGGTCGCTACGCTGCGCGCGGACGCGCTGGCGTTGCTCGAACTCGCAGTGTGGGGCGACGTCAGCTCGGCGCGGCTCGGCGCGGTCACGCGGTTGCGGAAGCGCGCGCTCGAACTCAACGAAAAGTTGCGCGCCGTTACCGCCGATCGCTTCTGGATCCCGCACCCGCGCGAGCAACTCAAGAGTGCGCTTGCCGGCGCACTGGCGGTCGGCGATGCGCTGACCGCCGCCGAGAACAGCGCGCGCGAAATGGACGCCGGACGCGACCTCGCGGCGCTCAATCGGCAGTTAGGTGCGCTCGCGCATGAGATCAACCGCTTGCGCGGGCTCAGCAACCGGTGGGCGGCGTTGCTCGATACGCTCAACCGCGACCGCTCCGCAGCCGACGATTGAGGCGGGGCCGTCCGCCGCAGGGTTTATAATTCCCGCATGTCCGGACCTCAAAGTGCCATCGACATACCCGCGCTTTACGCCGGGCGGCGCGCGCGGCTCGCGCAGCTGATGCAGCGCGGCGTCGCCGTGGTTCCCACCGCGCCGGAACAGGCGCGCAACCGCGACTCGCATTATCCGTTCCGCTACGACAGCTACTTTTACCATCTGACCGGTTTTCCCGAGCCGGAGGCGGTGCTGGTGCAGGTTGCCGGCGACCATCCCAAAAGCCTGTTGTTCTGCCGCGAGCGCGATCCCGAACGCGAGGTCTGGGACGGCTTTCGGTTCGGTCCCGAACAGGCGCGCGTGCGATTCGGCTTCGACGAGTGCCACAGCAGCGCCGAGCTCGACGCGCTGATGCCGCAGTTGCTCGCCGACCAGCCGCAGCTCTATTGCCACCTCGGCGGCGACGACGCGTGGAACCGCCGCGTGGTGGGCTGGATCGCCGCGGTGCGCGCGCAGGCGCGCAGCGGCGTCACGGCACCGGCCGCGATCCACGACGTGCGCGCGCTGCTCGATGAAATGCGGCTCGTCAAGGACGCGCACGAGCAGGCGACGATGCGGCGTGCGGCGCAGATCTCGACCGATGCGCACCGGCGCGCGATGCGCGCCACCAAACCCGGCCGCGCCGAATACGAGATCGAAGCCGAACTGCTGCACGAGTTCCGCCGCCGCGGCGCGCAGGCGCCGGCCTACACGCCGATCGTCGCCGGCGGCGCCAATGCGTGCGTGCTGCATTACGTGCAGAACGACGCGGTGCTGAAAGCCGGTGATCTGCTGCTGATCGACGCCGGCTGCGAGGTCGACGGCTACGCGGCGGACCTCACGCGCACTTTCCCGGTGAGCGGCAAATTCAGCCCGGAGCAGCGCGACGTCTATCAAATGGTGCTCGCGGCGCAGGCCGCGGCGCTCGCGATGGTGCGCAGCGGCGCGCCGTGGAACGCGCCGCACGATGCCGCAGTGCGCGTGGTGGCGCAGGGGTTGCTCGATTTTCGTCTGTGCCAGGGCAGCGTCGAGCAGGTGATCGAGGCCGGCGATTACAAGAAATTCTTCATGCACCGCACCGGCCACTGGCTCGGGCTCGACGTGCACGACGCCGGCGATTACAAGCGCGATGGCCAGTGGCGCGAATTCAAGCCCGGCATGGTGCTGACGGTGGAGCCGGGCTGCTATATCCGCGCCGGCGCCGGCATTCCCGAGCGCTTTGCCAACATCGGCATCCGCATCGAGGACGACGTGCTGGTGACGGCGTCGGGCCATGAGGTGCTGACGCAGGCGGCGCCGAAAACGGTCGACGACATCGAAGCCTTGATGCGTGGCTGAGCCATACGACATCATCATTGCGGGCGGCGGCCCGGTCGGCGCCGCGCTGGCGCTGGGCCTGCGCGACAGCGGCCACAGCGTCGCGCTGCTCGAAGCGCGGCCGCGCGGGGCCGGACTCGACGACGCGCGCACCATCGCGCTCTCCTGGGGCAGTCGCCTGATTCTCGAGCGGCTCGGGGTGTGGCCGGCGCTCGCGCAGGCGACGGCCATCCAGCGCATTACGGTTTCGCAGCAGCACGGCTTCGGCCGCGTCGAATTGAGCGCGCGAGAGGCAGGCGTGCCAGCGCTCGGCTTCGTCGCCACTTACACCGCGCTGCAGCGTGCACTTACTGCGGCACTCGAGCGTAGCGCGGTGCAGGTGATGGCGGGGTGCGCGGCGCGCGCGGTCAGCGGCGATCGCGATGGCGCGATGGTAAGCGTCGATTGCGGCGACGTGCAGCGGCAATTCGCCGCGCGCCTGCTTGCGGTCGCCGACGGCGGCGCGAACCTGAACTTGACGCACATCAAGACGTGCGACTACCGGCAGGCGGCGCTGGTGTGCGATGTCGCGACCGATGAGGCGCACCAAAATCGTGCGTTTGAGCGCTTTACACCCGAGGGTCCGCTCGCGCTGCTGCCGACCGCGCGCGGCTGGTCGCTGGTGTGGACTACGGCTCCTGACCGCGCGCGCGAGCTGGCCGGGCTCGACGATGCGGAATTCTGCGGGCGCCTGCACGCCGCATTCGGTGCTACGCTCGGCTCGTTCCGTGCGCATGGCCGGCGCCAGGTGTTTCCGCTCGTCCTCAAATATGCGACGCGATCCGTCGCACCGCGCACGGTGCTGATCGGCAATGCGGCACAAACCCTGCATCCGGTTGCCGGCCAAGGCTTCAATCTCGGTTTGCGCGATGCGTGGGAGCTGGCGCATGCAATTATGGAGCACGGCGCCAGCGATCCCGGTAGCAGCGCGTTGCTGGATGCCTATTTCTCGCAACGCCGTTTTGATCGAACCGCCACCATTTTATTCACTGATTCACTGATCCGGTTGTTTTCCAAAGACATCCCGCTGTTCAACCCCGTGCGCGGCGGCGGGCTCGCCGCGTTAGGCGGCATTCCTCCGGCAAAAAACTTTCTGGTACGCCGCATGCTGTTTGGCGCGCGCGGCTGATCAAAAAATAAAATTGATCAAGTTGCTTTTCTTGCCGCGGCGACGAGATTACAATTACGCCCTCCCTGAAATCATTCCCACGGCAACGATCGATATCACGCGATGCACATCGGCCCGTATCAATTGAAGAACAACCTGATGGTCGCGCCGATGGCCGGCGTCACCGATCGTCCGTTCCGCCAGTTGTGCAAACGGATGGGCGCCGGCATGGCGGTGTCGGAAATGGTCGCCAGCAATTCGCTGCTGTGGGGCTCCGCGAAAACGCGCCGCCGCGCCAACCACGCCGGCGAGGTCGATCCGATTTCGGTGCAGATCGCAGGCGCCGAGCCGGCGATGATGGCGGATGCCGCGCGATTCAACGCCGATGGGGGCGCGCAGATCATCGATATCAATATGGGCTGCCCCGCCAAGAAGGTGTGCAACGTGATGGCCGGCTCCGCGCTTCTACAGAACGAGCTGCTGGTCAAGCGCATTGTCGAGGCGGTAGTCGGCGCAGTCAGGGTTCCGGTTACGCTCAAGATCCGCACCGGCTGGGACCGCCAGAACAAGAACGCGGTGCGGGTCGCGAAACTGGCCGAGGATTCAGGCATCCAGGCGCTGGCCGTGCACGGCCGCACGCGCGCCTGCGGTTACAGTGGCGACGCCGAATACGACACCATCGCCGCGGTCAAATCCGCAGTCAACATTCCGGTAATCGCCAATGGCGACATCACCACGCCCGAGAAGGCAAGGCGCGTGCTCGAATATACCGGCGCCGACGCGGTGATGATAGGCCGGGCGGCGCAAGGCCGGCCGTGGATTTTCCGCGAGATCGAGCACTATCTCGCAACCGGCACGCGCCTGCCGCCGCCCGAAGTCGGTGAAATCCATCGCGTGCTGGTCGCGCATCTGCACGACTTGTACGCGTTCTATGGCGAGCACACCGGCGTGCGCGTCGCGCGCAAGCACATCTCGTGGTACACCAAGGGGCTCGCCGGCTCGGCGGCATTCCGCCACACGATGAACCAGTTGCAGAGCTGCGCCGGGCAACTCGCGGCGGTCAACGAATTTTTCGGAGAGCTGGCCAGCTACGGCCAGCGGCTTACCTATATTGAGGAACTGGCGGCATGATGAACGAAAATGAAATGTCCCGCTTTGTGCGCAAGGCGATCGACGGTTACTTCAAGGATCTCGACGGGGAAAAAGCGCGCGGTGTCTACGACATGGTGATCAACTGTGTCGAGAAGCCGCTGCTTGAATCGGTGCTGCACAAGCTCCAGGGCAACCAGTCGCACGCCGCGCAGGTGCTCGGCATCAACCGCAATACGCTGCGCAAGAAAATGAAGGCGCACGGCATCAAAGGCTAGGATTGAGGAACGAGGAGCGAGGATCGAGTTGAGGCCGTGAAGGTTTTTAGCTTCCCTCAATCCTCGATCCTGCTTCACATGACCGTCATCAAGACCGCGCTGATCAGCGTATCCGACAAGAGCGGACTGGTTGAATTCGCGCGCGGCCTCGCCGGCTTCGGCGTCGCAATGGTGTCCACCGGCGGCACCGCCAAGCTGCTCAAAGACAGCGGCATCGCGGTCACCGAGGTGTCGGACCACACCGGTTTTCCCGAGATGCTCGACGGTCGGGTCAAGACGTTGCACCCGAAAATTCACGCCGGTATCCTGGCGCGGCGTGACGTTCCGACGCACGTGAGCGCGCTCAATACGGCAGGGATCCGGGCTATCGACCTGGTGGTGGTCAATCTTTATCCGTTCAGCCGGACCGTCGCGCGCCCCGGTTGCACGCTCGAGGAAGCGATCGAGAACATCGACATCGGCGGCCCGGCGCTGGTCCGCAGCGCCGCCAAGAATCACGCGCATGTCGCGGTCGTCACCGATCCCGCCGACTACGCGACGATCCTCAAGGAGATGCAGGCGGCGAACGGCGCAATCGGGGTGACTACGCGTTTCAAGCTTGCGCAAAAAGCGTTCTCGCACACCGCGGCCTACGACGGCGCGATCGGCAATTACCTGACCGCGTTGGACGCCGACGGTGCGCGCGCCGCATTTCCGCAGCGGCTCAATCTCAGTTTCGAGCTTGCGCAGCGGCTGCGCTACGGCGAAAACCCGCATCAGAATGCGGCGTTCTATCGCGATCTCGACCCGGCGCCGGGCAGCCTCGCGCGCTATCATCAGTTGCAGGGCAAGGAGTTGTCGTACAACAACATCGCCGATGCCGATGCGGCGTGGGAATGCGTGAACACGTTCGAGCAGGCGGCGTGCGTGATCATCAAGCACGCCAATCCGTGCGGCGTCGCCATCGCCGCCAACGCGCTCGACGCTTACCGGCTGGCGTTTGCGACCGATCCGACCTCGGCGTTCGGCGGCATCATCGCCTTCAACCGCGAGCTGGACGCCGCAACCGCCGGTGTGGTATCCGAGCAGTTCGTCGAGGTCCTGATCGCGCCCCGGGTGGCGGCGGGGGCGAAAGAAGTGCTCGTGAAAAAAGAAAACGTAAGGGTCCTCGAAGTGCAGCCGCCCTCACCCCCAACCCCTCTCCCGGGGGGAGAGGGGAGCGGCGTGACGCCTGCGGCGTGGAACCGGATGGAGTACAAACGCATCGGCGGCGGCCTGCTGGTGCAGACGCCCGATCATTTCAATGTCAGCGCGGCGCAGCTCACGGTGGTGACCAAAGTCAAACCGACGCCGCAGCAGCAGGAAGACCTGTTGTTTGCGTGGCGCGTCGCGAAATACGTCAAATCCAACGCCATCGTATTTTGTGGCAGGGGCCAGACGCTCGGCGTCGGCGCCGGGCAGATGAGCCGCGTCGATTCGGCGCGCATCGCCGCGATCAAGGCCAAGCAAGCCGGCCTCTCGCTCGCCGGCTCAGTGGTGGCGTCGGACGCGTTCTTTCCGTTCCGCGACGGGCTCGATGCCGTGGCCGAGGCCGGCGCAACCGCCGTGATCCAGCCCGGCGGCAGCCTGCGCGATGCAGAGGTGATCGCGGCGGCCGACGAGCGCGGCATCGCGATGGTGTTCACCGGCTACCGGCATTTCCGGCACTGATCCTTGTGAAGGGTGAAGAGTGAAGGGTGAAGGGAACAAGCCCAAAACTATCTGTTCGCGGGATGTCAACTGCGGATTTTTCCCCTTCACCCTTCACCCTTCACGCATTCACGTATGAAATTACTGGTCATCGGTGGCGGCGGACGCGAACACGCGCTGGCGTGGAAGCTCGCGCAGTCGCCGCGCGTGTCCAGAGTATTCGTCGCGCCCGGCAATGCGGGCACCGCGCTCGAGGACGGGCTCGCTAACGTCGATATCACCGACCACGCCGGGCTCGTCGGGTTTGCCAGGCAGGAGCAGATCGCATTGACGGTGGTTGGCCCGGAAGCGCCGCTGGCGGCCGGGGTGGTCGACGCGTTCCAGGCCGCGGGACTCAGAATTTTCGGGCCGGTGCGGCGCGCAGCGCAACTCGAAAGTTCGAAGGATTTTGCCAAAGCTTTCATGGCGCGCCACCGCATCCCGACGGCCGAATACCAGACTTTTACCGACGCGCGGGCCGCCCATCAATACGTTGATAAGCGCGGCGCGCCGATCGTGATCAAGGCCGACGGGCTGGCCGCCGGCAAGGGCGTGGTCGTCGCCACCGACCTGCAGCAGGCGCACGCCGCGATCGACATGCTGCTCGTCGACAACAAAATGGGTACCGCAGGCAGCCGCGTCGTGATCGAGGGTTGCCTCGACGGCGAGGAGGCGAGTTTCATCGTCATGGTCGACGGCAAGCACGCGCTGCCGCTGGCAACCAGCCAGGACCACAAGCGGCTCAGGGACGGCGACCAGGGGCCGAATACGGGCGGCATGGGCGCTTATTCGCCGGCGCCGGTGGTGACGCCGGGCATCCACGCCAAAGTGATGCGCGAAGTGATCCAGCCGGCGGTCGCCGGCATGGCGCAGGAAGGCACGCCGTTCGCGGGTTTCCTCTACGCCGGGCTGATGATCGGCAAAGACGGTCAGGTCAAGGTGCTCGAGTTCAATTGCCGCCTGGGCGATCCCGAAACGCAACCGCTCGTCCTGCGCTTGAAAAGCGACCTGGTCGCGCTCATCGAGCACGCGCTCGCCGGCACGCTCGACCAGGTCGAAGCCGAATGGGACACGCGCGTCGCGCTCGGCGTGGTGCTCGCCGCGCACGGCTATCCCGACGCGCCGCGCAAGGGCGACGCGATCACCGGCTTGCCGCGGCCGCGGGCGACAGCGGACGACGACTACCACGTGTTCCATTCCGGTACGGCGTTGAACGGCAACCAGGTCGTCGTGAGCGGCGGCCGGGTGCTGTGCGTGACCGCGCTCGGCCACAACGTCAAAATGGCGCAGCGCCGCGCCTATGAGATTGCCGGACAAATCCGTTTCGAGGGCATGCAGATGCGGCGCGATATTGGACACCGCGCGATTGACGCGCAGGGTAAACGCCGCACCGGTTAGCGGTGCGCAGGGCGAGCGCCGCTGACGCCAGGCATCCCGCGCCGGATGCGGCAGCGGTGCATGCTAGAATCATTTGGCCATCGCGCTTGCGGTCACGGTAGCGTGCTCCGCGCGGGCGCGCACCTTAAAAAAAGCGCGCGTCTCTTCGGCTCGCGCCCGAATTGCAGGAGGAGAGGTCATGCACACACCGCAACATTCGAAGGTTGAATTTGGCGCGCGCATCGCCGCCGGCATCGCGGTTGCGGTATGCGCGCTGGCGGGCGCTTATGCACAGGAGGAATTCCCGGCCGGACGGCCGATCGAAATGACCGTGTTGTTCCCGGCCGGCACCTCGGCCGACGTGACCGCGCGTGTGCTCGCCGAGGGCATGTCGCGGCAGCTCAACACCAACATCGTGGTGGTGAACCGCCCCGGCGCGGGCGGCGCGATCGGCTACAAATACCTGGCCGCGCAGACGCCGGACGGCCATCACATCGTGTGGAACTCGAACTCGATCTCGACCAGTTATCATTCCGGCATGCTCGCGTTCGACTACAAGGCGTTCGATCTGGTGGCGCAGGTGCAGGTGGAAACGCCGCTGCTGGTGGTCAAGGCCGACGCGCCGTGGAAGGACTTGCGCGAGTTCATCGCCGCCGCCAGGGCGACCCCGGGCAAGCTCACCGTCGGCAATTCGGGCGCCGGCAGCCACACGCATATGACTTCGATCGCGCTGTTCAGGGCGGCCGGCGCGGAGGTGGTGGACGTGCCGTTTGGCGCCGCCCAAGTGATCCCGAGCCTGCTTGGCGGGCACGTGCAGGCGGTCGTGCAGCTGCCGGGCGCGCTGATAGCCCACGTCAAGGCGGGCAGCCTGCGGGTGCTGGCTGCGTTGAGCGCGAAACGCGATCTTTCTTTCCCGGAGGTCCCGACCGCCCGCGAGCAGGGCATCAACATCGGGGCCGAGCTGTGGCGCGGCATCGCGGTGCCCAAAGGCACGCCGAAGAAAATCATCGCCCGGCTCGAGGACGCCGTCCGCAAGACCGTCGCGAGCCCCGAATTCGTGAAATCGTGCGAGCGCCTAGCGGTGACGCCGGCGTATCTGCCGGTGGCCGAGTTCGGAAAAGTGGTCGCCAGGGAAGACGCCGAGATCGCGCAGATGATGCAGTTGCTCGGCCTCAAGAAGAGCGCGAATTGATCCAAACAACAGCCAGCGCAAAGACGCAAAGAAAAAAGAAAAGTCGCAAAGAACCCTGTCGATCTTCTCCTGGTTTCTATTGCGTCTTTGCGTTGAAATTGATCTTCAAATTTGTCAGCAGTGAATTGATGGCAGGACCGGACAGACGGGGGCGTCTGCGCGATCCTCATTTTGCAACGGGCGCCAAGCCCTGAAATTCACAGCCAGCATGGACCTCATCGCAGTCAAAGATTATTGCACCGGCCTGCAGAGTCGTGTCGTGGCGCGGCTTGCCGCGATCGACGGCAAGGCTTTTCGCAGCGACCGCTGGCAGCGTCCCGAGGGCGGCGGTGGCGTGAGCTGCGTGATCGAGGAAGGCGGTGTATTCGAGCGTGGCGGCGTCAATTTCTCGCACGTGACGGGTAAGGTCCTGCCGCCGTCGGCGACCGCGTCGCGCCCCGAGCTTGCCGGCCGCGGCTGGGACGCGCTGGGCGTGTCGCTGGTGCTGCATCCGCGTAACCCCTATGCGCCGACGGTGCACATGAACGTGCGCTGCTTCGTCGCGCACCTGCCTTCTGGCGCAGCGCAACCGGCGTGGTGGTTCGGCGGCGGGATGGACCTGACGCCGTATTACGGGTTCGAGGAAGACGCGGTGCATTTTCATCGCGTATGCCGCGATGCGCTGATTCCTTTCGGCGCCGACCGCTATGCGCGTTACAAACGATGGTGCGACAAATATTTTTACCTGAAGCACCGTCAGGAGCCGCGCGGTATCGGCGGCATTTTCTTCGACGATCTGAACACGCCGGATTTCAAAACCTGCTTCGCGCTGCAGCAAAGCGTCGGCGACCATTTCCTCGATGCTTACCTACCAATCCTCGAAAGACGGAACAACGCGCCCTACGGCGATCGCGAGCGCGACTGGCAGGCTTACCGCCGCGGGCGCTACGTCGAGTTCAACCTCGTTTACGACCGCGGTACGCTGTTCGGCCTGCAGTCAGGCGGGCGCGTCGAGGCTATCCTGATGTCGCTGCCGCCGATTGTGCGCTGGCGCTACGACTGGCAGCCCGCGCCGGGCAGCGCGGAAGCGAAGCTGTACAGTGATTTTCTGATCGGGAAGAACTGGCTGGGCGGAGTTTAGAAGCCACTCTCAAGAAAAATGGGGAATAGGAAACAGGAAATGGTGAAAACGGGCAGTTCTTGTTCCAAGGTTTTGCTATTCACTATTTACCATTCCCTATTCACTGCTTTTTGAAGCCGCACATTGACGAAACGAACACCGGGGGCGACCATGTTAATCAGCACTTTTGCTTATGATTGATGTAGGCACCAGGATGAACGCTCTCAACATGCCGTTCAAATGGCTTTGGATATGGATCGGCGGGGCGATTAGC
>JAHFRL010000217.1 GCA_023266235.1 Betaproteobacteria bacterium
CACGACCGGCGTACCCGACGGCGCGCCGTTCGTCACCGGCGCGCAAATCGGGGATACCGGGACCGGATTGCACCTCGCGATCGGGCTGCTGGCCGCCCTGCACCAGGCGAATCGCACCGGGCAGGGCCAGTATGTCGAGGTCGCGATGATGGACGGCGTGATGAACCTGTGCCGCGTCAAATTCCGCGATCACCAGCGCCTCACGCGCGGCGACATGCCCGAGTACTCGGTGCCCACCTACCAGGGCATGGGCGAGGTGCCGCGCGCCGGCAATGATTCGGGCGGCGGCCAGCTCGGCAACGCAATCCACTGCAAACCGCACGGCGCAAACGACTGGCTCTACATCGTGGTCCAGGAAGCGGTGTGGGTGGCGCTCGCCAGGTGCATCGGCCCCGACGTGGGCATTCCCGACCTGGCGACCGACCCGCGCTTCGCCGCTATCGCGGAGCGGCGCAAGAACCAGCAGCTCATGTGGACGCTGATCAACAAGTTCGCCGAGAAGTACAGCAAGCGCGAATTCATGGAGATCCTGAATCCGCTCAACGTGCCCTGCGGCCCGATCATGAGCACCGAGGACCTCGCCACCGACGAGCATGTGCGCGGCCGCGACATGTGGGTCGAGCTCGACCACCCGCAGCGCGGCAAGTGGTGGAACGTCGGCATGCCGATCAAGCTCTCGGCTTCGCCGGCGAGGATCGAGCGCTCGCCGACGCTCGGGGAGCACACGGAGGAAATATTGAAGTCCGTGCTGGGCTATGAAGAGGCAAAAATAAAATCATTGAAGCAGGCGGGTGCGTTCTCCGCGCCCCCGAAAAAGGCCGCCTGATGAAAATCGCCATCGTGGGTCAGCAGGATTTCGGCAAGGCCGTGCTGGAGGCGTTCCTCGCGCGCGGCGACGAGGTCGCGGGCGTGTTTTGCGCGCCGGAGAAGCCGGGCGCGAAACCCGACATGCTGAAGACCGCCGCGCAGGGAAAGGGGATTCAGGTTTTTCAATTTCAAAGCCTTAAAACCCCGGAAGCAAGAGAAACCATGCAAAAGCTCGAGGTCGAGATCGGCGTCATGGCCTTCGTGCTGCAGTTCGCGCCGCAGGACTTCGTGTCGATACCCAAGCACGGCACCATCCAGTTCCACCCGTCGCTGCTGCCGAAATACCGCGGCCCGAGCTCGATCAACTGGCCGATATCGCGCGGCGAGACGAAGAGCGGCCTGACGATCTTCCGTCCCACCGACGGCCTGGACGAAGGACCGGTGATCCTGCAGAAGGAAATCCGCATCGGCCCGGACGACACGCTCGGCACGGTGTACTTCGATCGCCTGTTCCCGATGGGAGTGCAGGCGATGCTGGAAGCCGCGGATCTGGTGGCCGGCGGCAAGCACCGCGAACTGGTCCAGGACGAATCCCAGGCCACTTACGAGGGCTGGTTCCGCGAGGCCGAGTCCCGCATCAACTGGGCCAATCACGTCGATGTGGTCCACAACCTGATCCGGGGCTGCAATCCCGCCCCCGGCGCCTGGACCAGCGTCGGCGGCGTCAAGCTGCAGATCTTCGACTGCAAGAAGCATCCGGTGCGGACCTACGGTGCGGTGAAGGGGAAAATCGGCGAAATCGTGGAGTGCGGCGCTGCGAGCTTTCAGGTCACCGCCCAGGGCGGACGGATCGAGGTGCTGCGCGCCAAGCTGGGCGACGGCAAGAAGGTCGCCGCGGCTGACCTGCTGGACGCCGGCGCCATCAAAGCCGGGCAACTGCTCGGTACCTGAGGTTCCTGAACCCCTCCCTGTCCGGGGTTGTGCGGCCGGAGGCCGGGTCGCGCCCAAATATTTGACGTAGCTGACATTTAACTGCAAAAATGCGGGGTAGGGAGCTGTTTTCCCAAGGGGATGCGTAAGTCTTGGATAGCCGCCTGCCGGGCGCGGGGCTGGCGTAAAATTTTTGCGCTGCAGGCCTGCCCAATAATCACAAGTACTCGGGGAGCTCGGATCGCCGCATGACGAAGTCCGTTTTCTTGAGAATCGAATGAACTACAGCCAGATTCTCGAAATCGCCAGCTGCACCGATCCGGGCATGGTCCGCTCGCACAACGAGGACTCGATCGCCTCGGATCCGGTGAACGGCCTCGTCGTGCTGGCTGACGGGATGGGCGGCTACAACGCCGGCGAGGTCGCCAGCGGCATGGCGACCACGGTGATCACCACCGAAATCCAGCAACTGCTCGCCAAGGTGCAGCCGTTCCAGATCGACGAGGAAACCAAGGCGCCGGTCGCCGGGCGGATGATCCGCGAGCAGGTGCTGAAAGCGAACACCTCGATCTACCAGGCGGCGCAGAGCCAGCCGCAGTACGCCGGCATGGGGACGACGCTGGTCGTGTGCCTCTTCTACGACAACAAGATGACGGTCGGGCATCTCGGCGACTCGCGCCTGTACATGCTGCGCGACGGGAAATTCTCGCAGGTAACGCGCGATCACTCGCTGCTGCAGGAGCAGATCGACAGCGGCATCATCACGGCCGATCAGGCGAAGCACGCGCAGCACAAGAACCTGGTTACGAAAGCGCTCGGCATCGATCCGACCGTGGAACCGGAAATCAAGGATTACGCGACCAAGCCGGGTGACGTGTACCTGCTCTGTTCCGACGGGTTGTGCGACATGGTGGAAGACGAAGACATGGGGATGACGCTGCAGGCGCTCGGCGGCAACCTGAAACTCGCCGCCCAGCAGCTCGTGCAGATGGCCAATGACAACGGGGGCAAGGACAACGTATCGGTTATACTCGTGCGCGTCCTGCGGGATCACCCCGCCCCACGCGGCGTCATGGGCAAAGTATTTGCCTGGATGAAATAACGGCAGGGGTCAGCTATGGCGAAACTGATACTCAGCATGGATGGCCTGGTCCTGAAGGAGATCCCGCTCTCCAAGGAACGGACCACCATCGGCCGCAAGGCGCACAACGATATCCAGATCGACAACCTGGCGGTGAGCGGCGAGCACGCCGTCATCGTGACCATCCTGAACGACTCGTTCATGGAGGACCTGGGAAGCACCAACGGCACCCTGGTCAACGGCAATCCGGTCAAGAAGCATTTCCTGCAGAACAACGACGTCATCGAGCTTGGCAAGTACAAGCTGAAGTTCATCCAGGAGGCGGGCGCCCAGCCGGCGGCGGCGGCGGCGGACTTCGAGAAGACGATGGTGCTGCGGCCTTCGGCGATGAAGGCGGCGGCGGAACAGGCCAAGGCTGCCGGCACGGGCGGTGCACAGGCAGCGCAGGCTGCGCGCCAGGCCGCGATTCAGGCGGTCGGCCAGGCAGCGCAGACAGCCGGCATTGGGGAGAAACCGGCGGCGCCAGCCACCGCGCCCGCAGCCGCCCCGGCAGCGGCGCCGGCAGCCGCGCCGGCAGCCGCGCCCAAGCCCGTCCAGACGCTGGGTGCCATCCAGCTGCTTTCGGGGGGCAACGCCGGCAAGGAACTCGAACTGGCGAAACCCCTGACGACGCTCGGAAAGCCCGGCGTCCAGGTCGCGGTACTGACGCGCCGCCCGCAGGGCTACTTCATCACCCACGTCGAAGGCGCGCAACGCCCGACGGTCAACGGCCAGCCGATCGGCACCGCGCCGCACGCGCTCAAGGACCACGACCTGGTCGAGATTGCCGGCATCAAGATGGAGTTCTTCCACAAGAGCTGATGCCCGCGGCTGATCCCCCGGCCCGGCAGCGTCGCCGGAGGATTGCGTGAGACCGCAGCTCGCCGGGATCCTGATCGGCCTGGCGATTACTTTTTTCTTCATCAAAATGAACTGGGGCCGCCAGTGCGGGAAGATCTGATGCTGTGGCACCGGGCGCCGCCCGCGTACCGCGGGCGGCAGTCGGACGAAGCCGAATCGGCCCTATCCACTCTGCAGCGGATGGTGCCGGGCCGTGGGCTCTATTCGCTTTATGCCGGGCGGGTCGCCGGCTTCCGGCGCGCCCCGCCGCCCGAAGGCTGGGACGGCGTCACGGCGTTCGCGGAAAAGTAGGCCGGGCCCGATGCGCCTGCGCGTACTCGGTTGTTCCGGCGGCATCGGCGGGCGCCAGAACCGGACGACATCATTCCTGGTCGATCAGGATATCCTGCTCGATGCGGGCACCGGCGTCGGCGACCTCTCGCTTGCCGAATTGACGCTGATCGACCACATCTTCATCACCCATTCGCACCTCGACCACGTCAATTCGATCGCCTTCTTCGTCGACTCGGTCGGTGCGCTGCGGCCGAGGCCGGTCACCGTGTACGCCGCGGGCGCCACGATTGAAATCCTGAAAAGACATATTTTCAACTGGGACATATGGCCCGATTTCACCGTCATACCGACGCCCGAACAGCCGTTCATGCGCTACCGGGAGATCGAACTCGGCGGAACCATCGACCTGAATGGCCGCAGAATCACGCCGTTGCCGGCAGTGCACACGGTGCCGGCCGTCGGCTATCAGCTCGACAGCGGCAAAGGCAGCCTGGTCTTCACCGGCGACACGGGTCCGAACGACGCGCTGTGGAGCCTGGTCAATCGCATCGGGAATCTCCGCTTCCTAATTATCGAAACCGCCTTTTCCGACAAGGACCGCCCGCTTGCGGAGCTGTCCAAGCACCTCTGCCCCTCGATGCTCGCCGAGGAGCTGGCGAAATTCGAGCGCCAAGCGGAAATCTTCATCACGCATCTGAAGCCGAGCGAGATCGAGCTGACCATGCAGGAGATC
>JAHFRL010000112.1 GCA_023266235.1 Betaproteobacteria bacterium
AATACACGGTGGAAAGCCGCGCGCGCGCGACCGCATCGACCGGCGAGCCGGGCGCGATCCCGAGCGCCGGCGCGGCGATGTGGATGCCGATCCGCGTGTCGCCGTTGGGGAGCTGCGTCACCGAGAACGCGTCGTCGATTTCGGTCGTCGTCGCGTCGTCGATGCTGAACGCCCGAACGTCGGCACGCGGCAGGCCGGCGGGCGCAGCGACTGCCGGCAGCTCGCCGAAGCCGGTGCCTTGTGGAAAATACTCGAACAGGAAACGGTTGAGGTGGTAATCGTGCGCCGAGGCGAGCGCGCCGCATTTCACGAACAGGCGCGCCGGCGCGAGTTTCAGTTGCTCGCATGCGGCGTCGAGCGCTTTCCATTCGTTCGTGTTCTTGTCGGGCGCGTAGAGCAGCTGCCAGACCAGCGGGCGGAACGCCTCAGGCAACCGGCCGCCGGCGAGCTCATCGATATAACGCTGCTTCTGCTCGGCCTGCAGCCGCTTTTTCTCGCCGCTCGCGAGCGCCGCCTTGAGCGCATCAGCGGGCGCCGCCTTGTAGCGCCCTTTGCCCTTTTTGTAGAAATACATCGGCGCGGCGTGCAGCTTGAACAATAAGCCCGCCGACTCGAGCGCATCCGGCGCATGGCCGAAATATTCCCTGCCCAGCGCGTCGAATGAAAACTCGTCGGCACCGCAGCACTGCCACAGGAAATCGACATCGACGCCGTCGGCGAGGCGCTGCGCGGCGTCCATGAACGCGCCGAGCGGCAGGTTATCGAAGCGCAGCAGCACCGCGGAGGCCTTGATCTTGCTGCGCTTGCCGTGCGGCGCCTCGACCTGCAGCGAGGTGTCGTTATCGGCGAGGATGGCGCCGACCTTGAAGGCGCCCCCTTCTTCGTAAAAAACGTTCATCGGAAAAGTTTGCGGCGTCGCCGCGCGTGACCGGCTTTGAGCGAGCCGCGGATTATAGCTCACCGGCCGCCCGCGCCGGGCCTATAGAGCCCCTAACATAATGAAACGCACGTGCGTTGCGGTCCAGAATTGGTGATGGCGAGGCGCTCGATGCAGGCAATATCCAGAATATTGGCCAGTCGAGCAACGATGCTAGCACCGATTCTGGCCGCAACCCCGGAAAACCATAAGAGCGAAAACCTATGAATAATGGGGCTGACGCGAGTTTTGGCCCATGGCATTGTCGAAAGTCCCTGGCTTAGAATGACTAAGCGGCGGGCCTTTCTTCGCGCCCTGAGCCAAAATCGTGCCAGCGCATCGCGTGTTTCATTATGTTAGGGGCTCTTAGCGCGCGAGGTCCGGCTCGCCGCAGTATTTCAGGATCTCGCTGCGTGCCTGGTCGCGCAGCAGCATCACGTCCCGCCACTCGCAACCAGGAGCCTGAATCGGCGCGCAGAACGTGATGCTGACCGCGCCGCGATACGGGAACCAGTCGTTGCCACGCAGCATCGAACGCGCGCCACGGATCGCGACCGGCACCAGCGGCACGCCGGCCTTGGCGGCGACCGAGAACGCCCCGCTGCGAAAAGCGAGCAGCCCGGGACGGCGGTCGAACGTGCCTTCCGGGAAAAACACCGGCGAGTCGCCTTGTTCGAGCGCGCCCGCCACGTCTTCCACGTGCTCGACGCCCTGTTGCGCGTCGAACCGTTCCACGAACACCGCGCCGATGCCGCGCAGGAACAGGCGTGACACGAAATGGCCGAGGAACTCGCGCTTGGCGACAAACGCGTGCGGAAAATCAGCCGGCAGCGCTGCGCTGAACAGAATGCCGTCGAGATAACTCGCGTGGTTGACCGCCAGCACGCACGGCGTGCGCGGCAGATGCTCGAGCCCCGACACCATGAGCGGCGTGCGCGTCAGGCGCAGCATCAGCCGCGCGGCGCGGTGAATCAGCGGACGCGTGTGCCGCGGCCGGCCGCTCGCCGCAACCATGCTCCACACCAGCGGCGCGAGCACCCAGAACAGCGCCCACGCGTAGGCCGCATACAGCACCTCGTTCAACCCGCGCCTGATGCGGCGCAGCTGCGGCAGCGCGCCGGCCCACGCTAGGCGCGTGAACTGCCACCACACCGGCACCGGCCGCGTGCTCTGGCCGCCGCGCGCATAGAACTCGCGGCTCGCGGCGCGCCGGATCTTGCCGCTCGAAGTCTTGAGCACCGTATGCGGCGGCGCGAGCACCACGTCGTCCGCCGGCATGCCGAGCAGATCGACCGCGCGATCGTTGATCGCGCGCCGCAGCTTCTCGCGCGCCGCGGCATCGGTTGCGCGCGTCTCGGCGAGCACTATCAAGCGTTCCGTGCCCGAAACGGAGTCGGCGTTGCCGAACACCGCGACACAACCGCGGCGCACGCCCGGGATGTCGCCCACCGCCTGCTCGAGTTCGTACGGATAGATGTTGCGGCCGCCGCGGATGATCACGTCCTTGACGCGGCCGGTGAGGTAGATCTCGCCGCCGACGAGATAGGCGTAATCGCCGGTGTCGAGCCATTCGCCGTCGAACAGCTTGCGCGTCTGCTCTGCGTTGCGGAAATACCCGCTGGTCGAGGACGGCCCCTTGAATTCGAGGCGCCCTTCCTGCCGCTCGCCGAGCTCGAAGCCGGTGGCGCCGACGATGCGCACCTGGTGCCCCGGCAGCGGCGCGCCGCACCCGACGAACCGCAGCACGTTGGCGTCGTCGGCGCGCGCCGGCAGCGCTTGCCCCGAACGCATGAACGGATCGCGCTGAATGCGGTCGATCACCGGCCCGCGCCCGGGCGGCTGCAGCGCGAGTCCGACCGTCGATTCCGCGAGTCCATATACCGGCGCCACCGCTTCCGGACGCAGGCCGTATTGCGCGAAGCGCTGCTGAAAACCGGTGATCGTCTCCGGGCTCACCGGCTCCGCCCCGTTGAACGCATAGCGCCACGAACTCAGATCGAGTCCCTCGAGATCGCGGTCGTCGATCTTGCGCAGGCACAGCTCGTAGGCGAAATTGGGCGCCGCCGCAAGCGTGCCGCGGTGGCGGTGGATCGCCCACAGCCAGCGCTGCGGCCGCGCGAGAAACGCGAGCGGCGACATGATCACCAGCGGGAAGCCGAAGTAGAGGCTGCCGAACCACGCGCCGATCAGGCCCATGTCGTGATATAGCGGCAGCCAGCTCACGAATACGTCGCTCGCATTGGCGTGCACCACCTGACCCATGGCGCGGACGTTGGCGAGCAGATTGGCGTGGGTCAGCACCACGCCCTTCGGGTTGCCGGTGCTGCCGGAGGTGTACTGCAGGAACGCGACGTCATGCCCGGAAATCGCCGGCCGCACCGGCTGCGTTCCCGCCGCCGCGAGTTCGCCGGCGGTGATCACGCTCTTCAGCGTATCGATCTGCGAGCGCAGCAGCAGCGCGACCGCTTTCGCCTCCGCTACCGTGATCAGCATGACCGCGCGCGCATTGGCGAGGATCGCGACGTGCCGGCGCATGTGGTCTTCGATCTGCGACAGGCGCACCGGCGGGTAGATCGGCACCGGCACGCCGCCGGCGAGCAGGATGCCGAAAAAACTGACGAAATAATCGCGCCCGGTCGGCAGCATGATCGCCACCGTGGCCGCGGGCTCGAGGCCGCGTTCGATGAGCCCGGCGGCGACCGCGCGCGCGCCCTCCGCGAGCTCGGCGTAGCTGATTTGCTGTTCCTGCTCATCGTCGCCGTAGAGATAGATCTGCAGCTGCGCGGGGTGCTGCGCGACGTGCCAGTCGAGCACCTCGGGCAGCGTCAGCGCGGACTCGGGAACACGCTGCGTGCCGCCCACGGCGAGCGCTTTGACGGTTTTATCCGACAACGCGTGGGGCGCGCCATGCGCGGAAAGCACGATGCGAACCAGATCGCGCGGCGTTTCCGCAGTATTCAGCACCTGGTCGGGCAGGCTCACGCCAAACGCGCGCTCGGCGCGCAGCAGCAGCTCGACCCGGGCCAAGCTGTCAAGCCCCAGGTCGCGCTCGAACGAGCTGTCGAGCGTGACCGTAATCTCGCGCTGGGGGTGCGATTCCGCGACGAACTGCTCGATCAATCGCAGCAAACGCAGCGCGGCATCGCCGGCGGCTGTGTGGCCGGTAGCTTCCGCGTTCGGCATCGGGCTATTCCAGGGCAGCGGCAGGAGTTGGCGGGTAACAGCCGCTCACCTTCCGGTAAAAGCGGGCACCGTGTCAAGCCTGTGGGCGCCGGCGTGGAAGCCGGGGTTGCCGCCCGCGATTACGAGCCGCCATGGCAAACTGACCGGAGAAAAAAACAAACCGCACCCGCTCGACTGCGGGTGCGGCTGGAGGAAACAGGTACGTTATTTCCCGCCGGAGTCGAGCTCGAGAGCGTGGTGAAAGTCAACGTCCGAGTGTCCCCCGCTACCGGAGGCCTGCACGACGCCGGTCACGACATGCAGACGGTTGCCAAGAACGTCCCCCCCGGCACCGTGGCGCGGGAACTCGAGCGAGGGAAGGGTAGACCAACTGTTGGTTGCCGGATCGAAGGCCTCAACCGCGCGAAAGGCAGCCGCCATCTGGGCAGTCTGAAGCTCGCCACCGGCGACGTAAATTTTGCCCTTATACGTGCCGTAGGCGAGCGAACTGCGAGGCGTCGGCATGCGGTCCAGAGTCGCGCTCCACTGATCAGTGGCCGGATCGTATCCCTCGACGACGTCGGTATTGGTTGCCCGGCCGATGAACGCGCCACCCAAGCGCCCGCCGATAACGTAGATCTTACTGTTGACCACCCCATTAGCCACGTGATTGCGCGGAGTCGGCATCGATCTGCGGGTTCCCCAGATATTGGTGGCCGGATCATAGACCTCGTTCGTCCCCACTACCCGGTGCGGGCGCGCAGGATGGATCCCCTCTTCTTTCGAGCCTTCATTGGTAGTGGCCCCACCGATTACGTAGACCTTGCCGTTGACCACAGCAGCGGTTGTGGAACCGCGCTTGGTAGGCAGTGGCGCCAACGCCTTCCACGTATCGTTGGCAGGATCGTATTCCCAGGCATTGTCAATCGGGACCCATGCCGATGGTCCAGACGGCGGCTTCGTGAACCCGCCCATGACGTAAATCTTGCCGTTCAATTCGGCGAGCGCGACGTGGTGAGAAGGCACCGGCATATTCTTCTTCTTCGTCCACTTGTCGGTTGCCGGATCGTACTCATAGACCAAGCCCTTCGGTGTCCACCCCGGGGCGAGTCCGCCGAATATGTAAAGCTTGCCGCCGGAAGCAATACCGTAGACTTCTTCCGACGCATCCGGAAACGGCGCCAGCTTCACCCACTTCTGCGCCTGCGCCATGCCGGCGCACACGAAGCTCAACAACACTGCCGCAAAGCAATAACGGAGCAATTTTGCAAACGAAAACATCACGCCTCCTCCCATTGTCGATTCGGACTGACTGTCTTATACGAGCCGGACCGCGGTGTTTTCACACCGGTATGCCGGGTGTTACCCGAGTGCCGCGACGCAACTGACATCCTACGCTTTCCATCCCCGCGTGCAAAGGTCCGGCCTCCCGGCAGTACATGCATAGCGGATACGCACGGCAGATGTCAGGCCGCGATGCCGCAGAATTCGCATACGGCAGCGAGGTAATCGGCGAAATCGCTGAAACTGTGATCGCCGCCTGCGATCACGAGCTGGCGCGCGCCGCGGTATCGCTCGACCGCATGGCGGTAATCGAGCACTTCGTCGCCGGTCTCGACCATCAACAAGTAGCGTGCGGGCGTGATCGACTCGACTTCGAGCGCGCGCAGTTCGGCGATGTGCTCTGCAGTGAAGTCGTATTCCTCGCCGGTGTGGAAATTTTTCTGGCGGCCGACCTCGCCGGCGAGCAGCTCATAGGGCCGCACCGCGGGATTGACCAGCACTGCGCGCAGCGCGAATTTCTCGGCGAGCCAGGTTGCGTAATAACCGCCAAGCGAGCTGCCGACCAGGCAGGCATCACGGTGCGCGCGCACCAATTTTTCGAGCAGTGCGGCAGCCGCAGCGGGGGAATGCGGCAGCGCCGGCGCGCAAAAATCCGCGCCGCGCCCGCGGCGCTCGAGCTCGCGTTGCAACCAGCCGGCCTTGGACGATGCCGGCGAGCTGTTGAAGCCGTGAATATAGATCAGCATATCGGTCCGGCATGCGCGTGAAACAGCAAGTAAACAAAATCCTGGCGGTCCTGGCGTCTTGGCGGCTAATTTATTGTTTTCGCCAGCGCCAGCAGCAGGGTGTCGTTGCCGCGCGCGGCAATAAGCGACAACCCGAGCGGGCAGCCGCCGAGCTTCGCCAGCGGCAGATTGATCTGCGGCAGCCGCGCGAGCCCGGCAACGCACAGCAGGCTCATGGCGCGCGCGCGAAACTCGTCGCTATCCGCGGCCGGCATATTCCTGAGCGGCGCGATGCCCGGCAGCGTCGGCAGCACCAGCACTGCATCGTCCTTGAGCAGATCGTGCATGCGGCGCGCGATGTCCTCGCGCCGGTCCCTGGCCGGTGCAACGTCATTCGCGGTGACCGTCGCCGACCACTGCACGCGCTCGCGCACGCCGGGGCCGAGGCTGGGTTTGATGCGCGTCACCCACTCGCCGTGCTGCGCCCACACCTCGGCGCCCTGCAGCACGCGAAACACCTGGAACCACTGCGGCAGCCCTTCGCTCGCGACTGTCACGGGGTGCGCCCTGCCGCACACCGCGGTCACCCGTTCGAGCGCGGGCTGCAATGCGTTCGTCACCTCGTCGCCGGCAAGCGTGAATGCGTCTTGCGCCAGCAGCAGGCGCGATGGCTTCGCCGCCGGCAAATTATCCCGCAACAGCGCGCGCCCGATCTTCTCCATCAACTCCGCGTCGCGCGCGAACCAGCCCGCGGTGTCGAAGCTCGCCGCCAGCGGACACGCGCCATCGAGCGAAATCCGTCCATGCGTGGGACGCATGCCATAGATGCCGCAGAAGCTCGCCGGCGCGCGCACTGAGCCGCCGGTATCCGAGCCGAGCGCGAAGTCGACCAGTTGCGCCGCGACCGCCGCCGCCGAGCCGCTCGACGATCCGCCCGGGATGCGTCCCGGCGCGTTGACGTTGACCGGCGTGCCGTAATGCGCGTTTTCGCCATTGAGGCTGTAAGTCAACTCGTCGGTATGCGTCTTGCCGACCATTTGCGCGCCGGCATCGAGCAGGCACTGCACGGCCGGCGCGGTCGCTGCCGCCGCGTCGTGGCTAGCCAGCCAGTCGGGACTGCCGAAACCGGTCTTATGCCCGGCAATGTCGTAGATGTCTTTGGCGCCGAATGTGTAGCCGGCAAGCGGCCCGTGCGCGGATCCCGCGCGTTCGACGTGGGTGTGACGGCAGAATGCGCCGATGGTGTCGCGCTCGAGGATGTTTGCCATCGACTTATCTTACTGCGCGCGGTGGAACTCTGCCGGCTGGCGCAAAATTGCCATGCGCACGTCCTGCTTCGCTGTTATCCGCCCGACCCATGCTTGCCGATGTCACGCGCCGCGACTGTGCTACCATTTCCAATCCCCGCAAACTGGCTTTGCCGATCCGTTCCAGCATGGAAACCAGAACCGCCGGGTTGCTTGCTTACATCGAGCGCAATGTCGAGCGCACGCTCGGCGCGTGCACGCGCTGCGGCAAATGCTTCGAAGCGTGCCCGATGCCCGCATATTCGCCCAAGCTCGCGGACGCGCAAGGCGGCGAAATCGTAGCGGGCGTACTCGACATTCTGCGCGGCAGCGGGAGCGCGCCGGGGGCGGTCGAGTGGACGCGGATCTGCACCCAATCCGCGTCGTGCATCCCGGCCTGCCCCGAGAACGTGAACCCGATGTTGATGCTGCGGCTTGCGCACATCATCGCGCTCGGCTCGACCGGCGGCACGCCGCTCCTGGCGGACCCCAAGCGCGATCCCGACTTCTTCCGCCGCATCGACGCGTTCGCCGCGCTGCAATTGTCCGACGCCGAAATCGCGGAATGGCAGCGATGAACGAGCGCGTCGTATTCTGGTACGGCTGCAACGCGGTGCGCCATGGCGATATCCTCCACAGCTCGATCGCGCTGCTGCGCGCGATCGGCTTCGATGTCGCCCCGGCCGGCGGCCCCGCGTACTGCTGCGGCACGATAAAGGACGGCAACCTGCAGGCGGCCGCGGGCATGGCGGCGCGCACCGTCGACAAGTTCAACCGGTCGGGACGCGACCGGGTCGTGACCTGGTGCCCGTCCTGTCACCGGCATATGAACACGTTCATGACCGGCGTCAACACCGCCAATTTCGAGGTGTCGCACATCACCGAGATACTGCACGCGCGCCGCCACCTGCTCGCACCGCTGCTTGCGAGGCGCATCGAACGCCGGGTGCTGCTGCATGCGCATACGGGCTTTCACGAAGTCGACGCCAACCCGCTCGTCGCCGCTCTGCTGCGCCTCATCCCCGGACTCGAGCTCGTCGTCAGCAATTACGCGGCGCCGGGCCATATGTGCTCGGCGCTTGGGCCCGTGCCCGCGGCGCTGAAGGATGTGGGCCGCCGCTGCGTGGCGCTCGCTGCCTTGCACAACGCAGACACGCTGGCGACCGTTTTCCATTCATGCCAGCGCCTGCTGTGCGGGCTCCAATCGACCGACGGCGTCCGGGTTGTCAACTATGTAACCCTGCTCGCTGCGTCCATGGGCATCGCGGTCGAGGACGAATACGCGCAGTGGAAGAACGCGGAGTCCGAGGCCGATGTCATCGCGCGGATCGGTTCCGAGCGGATCGCCAAGGTCGGCGCCGGGTTCCTTGCCGCGCAGATCATGCCCGAATTGCGCAAGCTGCCCGAGAAGTAAGATCGCGCGTCCTGCGTTCCACGCGGCGAGCCGGGCTTTCTCTTTCTCTGTCAACCGGATTTCCGCCGCACCGGGAGTAGGAACGCGACGATGACGGTCGCGAGAAGCGTCAGGATGCCGACGGTGAGCAGGCTGCCGACGGCCCCGGTTTTTACCACCCGGTTGTCCAGCAGCGCCGCCAGCTTCTTGCGCTTGGCGAGATCGTCCGGGCTGGGCTGATACGGCCGCCATTGGCCGTCCGGGTCCAGCACCTTGACGATGTTGCCGCGGCGGATGAACTCCTCCTGTCCCAGCCGGTAGGTGGTCTGCGAGCGCATTGCGAGCGGGAGATTCGAGCTGGCCGCTTGTTCGATGGTGATTGGCGGGCGCGCCATCATCAGGGTTTCAGGGGCGTGCTGCACGGTGACGTAGTACACGCCGCCCAGCACGAAGAAGACCAGCGCGACGGCCGTCCCGACGACAAGGTGGGCTTCGCTCCAGCGGTCCGTGCCGCCGCCGCGCCAGCCATGAATCCCGCGCCCGATGCTGATCAGCACCGCCACCCACAGCGCGATCAGGCCGATGCGCTCGGCGAAGCTCACGCCTTCGGCCCCGATTACGGAGACGGTGGAGAGCATCAATCCGGTCACGCCGATCGCGACCAGGCTCAGGACGAGCATGTTAACCAGTTGCTTGGGCATTCGATCTCAATAATAGCGGGATTCGATCCGCGCAGCGACAGGCAGCGCAACGAAGATAAACATCAAGAGAATGCGCTGCGACAATCGTGCCTGTGCCCGTGAGCTCGGGTAAACTACTGCTGGAACAAATCTCGGGAGGACGACATGCTGCGCATTTACGGCTCCGCAAATTCCCGCGCGATACGCGTACTATGGATGGCGGGCGAACTCGGGATTGCCTACGAGCACAAAGACTGGCTGCCCCGCTCGCCGGAAACCCGCACGCCGGAATACCGCGCGCTTAATCCCAACGGCCGCGTGCCGACGATCGACGACGACGGGTTCGTGCTGTCGGAGTCGATGGCGATCAACTTCTACCTGGCGAAAAAACACCGCAGCGCGCTCTCCCCCGCGAATCCGAAGCACGAGGCGCTCGCCCTGCAATGGAGCCTGTGGGAAACCGATCGCCTCGACCGCCAGATCGTCAATTACGTCCAGCATACCAAGGCGCTTCCCGCAGCCGAGCGCAAACCGGCGATCGCCGAGGCGGCCTGGAAGGAGGTCGTGCCGGCGCTCGACGTGCTGGAGACCGCCCTGACGAAATCGAAGTGGCTCGCCGGTCCGGCGTTTTCGGTTGCCGATCTGAACGTTGCCGCAGCGCTCGTTCGCGCGCTGTCGATCGATCTCGCGAAGTGGCCGCGTGTGCAAGCATGGCTCAATACCTGCTGGGAGCGCCCGGCCGCGAAGAAGGCACGCGCGATGCGGGAAAAGTAATTCCCGGGGGCAGCCCGGGGGTAGGCATGAGGGGAAACCCCGTCTATCGTCTATCCTGCTTCTTCATCTCTCGGGCTTTTGAGCGCAGGAGAGGGAAAATCAACTGCCGAGGAATGCCTCCATCGTCCGTGACTGCTCGGGAAATGCCCTGAGCACGGCTTTGTCGGCGGTCACGAGCGGCGCTGACAGCACGGAAGCCAGGACGACAAATTCGCAATCGTAGGCGGACAGGCGCGACTTGCCGGCCAGCTCGAACACGCGGCTGCTCGGCACCAGATGCTCGCAGCCCGCGAGCGCACTTTCGGCTGCGTCCATGACGCGGGCGATCTGCGGCCTGTTCAGGCTGCCGTCGCGCAGGTAGCCCGTCAGAATGCTGCGCATCCCGGAGCGCCACAGGATCGGGACATGCCACTCCGAGTCCTTGACGCGCACGCGCTGGGCGAGCCCGGTCAGCGCCCCGTTCACCCAGCAGTAGGCGATGATGTTGCTGTCAACGACGATCACGCCCGGCCCTGCCGCCTGTAGCGGGCGACCCTGGCGTGCTCGACTCGCGGCAGCCGCGCCGCGAAGGTCTTCAACTCCTTCGCGTATGCCTCGGAATCGACGGCCGGCGCGGCAAAGTCGCTTTCCAGCCGCACCAGAATCTCGCTGTTCAGGCTGCGCCGGTTCTTCTCCGCGCTGTCCTTGAGCATGACGTGCAGCTCCTTCGGGATGTTCTTGAGCGTCAGCGTAAGCATGGGTTTCCTTTGGAACCATAATGGAACCATTACGGTATAGCCCCGCACAGGCTTTGTCAACCGCACACCTGTTACCCATGTGTCCGGTCTATACAGCCGCGCAAGAGAAAGTTACCAGCTCCCGGGCTGCCCCCGGGGGTATAAATGAGGTCGGGACAGGCTGACCCTGCCAGTCTAATCCGCCTTGACCGTGCGCCCCGCCGCCCACTCGCGCAAATCCTCAATCGTCTCCGCCATCGCGTCGGTACGGCCGGAGCGCGGCGGTTATCGGTGGCGCGCGCCCCTTAGTTCCGCGAGCAGCTTGTCGTGGATGCCGCCGAAGCTGCCGTTGCTCATGATCACCACGTGATCGCCGGATTGCGCGGCGGCGGCAATTGCCGTGACGAGTTGCGGGATGTCGTGGTGGACTTCGGCCTTGGCGCCGAGCGGCGCGAGTGCGGCGGCGGCGTCCCAGCCGAGCCCCACGCCGTAGCAGAACACGCGGTCGGCGGCGGCGAGGCTCGCCGCGAGCTCGTCTTTCATCACGCCGAGCTTCATGGTGTTCGAGCGCGGCTCGAGCACGGCCAATATCCGCGCGCCGTTCACTTTGGCGCGCAAGCCCGCCAGCGTCGTTCTTATCGCGGTCGGATGGTGCGCGAAGTCGTCGTAGACGGTGACGCCGTCGACCGCGCCGCGCACTTCGAGCCTGCGCTTTACGTTCCTGAACGCGCCGAGCGCTTCGATCGCCACCGCGGCGGGGACGCCCGCGTGGCGCGCGGCGGCAATCGCGGCAAGCGCGTTCAACTGGTTGTGCGCGCCGAGCAGATCCCATTGCACTTCGCCCTGCGGCTTGGCGTTGAAGCTCACGGCAAACCGGCCGTCGCTCGACTGCGGCCCCGCCTGCCAGCCGTCGGCCGCCGCAAAACGCTCGACCGGCGTCCAGCACCCGCGCTCGAGCACGCGTTGCAATGCCGCATCGCCGCCGTTCGCGATGATCAGCCCGCTGCCGGGGAGCGTGCGCACCAGATGATGGAACTGGGTCTCGATCGCGGCCAGGTCCGGAAAAATATCGGCGTGGTCGAACTCGAGGTTGTTGAGGACCGCGGTGCGCGGCGCGTAATGCACGAACTTCGAGCGCTTGTCGAAGAACGCGGTGTCGTATTCGTCGGCCTCGATGACGAAGAATGGCGCATCGCCGATCCGCGCGGAAACACCGAAGTTCTGCGGTACGCCGCCGATCAGGAAGCCGGGCGCGAGTCCCGCGTGTTCGAGCACCCATGCCAGCATCGCGCTCGCCGTGGTCTTGCCATGCGTGCCGGCGACCGCGAGCACCCATCTGCCGCGCAGCACGTTTTCGGCGAGCCATTGCGGGCCGGAAATGTACGGCAGTCCGCGGTTGAGGATTTCCTCCATCAGCGCATTGCCGCGCGTAATCACGTTGCCGATCACGCATACGTCGGGCTGCAGGCTCAGTTGATCAGGTCCGTAACCCTCGATCAGCCGGATGCCTTGTGCCTCGAGCTGCGTGCTCATCGGCGGATATACGTTCGCATCGCAGCCGGTCACGGCATGGCCCGCGGCCTTCGCCAGCGCCGCGATGCCGCCCATGAAAGTGCCGCCGATGCCGAGGATGTGGATGTGCATTTAAAGCTATTTAGCCGCAGAGCGAACCGAGATCGCAGAGAAAGACGATTTACACTTCCCGATGCAAGCGTCATTCCAACGCAAGCCGGGATCTGCGACGGCCCTCGTCATCGAAGTGCCACGTCGGGCAGCGCCGCCGAGCGCGTGCCGGCAAGCGGCCGGTTGTCGGCTGCATGATAACTGAATACCAGCGAAAACTTGGTGTCCGCAGTCTGGTTATGCCCTGCCGCATGCAGCAACCGGCAGTGAAAAAACAGCGCATCGCCGGGTGCGAGCTCGACCCGGCGCTGGCTGCGGATCAGCCGCTTGTTCCGCTCGACGTCGGGGCGCAGGAACAGCGACTCGTCGAGCTGCGCGGGCGCGAATTCCATTTGGTGCGTGCCGGGCAGCACCAGCAGGCAGCCGTTCTCGAAGAATTCCCGCCCGAGCGCGAGCCACACGGAAATCAGCTCCGGCCGCTCATACGACCAGTAGCGGATGTCCTGGTGCCAGCTCGTGACGCTGCTGTAGCTCGGGTTCTTGGTCATCACGCAGTTGTGGTGCGCCTGCGACAACTCGACGCGCGGACCGATGAGTTGCCTGAGGCGCGCGCTCACCGCGGACGACGCGCCCCAGCGTGCAAATACCGGGTCGCGTGCATAAGCCTGCAGCAGCCGGCGCACGGTTTTCCCGCCGGGCGCGGAATGCGACGCCGGCGCGCCCGGATATTGGGTGTCGGCCTCGAACTCGACCGGCGCTTTCACCGCAGCGAGGTCGCGCTGCGCCACGGCCTTGATTGCCGCGCATTCGGCGCGGCTCGCCAGGCCGCGCGCGACGACATATCCGTCAGCCTCGAACTGCTGCAGGTCTCCCGCCGGGAACGCAGCGTCGATGCGGGTGCTCAATCTGCCTCCATCGTTGTGGTCGCGCCGTGGCGTGATTCTAACGGCCGGTCGCGGTTCGCGTCATCGATTTTCAGCGAAGCGGTCCGTGCCGCCGCGCCGACCGAAAAAAATCAGATACGTCGCGACGCCCGCGGCAACCAATGCGGCGAGCGAATATACCGGGTCGAAGCTCGAGGTGAATAGCGCATCGGTGGTGAGCACCGAGTCATCGTAATTCGCCACCAGCCCGTTGAAAAGGTTGTTCGCGGTATGGATGCCGATCGCGAGCTCGAGGCGTCCGTCGCGCAACGTGACGGCAGCGAGCAGCAACCCGATCACCAGATACTGCGGCGGCACCAGCAGCGGATGGTATGCGACTTCGGGATTGGCAAGGTGCGGCAGCATGAAGATTGTGCCGCTCGCAATGGCGATCACGGCCGGCCTTTTCACGAAGAGCCCCAATCCCTGCATCACGTAGCCGCGGAACAGCAGCTCTTCGGTTGCGGTCTGCAACGGCGTCAGGCACAGCGCGATCGCGGCGAACATGAAAAACGTGTCGGGGTTGAAAGTCAGACGATAGCGGCCGGGAAAAAGCATGCTCTCGGCGACGCAGCTCGCGGCGGCGAGCGCAAACCACACCGCGAACCCCTGTGCCGCGCGGCACCAACCGAAACGCGCATGCGGCGTGACGAGGCTCAGCAGGCTGCGCCGGTGGATCAACACGACCGCAATGGCCACGCCGGCAAGCTCGACGAGCACGCCGAGGTTAAGCGCGAGGAAAGCGCGCAGCCCGCTGTAATCGTAGTAGCGCGCGAGCAACAGCAACGGGATGCTGCCCAACGCCTCGGCGAAGAACACGATGACCAGCACGCTCGCCGCGTAACGCCACCACTGGTTGCGGCCACGCCGGGCCAGCGCGAGGTATTGCTCGACCGCGGATTGCATCCGATTCGCCCGCGCGGCTCGCCGCCGCCGTTACGCGACGACGCTTTGCCCCTGGCTCGCGGCCGGCGCCCGCGCGCTGTCGTAGGCGAGATACGGCGCGAGCCAGCGCTCGACGTCGGCGACTGACATGCTTTTTCGCCGCGCGTAGTCCTCGACCTGGTCGCGCTCGATCTTGCCGACCGCGAAATACTGCGACCCGGTATGCGACAGGTAGAAGCCGCTCACCGACGACGCCGGATACATCGCATAGCTTTCGGTCACGGTGATGCCGACCTCGGGCGCGCGCAGCAGCTCGAACAGCGCGCCTTTTTCCGTGTGATCGGGGCACGAGGGATAGCCGGGCGCGGGGCGAATGCCGCGGTACTTCTCGGCGACCAGCGCGTCGTTGTCGAGATTCTCGTCTTTCGCGTAGCCCCAGAATTCGGTGCGCACGCGTTTGTGCAGCAACTCGGTGAACGCTTCGGCCAGACGGTCGGCGAGCGCTTTCAGCATGATCGCGTCGTAGTCGTCGTGGGCGTCTTCGAACGCCTTGACGCGTTTCTCGATGCCGAGCCCGGAGGTCACCGCGAATGCGCCGATGTAGTCACGCACGCCCGCGCCCTGCGGCGCAACGAAATCGCCGAGGCATAGGTTGGGGCGCCCCGCGGGTTTCACGTTCTGCTGGCGCAGGTTGTGCCACGTCATCAGCACGCGGCTGCGCTTCTCGTCGGCGTAGATCTCGATGTCGTCGCCTTCGTTCACGCTCGCGGCCGGGAAAATACCGAACGCGGCGTTGGCGGTGAGCCACTTGCCGCCGATGATTTTCTTCAGCATCGCCTTGCCGTCGGCGAGCACTTTGCGCGCTTCCACGCCGACGATTTCGTCATCCAGGATTTTCGGATACGGGCCCGCGAGTTCCCAGGTCTGGAAGAACGGCCCCCAGTCGATGTAATTCGCGATCTCGGCGAGGTCGTAGTTCTTCAACCGCTTGACGCCGAGAAACGACGGCACCGGCGGCGTGTAGGCGCTCCAGTCGGTTTTGAGTCCATGCTTGCGCGCGTCGGCGAGCTTGTGCATCGGGCCCGGGCCTTGCTTGTTCTCGTGCTGGGTCTTGATGCGCGTGTACTCGGCGCGCACTTCGGCAATGTACTTGCCGCGCAGTTCGTCCGACAGCAGGTTGCTGCACACGGCCACACTGCGCGACGCATCCGGCACCCAGATCACCGGACCGTGATAGCCGGGCGCGATCTTGACCACGGTGTGCACGCGCGAGGTCGTGGCACCCCCGATCAGCAGCGGTATGTCGAAGCCCTCGCGCTCCATTTCCTTCGCGTTGTGCGCCATCTCCTCGAGCGACGGCGTGATCAGGCCGGAGAGCCCGATGATGTCGCACTTTTGTTCGCGCGCGACCTGCGAGATCTTCTGCCACGGCACCATCACGCCGAGGTTGACGACCTCGTAGTTGTTGCACTGGAGCACTACGCCAACGATGTTCTTGCCGATGTCGTGCACGTCGCCTTTCACCGTCGCGAGCACGATCTTGCCCTTGGGCCTGACGTCGCCCGACTTCACCTTTTCGGCCTCGATAT
>JAHFRL010000023.1 GCA_023266235.1 Betaproteobacteria bacterium
GCCTACGCCGCCCACGCCGCCGCCTACGCCGCCGCCGCTGCCGACACCGCTGCCCACGCCGCCGCCTACGCCGCCGCCGCTGCCGACACCGCTGCCCACGCCGCCGCCTACGCCGCCGCCGCTGCCGACACCATCGATGCCCGCATTGGTGCCAGAAAAAAAATGCAAGCCCGGCAAGCAGAAATCATCGAAAAATATCTGGAGTGGTGAAATCATGGACATCTCAACCGTCGTAAAACTCCTGTGGGCAAAGATTACTGCTCATGAAACGCCTTACTATGTCCACCTCGATGCTGAAAATAATCTGGTTTGCGCGCGGGAGGGCACGCAAAAGCAACTTGCTCTGAGTGCCGACCCGGATGCCATCCTGATCGGGGTTTATATTTCGGGGGTGGAATACGAGCAGCTGCTCGAAGATGTGGGCTATGTAGTTTCTCATTTACCTAGAAAGCGGAATCATGCACGATACTGAACCACTGGAGAATGAAATTGCCCGCCTGATTGCGTCGGTAGAATTGTTGACAAATCAGGTTCAATCCCTTTCAGCCTATAATTTAAAGCTGGAATCGGACCTTAATGAATACCGGATCAGTGAGGAATACCTGCGCTGCCGGTTGGGTCGTTATCTCAGGGAAGGAAAGTAGCCATGAAACTGACAACCACACTCGACAAAATCCGAGCCTGTAACTCCTATACCCCAGGCTGGCAAACTCTCTTGAAGTCCCTTGGCCCGGATTTTGATTCAACCGCTGAAATCAATCTGCTCACCATTCTGGAATCCAATGGCGTGGCGGATATGCTTTGGTACTTACGCGTCACCGAGCAGGATTCGAAGCGCGTTGCGGCTCAGCTGGCGATTGAGTTTGCCGAAGAAGTGTTGCTGATTTTTGAGGGAAAGTATCCAGCAGACCAGAGACCGAGAAAAGTAATACAGGCAGCCCGGGATTATCTTGACGGGAAAATTTCACCTAAAGAGCTGAAGGCTTATCGGGCCGCCGCCTACGCCGCCGCCGACGCCGCCAACGCCGACGCCTACGCCGACGCCTACGCCACCGCCTACGCCGCCTATGCCGCCGCCGACGCCTGCGTCGCCTACGCCGTCGCCTACGCCGACGCCTACGCCGACGCCGCCGACGCCGCCTACACCGCCGCCGACGCCGCCTACGCCGCCTACGCCGCCGACACCGCCGACGCCGCCTATGCCGCCGCCCATGAAAAGGCACGGATTAAGCAAGCGGAAATTATCAAAAAATATTTGGAGTGGTGAAATCATGCTCCCCGAAACTCTGTCCTATCTACTATTTTTCGCCTCGCTGCATAGTGGATTGCCGCCCCCTACAGTGCTGCCTACTATCCAGCAAATGCCGCGGGCCGAAATGATGGCAATTGTATGCGTCGGCGAGCCCGAGGATTGTCCGACCCTGAATCTGGCCGCGGCTTTCCTGCCGCATACCTATCGGATCGTGGCGTTGGATACCTTCGACTTCGATAACGAAGAATTCGATGCCTCTTTCCTGGTGCACGAATTAGTACATGCCATGCAGTATTGGCGCGATCCGAAGTTCCTGAGTTCCTGCGAGAGCGCTT
This sequence comes from Betaproteobacteria bacterium, assembly GCA_023266235.1. Taxonomy (GTDB): domain Bacteria; phylum Pseudomonadota; class Gammaproteobacteria; order Burkholderiales; family SG8-41; genus PALSA-1004. Next base: position 1,588 of record JAHFRL010000023.1, read on the forward strand.
ATGCAGCAGAAGATCAGGCTTACAAAGTACAAAACGAATATCTTCGCTCGCGCGGCCAGTTGTATGTAGCCGGCGCGGCGATGCGGTATTTTCACTGCGACGAGGAGAAAGAGAAATGAAAACGAGCGCGCTCGATACCTGTGGAAGCTACCGACCTTTGAATCTTCAGCAACGCGCCCGCCAATGCGGGCATTGGTCGGCGGCACGCTATGCCTACTTGCGGGGCATCCCCTTCTTCGTCGCCTATCTCGGCATCTTTGGCCGGCTGCCCCGGAAATGAAAGGAGAAATTCCATGTCCGGCCCCTCTTTCTGCTGGCAATGCGGTAAGCCCCTTCAGCCCCCGGTCTGTCCTCGCTTTGAAGTCGTAGTCGATCAGCTGGGGAATCCCCATTGCGTCCACCTCGGCTGCCGAAAGTCAGCCGAGAATGAATGCCGGTACGTGACTGCTCAGCCGCCGGTAAGGAAAGGAGAAGCATCGTGAACCCACTCGTGATGTACCACGGAAATTGTACTGACGGCTTCGGCGCGGCATTTGCAGCTTGGAAGGCATTAGGTAATGAAGCTGAATATGTGACGATGGACTACGGGTCTGGGATACCCGTGCCGGATGTAGTCGGGCGAGATGTCTATATCCTCGATTTTTCCTTCGATTATCCGACGACTTTCGGTATTTTTTGCCACGCCAACACGTCCGTTTGGCTCGACCATCACCGCACTGCTTTTGAGATGTGGTGTGATCGGCCAGCCTCACCATGGGCGGGTGAACGTAAATTTTACAAAAATGACGGTATCTACTATGTCATCTTGAACAATAACAAATCCGGGGCGCTTCTGGCCTGGGAGTATTTTCACCCCGGCACGGCAATCCCCTTTTTGATACGTCGTATCGACGACCGTGATCGGTGGCAGTTTATGTACGACGATTCCGCTGCGCTCCATGCAGCCTTGCAGAGCCTTAAACCGTGGAGTTTCGCGCAGTGGGATTCGATTCTGAACTGGCCGAAAGGAAAGTTGAATGCCTTCCTCCGCGAAGGGGGTGCTATTCTGCGGGCACAGCGGGCCTGCGTTGGAGAATTGGTTGAACAGGCACAGCGCTGTACTATCCGGGCGGGCGTAAGCTCCTGGCTGGGCCTTGCGGTCAATGCCACGCAGCTGCACTCCGAAGTCGGGCACGTCCTCGCTGAACACTTCGGGACTTATGGCCTGGTTTGGCGGATGGAAGGTCATAAAGCGAACTGCAGTCTTCGCAGTGTTGGCGCCTATGATGTTAGCGTGATTGCCAAGGCTTTCGGCGGCGGCGGCCACTTGAACGCTGCAGGATTTCAGGTGGATTTGAGTGTCTTACTAGGTTGGATGAAATGATTAAAATCACCGTAATGGAAGCAATTCTCTGGTCAGCGTTGAGCGCTGGGATGGCTTGTCTGATATTCGATGCAGTTTCAATCACCGCCATGGGTGAGACTATTCGCGATCCGGCGCAGGTTCATGCCTTTCGGCAGTTGAACGCCTGCCCTGGTACCGGCTTGGTTTCGGGCGCTTGCCCGGGCTGGGTTGTCGATCACAAGATTCCCCTCTGTGCCGGCGGCGCAGACAGCCCCGAGAACATGCAGTGGCAAGATGAGAAAGCCGGGCACCAGAAAGACGTGTTGGAGTGGTATATGTGCCGGCAGATGAAACACTGTCCTGCTACTCCCCCACCGCTGCCTGTTCAGTAAGCAGAATCCACTCGGGGTAGTAGCCCCCTCGAGTGGGGTTTTCATCCTTGAAAACCTCTATTTCACCCGAGAGCACCAGCGTCGAAATCAACTCTTCCATCTCCCGTCGCGTGATGTGCATGTACTTGTAAGCCTCACGCATCGCGAGTTTTCCCTTCCCGTCCTGCAGCCGCTCGAATAGCCGCTTGGTCTGTCGCTCAAAATTGGTATCGGCCATATGCGTACCCACCCGGTGAAACGTATTGGCCAAGCTCCAGGTCATGAAGCGCTTGGCTTGATCCAGGTCGGACAGATTGACTTCAAGGCGGCCGTCACTGACGGCCAGGATCGAAGCGACCTTAATCACGTGCAGAGCATAGCGGGTGTAGAGACTCCCATACGCTTTCTGTTGCAGCTCCCACGAAATCCGATCCAGACTTTCAACGGCCGCCATGACGCCCTCGCCGAACGTGATAGCACGGCCGAAACCCGGCGGCACATACCCGAGTAGGTCATAGCGCTTTCCGTCGCGCCAGAACGCGTTGAGCCGGTCTTTCAGGCTCTTGGGGATATCGGATTCCGGGCTCAGATTGCGACGATAGGGGGCACCTTTGGGCAGACACACAAAGATGAACCGGTTGAGGGTGCCATCTTCCATGTGAGAAGTCTTGACGACATCCCACACCTTATCTGTGGTGCCGCCGAGAATCTGGACGTAAGGGTTTTCGACGGCCGGCAAGGTCTTTTTCTCGTCGGCGTAAATCTTCGGTGGCATCCGGGCGCCGTTGTAAGCTTCGAGCACGGCTCGCCCCAGGGATGAACCGTTCGATGAGTTCTTCATGCTTTCCAACTTGTGCGCGAGCTCATCGATGCGAAGCAGGACATTCGGCGTCATGGTCAGCTGCCGTCGTAGAGCTGCTTCAGATGCCGGGAAATCCAGAACGCAGTCTCGTGCTTCCGTGGCCGCGAGCAAGAGGCCCATGACATCGATCGCCTCATTCTTGCCGGTGCCGGTCTCACCCACGAGGGTAATGTAGAGGTTCAGCTTGCCGCCACGCGTACCCTGGCTACAGTAAGGGCCGATCAGGGCGGATACCATCGAAAGGGCGCTAGCATAGGCGAATTCCTCCCGTGGCGAGTAAGAGGCACCGATGATCCAGTGAGCGATTTCGCCCACCAGCCCGGGTGCCTTGTCGTAGAGGTCCATGGGGAAAACAAGTTCGTCGTTTTCAGGAACCGGGAGAACCACTTTCCATTGAGCGTTATAGCCGACCAGCTTTTCCCTAATGCCTGTATGGCTACGGTCATAGGCTCGGGCTATTTCCTCTTTCGCGAACAGCATTGCCTTGGTGACACTATCATGCCGGTGATCCAGGCAGTATTGCCAGAGTGGCTGGGTCTGTAGGATCGTCGCCAGCAGATCCCCCTGCGGGATGCCTGCATCGATCAACTTTATCAGCATGCCGTGCAGCACGGCCGATCGGTCCAACTTGCCCCGACCACTCACCAGGAGCACTTGCTCGGGGGATAGGTGGAAGGAGGTCAGATTGAGGAGCTTGCCCTCTTCCTCAGGTAATCTCAGGGCAACCTTTTCGGTGGTATCTGCCCGCTTCAGCCAAGACTCCAGCAAAGTCAAGTCTTTGTCTTCGAGTTGAGGGATGGGGTCTTTATTGAGCGGGTCAAAAGTGACCGTGAGGAATCGGGGCGACGTACCGAGATAGATTTCAGCGTGCCCGCAGTGTTTCGGGTGGGCGTCGCAAGTATCCTTGTAGCCTTGTGCCCACGAAGAAGGAGCCCAGGCAAAGGCGCGAACGCCAGTTCCAGAAGGCGACGTCTCGGCATAACCCCTGAAGGGCATCGTAAAGTGCTCGAAATCCACTCCGTCGAAATCGAAACCGAGAAGTTGCCAGCCAGCGTATTCGAGGCCCCCCGTCATGACGAGGCCGACACCAGCAAGCGTGTTTTCCCGCACGTTGCTGACGGCCTCTACCAGCGTAGACCAGTTGTCGGGGATAGCAGTAGATAAACCGTGCCGGCCCGTATGTGGTATCTTGTCGAATTTCTCGCGGGTAGGGCTCCATACAAGGCGATACGAGACCCAGCGAGGCAGCGCGGCCAGTTCCTGAAAAACTTCAGCGGCGGTCATGACAAGATCAAATGCCGAAGATAAGCGCGGATCATCTCTGCTGCGACTTGCGGCACGATGGCATTGCCGTAGGCGCGCAATCGTCCCATTCGGGCGGAAATCCCATAAGCCAACGGGAATGAGCCGGGTTCAACCGATCGCCACTTCCCATCCCGGCACAAGAGCCAGTCGGCGTCGCACCAAAAGCCGTTAACCGGGCCGACATGGCAGATTTCGGGTGGCCCATTCGGTCGTTGTTGCAACCGGTCATCGGCCAGCCCGCCAAGTTCGCTTGCCGTGGTAATTGGTCGAACCTGTTCCGCCCGCCCTCCCGTTGAATGATGTCCGTGCCCGAGTCTTTCCAGTCCCTCGTCGTGGGCGTTATCCATGACGCAAGCACTGTGATTTGATTTAGTGGAGTCGGCCACGATCCATAGCCGTTGTCTGATGTGTGGCGCTCCGACGCCCGCAGCGCATAAATCAACCGCCCCGCTGGAGTAGCCCGTGGCTTCCAGGTCAGCTTGTACAATGTCGAGCCAGCCGAGGCCGTCAGTATGCGCAACCTGCTCACTAAAGATCGTGCGAGGCTGGCACTGGCTGATGAGGTGGAACCACGCCGGCCATAAGTGCCGCTCATCAGCAAACCCCTTTCCTTTGCCTGCCGCGCTGAAAGGCTGGCAAGGGCAGGAGCCAGTCCAAACAGGACGTTCATCAGGCCAGCCGGCTTGGCGCAATGCATAGGACCATCCGCCGATGCCGGCGAAGAAATGGCACTGGGCGTAATCGGCGAGTTCGCAAGGTTTAATGTCTTCGATGCTTCGTTCATCTACGTCTCCTGGCGCAATATGTCCTGCGGCAATTAAATTTCTCAGCCATTGCGCGGCATACGGGTCTATCTCGTTGTAATAAGCTGTCACTAAAACCGCCTCAGTGTGGCCGCTTCATCCCGCTGCCGGCTGGCGATTGTTTGGTAAGCTGCTATATCCCTGGTGCCTTGCATGATGAGCCGCATCACCCGGACGGTATGCGGATTGCCCGGACGATTTAACCGTCCGATCGTCTGAGTATAAAGCTCGGCATCGTAGGTAGGTGAAAACCATACTTGCAGTGATGAGCCAGAAAACTGAGCGTTCAACCCATGGCCGCACGAGAGCGGATGGACTAGCAATATTTCAATCCTGCCAGCATTCCAACCGAAGAGCGCGGTTTCTCCGTCCAGCACCCGTGCTTGAGGAAAGGCCGTCAGAATCGTATCGCGCTCATGATCGAACTGAAATACGACCATGATCGGCTCGCCTTTGGCCTCGGCCACGATGTCAATCAGGGCGGCAAGCTTATCGGCATGCATTTTGACCGGATAGCCTCCATCGTTGTAGACGCAACCAGAGGCGAGTTGAAGCTGCTTGAGGCTGCTCTGGCAGCCATCCCGGACGTAGGTAATGCCGTTCAGTGTAATATTCGGGTGCCCCTTTTTCCGACAAGCATCAATGCTTTCCTGTACCCCCCTGACCACCGAGTTGAGCGGCAGGAGCACATCGATTTCGACGGGTTCGGGGGATTTGAAAGGCATGCGATGAACCGTATCGGCCAGGCGTTCGTAGATTTCTTCTTCTGCTTCCTGTTTGGGAATCCAGGCATTACCGGTACGCCGCTGCACTTCCATGAACCAGCGCTGCAGAAAGGCTTCCTTGTATTCGCCAAGAGGCCCGGCCAGACCGGCGAGATAAGCGCTGCCCCAAAGGTCGTGCAGGTGATTGGCCCGCGGAGTGCCGGTCATGGCAAGCCGCCACTCGAACTTCGGAAGAAGCGGCTTGATCGCGCGGAAGGATTTCGCCGCCGGATTTTCCAGCCTGCTGGATTCGTCGATGATGAGCCACGGAAAGAGACGGGGCAAGCGTTCACCGAAGTGGCTGACGGCCCAGGCAAGGTTCTCGAAATTCAGCGCCACGACATCGAGGGACTCATCCTCAAGTCGCTGGATACGGCGTTCGGCCAAACACCCGGCAGCGGAGGCGTAAGTGAGTTCCGGCGCCCACAGTTTTATTTCTTCCCCCCAGACCATCTTGCAGATACGCAGCGTGCCAAGAACCAGCACTCGCTTTCGCCCTCCATTCAACCCCCGAGTACGGATTGCCCGAAGGGCGGTCGCGGTCTTCCCGGCACCAACATCGGCCAATAGGAGGCGAGAAGCTTTCCAGATACGAGAGACAGCGAGGCTCTGGGCCGGGCGAAGAGTAGGCATGAGGAGCTTGACGGTCGGTTCGAGTATGTATTACAGTAAGGCATACTCGTTTCGAAAGCAAGCGTAACGTAGCTGGAATTTTCGCCTTGACAAACCTGTTCCACCATGTACCATACCATTGCTATGTTTAAAAATGACTCGCTCCACATTTATTGTACGAAAACAGTCCGCCAGAAATTGGCGGAACTGGCGGAAATCAATCACCGGAGTTTGTCGTCCGAAGTACAAGCCATGATCGAACAGGCGTACGCGAAATATGTGTCTGCTGCCAATTCGTCGCTTACCAAAATTACCCCGAAGGAGTAAATTTATGTTGTCTGTCGTTTTTCAAGTCCCTGTTCTCATCGAAACACAGGACCTGCCAGCCCTGCTGGCGTTGGCAAAAGTGCCCGCCGTGGTGAGTCCCGCTGGTGGGGCGGCGGCTATCGAGAAGCTGCGCACGCCACAAGCTGTGGCGCCGCCTGCCAAACTGCCCGAGGCGGCACCGCAAAATTCTGCGCCTACTCAAACCGACGCCTCAGCGAATCACCCCGCGCCTTCCCCCGCCGTACCCACCAAAAAGCGCGGCCGGCCGGCGGGCAGCAAGAATGCTCCTGCTCCTGCTCCTGCTCCTGCTCCTGCTCCTGCTCCTGCTCCTGCTCCTGCAGAAGCGGCGATCAATACCGGGCTGCTCGAACGTTTCACGGACCTGGTCGACAAGAACTACGACGGCGCCCTCCAGCTTCTGGAGCATTTTGGCGTGGCCCGTTTCTCTGATCTGAAAACCGAAGCGCACGACGCTTTCGGCAAGGCGCTATCGGAATTCGGGCTGTAAATATTTAGGGGAGCTGGTCAGGCTACCGTCTCCTAGCCAGACCTATCGCCTGAAAAGTCAAAAGCCGACTGTAAGGCTTGACGGCCACCAGAGGTGGCATTCCTAAATACGAAACACGAAACAGGAGCGATGAAAAATGAGTACTGACATTGCGAAATTCTTCTCCGGCTATCAAGTTCCCGACGCAAAGAAGCTCGCCGACGCACTGGCCGGGTTTTCTGCCAGTAAGAACTCCCTCACTGGCAAAGCGCTGCTCAAGCTGACCAAACAAGGTCTATGGGTTTTCGGCATCGACAGCGAAATCCTCCCCCAGAAAACGCAGCTTATCGCGTACCCAGGATCGCTGTCGTCCGGTTATGTGGCATGGTGGCTGGGCAAGATCGAGGGCGAAACCATGCAGCCTTTGACATCTGGCCCGGTGGATGCATCGAAGCTCCCGCCGGTGAACTCCGGTAGCATCCCGCCCGGCAAAAAAGAGGCATCTGGACGCGGGTGGGAAACTCAAGCCAGTATTGAGTTTATGACCCAGGATTCGACACCGCTCCATCTGATCTACAAGACATCGAGCCTCGGCGGCCTGAAGAGCCTTCTTACCCTGGCCGGCGAAATCGCTTTCGGCCTGAGCGAAAATCCGCAACGCGCTTACCCGCTGGTTTCGGCGACCGAGGATTTTTACATCCACAAGGAATGGGGAAAAGTATTCATCCCGGTTCTGATCCTCGAGGGCTGGCTCGACGCCGAGGGGAAACCCGTCGAGGAAAAGCGCCGGTTGGTTTGACGCTTATGCACCGTGCACGTCATTTATTTCCTGGTGCTGACAGCGGTCTTGCCAAGTGGTATCGTCCGCATTTACTGGGGCGGGAATTTCGATTCCGTCTCTCACTGCCGGGAAGCGGGCGATAAAGCGGGAAAGATGGCACGAGACGAGTACCGGCAACATGGTCTCGCACCATCTATCGAAACCCACTGTATTGTTCACAGTATCCGCTCGTCAAAGCAGGCATGATTCATATCGATTTCGAGACGCGCAGCGCGTGTGACCTTTTACGCGCCGGGATTTATAATTACGCCGTCCACCCCACGACGACCATTATCTGTATGGGCTGGGCAATCGGTGACGGCGCAATTGACCTTTGGGTTCCCGGCGCCCCTCTTCCTGGTTTGCTGTTTGAGGCTCTCGTAGCTGGTGAATTGATCGCTGCCTGGAATGCGCAATTCGAACGCCTGATCTGGAATTCTGTTTTGGTACACCACGGCTTCCCGGCCTTGTCTATTGAGCGTTTCTATTGCGTCGCCGCCCTTTCTCGTACCCGGGGGTTTCCGGGAAAGCTGGAAAATGCCGCGCGGTTCGCCGGTTCCCCTTACCGAAAAGATATGGAAGGACACCACTTGATGCTGAAGTTGTGCAAGCCACGACGCATTGAAGAAGATGGCAGTATTGTCTGGTGGGATTACGCCCCCGATTATGAACGGCTGGGTGAATACTGTAAGCAGGATGTCGCCGTCGAACGCGCCATGTTCGAATCCTTTGTCCCTTTCACCTCTGAAGAGCTAAGTAATTACCATTTGTCGGAGCGCATCAATGATCGCGGTATGCCTGTCGATCTTGAGCTGGCGCGCGCTGCGACCGCAGGAGCAGAGGGTGAAGGGCTTTCAGCAGTTGAGGTGCTGACGAGTCTCACCAGTGGGCGAGTCACGGCACACACTCAGGTTGCACGTATTTTGGACTGGATAGAGGGCGAATGGAAACGCCTTCCTAATCTGGCGAAGCCGACGGTCTGGGATAGTTTGCAGGAACCGGATATTCCCTACCATGTTTCGCAAGTGCTTGAAATTCGCCTCGAAAATGCAAAAGCCGCTGTCTTGAAATTCTCGACGATGCTTGACTGCAACATTGATGGGGTAGTTCGTGGGTTGTTTATGTTTCATGGTGCCGGGCAGACGGGGCGTTTTACTGCGCATGGCGTTCAGATTCATAATTTGCCCACAGATTCAGCCGTCGGCGCAATCCCGATCCTGAAACGTCGGGGGGTTTCAGGATTGAAAATACTCGGCAATCCGGTGCAGTTATTGTCACAGATGGTACGCCCCGCGTTCTTGGCGGCTCCCGGGCATACGCTTTTAATCGGTGACTTCGCTCAGATCGAAGCGCGGATCACTGCCTGGCTCGCAGGTGAAGACAAGCTATTGCGTATTTTCTGGGAAGGTGGCGATCCGTATTGCGCCTTCGGCTCAATGGCCTATAAACGCGCTATCACCAAGGCGGACATAAACGAGCGAAAAGCTTCAAAGGCTTGTGTGCTCGGTCTCGGATTCGGCGGCGGAGAGGGGGCCTTAAATCGCTCACTGAAAAAAGATAATATCATACTACCCGCAGACGAAATAACTCACTTGATTAATACTTATCGTGAAACGTACTCCCGCATCCGGGCCTACTGGTACCGGTTGCGGGATGCCGTGCTGCTGGCGATGTATTCGCGTGGCACGATCATTGATGCTGGCCTGATTTCTTATTTATTCGATGGTGAGCATCTGTGGTGCCGGCTACCGTCGGGCCGCTTGATGTGCTACCCCTTCGCGAAAATCGTCAATGATGAGTGGGGCGATAGCGTCGAGTATCAGCGGGGAAATCGCTCACCCAAGAACGGGGCTACGGAATGGCCCACGGTGCGTTTATGGCACGGCATGCTGATGGAAAACCTGGCCCAGGCCATCGCATTTGATCTGCTCATGGAAGCGTTGGTGCGCTTGAAAACTTGGTCGGTCCGGATGCACGTGCATGATGAAATTGTCGTTGAGGTTAAAACTGAACTTGCAGAGAAATTACTCCCGAAATTCACTCAAATCATGAGCGAAGTTCCGCCATGGGCCGAAGGGCTGCCAATTGCCACTGAAGGCATTATTAGTGAAAGGTATGTATGATGGGCCGAGCACAACGAGATAAAGGCCGGCGCGGGCAGACCGCCGCCGAGGCACTGCTGAAAGACTTGGATTGGACCGTCGACCCGATCACCTCGGGGATCAAGCGGGAGGACCTCATCGCGACTGATGTAAATGGTAAGGTGTGGTCGGTCGAGGTCAAAAACTGTGCAAGCGTTACCCGGGGGCACCGTGAGCAAGCTATCCGTCAGGCGGCCGAGCGCAAGCTCCCCTGGATGCTGATGAATAAGGTCGCCGGTACGAGGTGCTGGTTGGTTCAGCGGCAAGGTTGCTCACCCGTAATATGGGCGGAAAAGAAGCCATGAGCCACGCGAAGTTCGCGCCATCGGCTGCGGATCGCTGGCTGGCGTGTGGCTATTCCGTGAAAATGGCGGCCTTTTTTCCTAATAAGGAAACCCCCGCCACGTCGGACGGAGTTCGGCATCACGCTATCGCCGCCCAGCATCTTCTGGATAATTCCGATTCAGCGAACCCTCAACTGCAGTCTTATCTTAAGGAAGTCCGCAGCTCCCAAGGCGAGTTGCTCGTCGAGCGTAAAGTGATAATGGTCCCAGGGCTTTGCTGGGGTACTTCCGATGTGATCGTTCTCGGTGATAGAGCGCTGGGTGTCTATGACCTGAAGTGGGGGGTAAGCCCGGTCCCGGCGGTGAATAACCCCCAACTATTACTCTATGCCTTCGGCGCATTACGTGAATTTCCAATACCCCGGAATGCCACGGTCAGCCTCAACATCGTGCAGCCCCGTGCCTCGTCTGGCTGGCCGGTAAAAACTTGGCTGACAACGCCGGATCATATCCTGCAGTTCCGGCCACGGTTGATGGCTGCCATCGAGGAAGGGCTAAAGGAAAACCCGAAAGCTGTTGCCGGGCACCACTGCTACTGGTGCCCGGCCAAACTCCACTGTCATGCCTACCTTTTCTCTATTGGTCAAAAGTTTTCCTTGCTTTCCTGAACCCATTGTGTATCATGGTAGTACAGGAATCGCTCAAGGCACTCAATCATCAGCCCTGGGAACAGTAGGGCAGTCTGACCAGATGCCAAGAGGTCGGAACGTAACCGGTGCAGGAAAACGTCGGCGGGTGACAACCAGCAACTAGGCCGTAGGCTGAAAGCGGCACTGCAGGGCGAGCCCCCAGTAAGGGTCGAGCAGGTGAAAAGCCTGCATTCCTTTACCTAGCGGGAGACAATCATGAACGGACTTATGTTACATGCCGGCGCGGAAGCCATCACCCGCGAAGCGCTTGGATCGCTGCCGCTGCCCAAGCCCCTCGGCCCCCGCCACAATCCGTTGCCCTTCATTGAAGACGTGGAATTGGTAACGCGAGAACTTTCAACGCACGGCTTGCAGGTCGAAGAAGAAGCCTACGGTGTCACCTACACCAAGGAAGGCGATGCGGCCCGATATTTTGGCGTGCTTGAGCTGGCACATGAGAGTTTGGACCATGCACTGGTCGTCGGCCTGCGCGGATCATATGACCAATCGATCAGCCGCGGTCTGGCCGTCGGTAGCCGGGTCTTCGTATGTGATAACTTGGCGTTCTGCGGGGAGATCACTATTCAGACCAAGCAAACGACGAACATCGGCAATCGTCTGCCGTACATGATCGCCGAGGTCGCCCGCCGCGTGCTGCAACTTGCGCGCCTGCAGAACATCCGGTTCGACAAATATCGCGAGGTAGAACTCAGGCCGAGGGCCGGCGACGCGGCCTTGATCGAACTGACGCGCCGCGGCGTGCTGAACGCCAATTCGATTCACCGGGCCATCGATGAGTGGGATACGCCGTCGCACGAAGAGCACGCCGAGAATGGCTATTCCGTCTGGCGTCTCCATAATGCCGTGACAGAAGCTATCAAGGCGAAGGACCCCAGCCGGCCCAACATCTTGCCGGTATGGGATAGGACGATCGTCCTGACCAAGTTCCTGGATGAGGTAGCCGGGCTGTAGAACTTACGGGGGCTACGGCCCCCAGCCTTGGAGAGAGTGATGAAAATTACCGATTTAGTGGACGCGATCCAGAAACTACGGTCGAAACGCGATTTACTGGTCGAGACCTACGATTCGCAGCTTGAGACACTGCGCGGAGAACTGGAAACCCGCATGAAGGCGGAGAACGTGGCGAAGGCTACGGGAGAAACCGCCTCTGCCTATTTCCAGAAATCCTACGAGGTTACAGTTTCCGACTGGGGGGCTGTGCAAACCTTTGTACAGGATCATGATGCGTTCGATATCCTTCAGCGCCGCATCGCCCCCGCGGCACTTGCGGCCCGCCTTGGTAACGGCGCGCATATCGAGGGTGTCGAACTCAAGGAAGGACAAACCCTTTTTGTCCGCGCCCTCAAGGAGAAAGCAAATGCCTGATACGAAATTCTCGCATTGGAGCGACCTGGAACTGCTTGTTCTCGCTGATTCGGTTTACCCTGAAGACCGAGACCTCTACTCGCGCGAACTAGCAAGCCGGTTAGAGTATCGACTCAATCAAATTGAATCGATACAGCGGTGCCTTACCCTCGTGGAAAGGCACCTATAATGAAAACCGCAGCGATAATAGTCGATGATTGGAAGGTATCGATTTTCCGCCGGTATCTTGAGGCCGGCGGATACACTTACACCGAGAGTTCGGATGAAGTTTTGAAGGTAGTCATCCTGCGCGTACAGACCGAGGACGTAACGGTTTTACTGCCCACCGTCGAAGCAGCGGCATCAGAGTGCGCGAAGCTGCGGGATGTCGAAGTACCGATCAGAAAAAACTACCAATCCTGACCCCTAGATACATCAGGTTCCGGCGCCAAGCCGGAACTTCTTCTACTTCCAGCGCTTCCCGAAACACTTTGTCGGCCCGACTGCGAGGCACTTTCCCGGATCGGCAAAGCCAGTCATGCACCGTAGCCGATGCGTGACCCGTATCTCCTACCAGATCGTATAGGCCTCCCACCCGCGGCACGCTGGCGAAGTCGGTCACGAAGCCCGCGGGCACGATGAGCGTCACGGTGAGCACATCGGATCGGTAGATCAGCGGTTCCATCAGCAACCAGGTCGCGCGATCAAACATGCCTTTGGCTTCCGTGACTTTCTCCACTTCAAGCTTGCTCAGAAATTCAGCCATGAGGCTTCTCCTCGGTATTGGTTCCCCCCGCTTGTGTGAATGCCGCCAGGGCCTTGTCGAGGCTGATCGTCGGCTGCCCATAGGGGGAACCCGGGAGCGATGCCCATTCGTGATTGCACTTTTCGAGCGCCATGTATAGTCGGCCAGCCAGGACATCCTGAAGGGCATCGCGTCGGCGCAATAGGAAGATTGCCGCACGGTCCTGAGACTCGGGAGAGAAATCGGGAAGAGTCAGTGCCTGTCGACATTCATCCCAGGTTCCGGCGAGGAGCTGATAGGCCCCGGCGGCAGTGCTGGTGATGGTGCTTTTCCCGAGACGGCAGGTCACTTTCTGCCGCGGATGATCTGCGAAAGAGCCGAACTGTTTTCCACCGAACAGCCGGCTATAGCCTTCCCGATCGGCCGTGCCTTCAGCCGTACGAATGAGGAAGAGGAAGGCGAAGAGATTAGGATGGAGCATCATCATCAGAAAAACTTGCCTTCCTTCAGGATGCCCAGGCCAGCCAAGAAAAGAAACCCCAGGAGCGCGGCCTTCCAGAGGAGAGAAATCATTCCCTTGCCGACGTGCTTTTCCAATCTGGATTCAAGCTCGTCGATCAGCGCTTGTATGTCCTCATCCGTCAGGGTACGAGGCGATTTGTCCGGTTCCATTATTCATGTCCTTTTTGTTCAACTGTTGTATTCCCAGATAATGCAAAGCCCCGGCGTTCCTGCACCGCCATTTTTTGTCGTTCCCTGGCTCTGTGCATTGACACCGCCAGAACCCCCCGCGCCATACCCAGTCGCGGATACGCCCGCCGCACCGGAGGCCGACACTTGGTGGCCTCCGCTTCCGTAGGCGGTATTACCCCCCACTCCGCTCTCTGCAAGCGTATTAGACCCCGAGACCGTCAAGTTGCCGTCTTCACCCCGGGCGGCAAAAAGGCTAGCCGATCCTGAAGCCGTCCCCCCACTTCCGCTCGAACCGCTGTTATGTGGTGCAGCGGCAGCCGTACCTGCGCCGCCGCCGCCCCCCCCGGTGGCCGTCATCACGGCGCCGAAGGAAGAAGTACCTCCTGCGTTCCCGTCTGCTGCGCCAACACCACCGGCGCCGGCCGCACCGATAGTGACTGTTACGCCGCTGAAGCCAGATGAAATCAGCCCCCGGGCGATTACCCCAGCGCCGCCGCCGCCGCCGCCCGTCACTTGGGAAGCAGCAGTAGTCGGAACGCCGCCACCCCCGCCACCCCCACCCAGCAGTTCGACGACGATTCGTATGGTGCCCGCCGTCGGTGTATAGGTGCCGGTGGCCAGGATGGTTTGTACGCTCGTTAGCATTTCGGGGCTCCCAAACAGAAAACTGGATATTGCGGTGATGGGTACTGGAACGGCGGCAACTGCGGCGCCTGCACCGGCCAGTGTGGTGAGCGTGGTTACAGATAGGAATGCGGGCCATACCCCGAATGAACCGTTGAACCACTCCAAGTCGGAAATTGCATCGAGGCTCGCCAGCGACGAGACCTTGGCGCTGCCGACGGCGGAAGCGACCGCGGCGGCTATGATCGAGATGGGGCTGGCTTGCACGGAATTACCGAGGATGACGGTTTCACCAACGCGGTCGGTTATCGTGCGTTGGCTGTTCAATCCGGTAAATCGATCAGTGGTAGCCATGGCATTGCTCCATGCAGGCGAGAGCTGCAGCGGACAGGATCAGCATATCCTCTTCATCATCTAATTCCAATTGCCGGCGGCCTATCGGGCGTTTCCCTTCCTGTCGAGGTTTGGTGGCGGCTGTCGGCGCCGAAACAAAGGCAAAGACGGAGGTGGCAATAGAAATGAAATCCGAACCGCTGGCGACCTGTGTGCCTTCGGCGGTCAGATTCGCCGTTACGGCTATTACGGCGTCGCCGGCCGCGATTGCAGCGCTTGTTACCGTCAAGCTGGCTGCCGCGGTAAGATTAGCGGCCGCGCTGACTGTCGATTGACTAGCGCCCGATAGGGTAGCGGCGGCAACCTGATTGAAGCTGCCAGCGGCGCTTGCAGCCCCCGCGCCGGTCAGAACGGCCAAAGCCGCCTGGCTGAAGTCACCGGCGGCGACTGCGGCACCCGAGGCGACCAGGCTCGCAATCGCGGTCTCGGACAATGCAGCGGGGTAGAGGCTTACGCCGCCGGCCGTCAGCACAGCAACGGCCGCAGCGCTCCAATCAGCGGCGGCGGTTGAGGCACCATAGGCGGACAGGACAGCGATTGCCGCGGCGCTCAAGGTGTTGCTGACGGAAACCGTCGTCCCACCAAAGGTCAGCGCGGCCAGAGCACTCGAACTCCAATCGGCCGAGGCGATGGCCGCGCCGGTATCGGCCAGGACAGCGGCGGCAACGGCGTTCCAGTCGGCCTTATCCGTGGCGGCGCCGGCCATGGTTACGGTAGCCACGGCGGCGGCATTCAGTGCGCCGGCCGCCGTTGATTTACCTGAGCCGGTCAGGAGGGCAATCGCGGTATCACTGAAAGCGCCGGCAGCGATTGAGGCGCCCATGTCAGCCAGGAGGGCAATGGCGGTAATCGATAGGTCGGCCTTGGCTGTCGCGGCACCCGTGCCAGTCAAAGTAGCAACCGCGGTCTCGGTCCAATCAGCCTTGGCCGTCGCTGCACCGGTGCCCGTCAGCGTGGCGATGGCGGTCTCAGTGAAATTGGCGGAAGCTGTCGATTTACCCGAACCGGTCAGTGTGGCAGCCGAGATAATGGAAAAAATATTTCCACCGACAACCAGCACTTTCTCGGTGTATTTAGTATCGGTTTCCCCGAAGACTATCGCGAGAACAATGTCGCCGTTGCGGGTGAAAACATTGGTGAGTAGTTTAACGACTGTGCCGGCGTAGAAAGACGAAGTCGCACTCCACCCGGCATCGTCGGCATTCGATTGCGTCAGAATATCGAAGGTGACTGACTCGACGAATGTATGCCATAGCGTCGTTCCATTGGCGGCGAACGAGGAATTATAAAGCGCAGCCCCTGGATTCGTCGCACCGGTAATGTCGGAATCCTCGCTCATGGTAGGTGCGTCGGCCGAATCGCATTTTGCGGAATTCAGCGTTGTGGCCGTTGCATCGAAAAGTGGATATCGAACTTTGGTGTTCGCACCACTGACGTAAGAAACGCCCTGGGTCTTGAAGTGGCTTTGCGTTGCGTCGATAGTCGCGTCGAAGGATGCCGGGAAGGTTTCAAGAACGTTCGCGGAAGTCAGCGCGCGCTCATAAGCGTCATCGGCATCGCCATCCTGAAAGAAGAAATGCATCCGGTCGCTTGAACCGACCACCGTGCTGCCGGTGAACCAGGATGTGGCCCCGGCATTATCTACGGCGACATCGACCGTCCAGCTTCCAGATACGCGGCGGGCGTAATAAACTCGCTCACGATCTACGCCCATAACGGCGGCTTTCGCGCCATTATATAGGAGGATTACGTCACCGTTGGAGCGCACGGTAATGGCTGCGCTATTATCCACATCGCCGGTGGCGGCTTCGGCATAAGCGGTGACTACCGCTTCATTCACCAATGTCCAGGTATCGGTGGACATGTCGAATTTGTGATACTGAATATTTATCGATGTGATTGCAGTATCATCGATTGTCGCGACGTGAATGACATCGCCGACTTGAAAGGTGGCTACCGATATGAGGGTCGATAGTGCAGTAACGGTGGGATCAGTACCGACATTGGAGAAAGAAGAAGTCGGGTCCGTCGCTTTGAAAGCCCTGATTTTATTGGCGTTGGCGGTGCTCTTGCCGATAAGGTAAACATTTCCCCCGGAAGAGATATAAGGAACTATCCCACCCGTGGCAAGAGTTATCCCAGTAATTGTTGTCGGAAAAGCCATTTACAACACCCGGTAGGTGTAGCCATCGGCAATGATCGTCGCCGTCGGGAAAACGAGTTTCCACTGGTCGATGCTCTTACTGTTGAAATTGAATGGCGGATTCGGGTTGGCGAACTCGGTCAGGAAATGGCAAATCGGGATGGTGCTGCCATATTTGACGATGTTGGTCTGCAGGGCTGCGTTCTCGGCGTCGGTCAAACTCGTCACCAGGTCCTCTGTAATAATCAGGGAGATGGTGCTATCGAAAGCCAGCTTGACCCGATTCCTTGAAGCGGCCGTGGTCGAATCTTCATTGAGGATCGACGCCAGTGTGCGGATGCCGCCACCGCGCAGGCGATTGAAATGTGTCAAGCCTTCCCCGTTCGTGGGATCGAGGCCGACGAGCCGGATCGCTGCATCGATATCGCCGTCTTCCGTCAGAGTTTTGTTGCCCTGGATGTAGGCAGAAAGATCGGTCCCCACCGCCGGGATGCCGAGCGAGCTCAGGGCCTCCACGGTCCAGCCGAACCCGCAGCCCACCACGAGCACCCGGCTAGCAGCCGTCAGCCCGAACTGCTGAATGAAGAACTTGGCCCGCTTCAGCATCTCGGGGAACAGCACGTAGCGATGATAGTGGAGCCGGATGAAATCCCGGGTGTTCGGGTGCCCATCCGGTTCCGCATCGTACTCATACGCTAGGTCATAGAGCGTTTTGTCCCAGGTCGTAGCCATGAAAGTTTCATCCTCAGTCGAGCGTGAAGCTGGATGCCGTGGTCAACCGGGGTGTAACATTTTGAGAAAAGTTGATGTTCGGCGAAACCGTGCCGGCCGCGATGATCTTGCCCGAGGTCGAGGCCGATGTCACCCCGATAGAGGCATGCGTGAAGGTGCCCGTCGAGGTGGACGTGTTCTGCGGGAAGTCGATGTTCGCCACCGGTGACACCGAATTGGTGGACACCACCCAACCGAGGGTTGTCCGTGCGACGGAGATGCGGGTGTATTGCGCATAGCCGCCTTCGTTCGTACCCTGGGTACCCGTATCAGCAGGGTCAGCGGTGTGCAGGGAGCACCATAGGTTGGTCAGCGGCGCCGTAGCGGCATTATCGGCGATGTTACCGATGGCGACGGCGTTGAAGATCAGCTTGCAGACATCGTTTTCGAATGTGTCGGAAAAACCAGCCATGATAATTTACCTCGTCAGGTCGTAATGGGGATAGCAGAAATCGCCGCGATCCGCCCATCTTCGGTACGCTGCGAGACTTTCAGGGTAAAAGCGGTGGGCTTCATCATTGGCGGCATGACGACTTGAGACTTCACCGCCGGCAGAGCCTGAGCTTTCGCTAGCAGGCTATCGGACTTGGCGCAGGCTTTTGCCTCTGCTGCGCACTGTGTCTCGGCGCGGGCTCGTGCCTGCTGTTCTTCGGCGACTTCCTGGCGCAGGAAGTCGATTGTGGCTTGCATCTTCGCTATCGTCTCGGCGTGGGCCTTCTGCATCTGTACCTGCTCTTGTTTGTCGGCTGCACCGGATTCCCCTGAACATTTAGCGTAATCGCGCTGCATCCGTTCGATTTCTTTATGCAGATTGAGGACTTCGGCCCGCTGCTCGGCGGCTTCCTCTTCAGCCTCCTTCTGGGCCGCCAATGCAGCTTTTACGGTAAGGGCGGCTTCGGCTTCGCAAGCGGATTGAATAGCGGTAATGATGCGGCTGGAAATATCGTTCTTTTCTCCGGGCCCAGCTGCCTCAGTTTGCGCCAGTTGCCGCAGCAAAACTTGCAGTCTAGGTGATGTCATTTCGGGGTTCTCCCAGAGATAAGACCTCGTGTGGTTTCAATTGGCCCGGCGGGTTCAGTATACCCCTGTGAGACATCAGCCATATAGCCCAATGGCCGGGAAAGCGGCGCCACCGGCAGCCCTGAAACCAGGCCAATGGCAGTCAGCGCATCCTGAATAGGGCGCTTCAATCTGGCCTCGTCTTCAGTCGCTACCTTGTAAGCATCGACGGGCACATGCGCCAGGGATTCCAGCATGGAAACAGCGGGTGAAGTCTGTATCCGATCATCGTACCATTTATCATTGAAGGCATTTACCGCCACTTGCGCAACCGGGCCGACAATCGGCACCATGGCTGCCGCCTGCTTGAATTGGCCGCCGAAGAAAACAGAGAGGATATTACTAACATCTTCTTCGTCACTTTTCTCTCCGGAGAACTGCCCGCCCACAACTTGCGTAATGGCTTCCGATAAAACAGCGGGGATCATGAACCCCATGGTGAAGACGTAGAGTGCTCGGCCAGCACCCGCAAACCCCCCCTGGCGCATTGCCTTGACGAATTCGGTGCCATTCAAGTTGGCAGCCATATTGAAGTAGGAATAGAACATGGTGAATAGCCGCTTGAAAGCAGTTCCCGATTCGAAGCGGGAAATATCCTCTGCAGCGAAAGTGCCTTGCGTTTCCCGTATGGAAGAGTTTGCCTGCCTGACGGCGGAATTATGGTCATAGCCCTCGGCAATTGCTCGGTCGTAACGGCCTCCCCACACGATATAGTTGACAATATTCTGCGCTGCGGCTTCCATGAAATGCCCGTGTTGATTGGCGAAAGCCTTGGCCGTCTGGTAAGGATTCGGGTTAAGTACGATATTGTCGATGGATCGCTGAATCTCCATCACCTGTGAAGAATTCTGATTTCGCATAAACATGGAAGCTTCGTTTATGTGGGCAACGTAATCTCGGGGGGCGCTAACGTAATGCCACAGTGCTGTGGACATATAGGGGATGGACTTCGGGTCTTGAGCCGCTGCAACGATAGGGCCAGTGAATTGCTGCAAGGTTACGCTCGCATTTGCGAACATGATCTGCAGGCCGGCGGAAAGGCGTACTTGATGGAAGAACTTATCGAAAGCCTGCATGCGTGGTCCGCTGGGTTGCTCCACCTGCTGCAGGGCTGAACGCTGCAGCCAGGGGACCAGGGCCACTTGGGCAATCTCGGTATCCAGTAAAGCGAGCGAGGCACGAAAATCCTTATTGACGATAACGCGACCAACATCCTTCACGTGGGGTTCAAGGTAGGTGAAGCGCAACACTTTCCCGATATGCTGTTGGATCAATCCGAGATCGAGGGATAAAGGCTTCGCATAGTTCGGGTCACGGCGGTGAGCGAAATCCCGGCCGGTGGACGGGAAAATGAAACTGGATGGTCGGCTCTCCATCGCTCGTTGCTCGGCGCGGATGGCGGCGTCTTCTACGATAAAAGGATCAGTAATGGCAGGGTAATACCAGCCATCATAAGTTCCGAAAGGCGTGTCAAAAGGCTTCTTCGTAACCTCGTCGAAGTAATAGCCGTACATATCCTTGTGCGCTTTTTGCGCTTCAGGTTTCAATTCTTCGAATAGATTACCGATAGCCTGCGCAAAATCGTAATCGGCTTTGGTTAATACGCCCTCATCCTGCATACGCTTTATGAAAGCATCCCACCGATGGGAGTCTAACCCTTCGCCGTTAATATCACCCCATTTTCGTTGGCGATCTGCTAAGAGCTTAAATTTGTTGGAATCATTCCCCGTATGCATGATAGCACCAAGCAATTCGGTCTTGTCCCGGAATTGATACCCAATTTCCGGGGCATCAATCTTGCCCGCCCGAAATATTTCCTTCGGTGCTGCATTGACAATGGCCTGATACTTCTCAGATGCAGCGCGAAATTTATCCCGATAAAGGTCTGCGGCTTCACTGACCGGCTGCCAGACATAACGCCGAAAGACACCATTAGGGTCGCCGTTGTCCATGGCATCTACCCAGGATTCGATGCGCCGAAGCATGGCCTTGGCGCCAAGCAAACCTATCTTGACTTTTTCCCAGGGGCCAACCGCGTGGTCATAGCCGGCGCGCTTTGTTCCAGTCGGTACTAATTCGGAAATACGAGTGCCGAGTTCACCAAGCACCTGCGCACGGTCCAGCCGCTTACCATCGATTTCAATCTGATTCGTTCGGCGGGCCATGGACCATAGCCCCTCGATAGCGTCGCGTACGATACCAAAATCTGATACGGTCAAATCATTGACTGGTCGGCCATCAGCGGCGGCCATCTCCACCATATTGTGCAAATCGTCATAGGACTGGGGATCATACTCAGCCAGAGTGCGCATGTAGCTATCCGCCGTTTCCTGAGCTGCACCGATACCGTGGGCCGCCGCGATCGAGCGGGCGGCATTCACCATATCCATGTTGTGGGTCTTGGAAAGGCGTTCATCGGTTCGGAAAAGGAATTTGTTCCATTTCTTCACTGCCTTATCCGCGAGTTCGCGCTGGGTCGCAGCTTCACGGTAAAGAAGGACATTCAGCAGCTGACGTTGCTTGGCGTCGAAAGCCGTATCCAGATTCCGCCCAGTGCCGGCGCGGAACTCTCGCCCGAGCATCGCAGCCTCGGCTTCCTGTGATGCCTTCAAGGCGGCAGCCTCGAACAGTTTCGGATTCAGTTCACCCAGCGTCTTGCGTTCGATGATCTGCCGCGCCAGGTCTTTCATAATGGCTGGGTGTGTGATTTCTCGCGTCGCCCCCATGCGCTTCAGGATTCGCATTTCGAAATTGAATACATCGATCTGGCGGGTATTTTGCACTTCCATACCCGCTTTATCCATGAAGCTGCCGTCGAAGATCAGATCGCCATGCTCCTGTTTCATGCGGGTATCTACTTCCGCATCAATGGCTTTTTTCAGCGTCGGCAGGCCGATCAGCTCTTTCACAAAAGCTTTGCCGCTGGAAAATCCGAACAACTCAGCTACGGTATCAGGATGCAAGCCATTCTCCTGATAGCGAAATGGCAGGTCAGTCGGTTTTACCCCCATGTCTATTAGCGATTGTTTATCCAGCTTAAACGGCCCTAACCCTAAGGGAGAAGTACCATCAGGTAACTTGCCGCTCCATAGCCAATAAGCTGCGCGGTAAATCGGAATCTGCAGGATATCCTCGCGGACTTTCCCGGTCATCGCTTCCTTTTCCTTGCGCCATTCGGCCAATCGCTCCCGACGTAATTCCTTCATGACCTGCACCCGGAAAGTATCCTCGGCTTGGCTTTTTGCCTGGGCGTTCAATTCGCGGTAGGCTTTATACTCTGCCTCGGTCATTTTCGTCTGATCGAGGAAGGGGACATCATAGGCGTTGTGCTCGCGTACCTGCTTGACGGCTTCGTCGGTCGCCAGCAATCGGTCCATGACCTCGCGGACTTCCGGGGTCAGCGGCACATCGAGCATGGTCATGCTCTTGTATATACGAAACAGCCAATCCTTAAGCTGGGCAAAAGTTTCACGCAACTGGAATGAAGGCGCTTTGCCTTCCATGATATAAGCTTCGAATCCGCGAGCGAACTTTTCATGGGCTTCAGTCGAGATGTTTTGCTCGTTGGTGCCGGCCCACTCTTTGATGGTATTCCAGTCTTTTACCAACTGCTCCGGGGCATCGGGGCGGGTAGCATCGGTGCGCAACTCTTCCAGCCAGAGGTGCCCGGATTCATGGATGAAGGTAGAAGGGTCGGCATTCTTCAGAAGGACAATTAAACCCTTCACCGGCACGGAAGCACCACGCTCATTCTGGAACAGCATCCGCTGCCCAGTCTCACGTACTATCGGTAGCCGAATTTCCTGTGAATGCCCCAAGTCCCACACCGCTTTCTCGCCCAGATATTCCCCTTGGGCAATCGCTTTGTCTCGCGGTAGAACATTCGTAATATCGAGGTAGCCTTTACCTGATTCGTTATCCACCCATACGCCAAGTGCGGCATTTTTGTCAGCGTTGAAGATACCCCGGTTATGCCGCATGAAGGTTTCGACTTCCTGTTTTGTCGGTATGCCCTCAGTCACAACGCCCCGCTGCGGGTAGCCGGCGACGGCCACGCCGTGGGTGCCGGATTGATCGCCTTTGGTGGGGTGGATCGTGGCACCGTACACCCCATATTCCTCATGGCTTTTCTCGGCGGCGCGGATAGCTTCCGTTGCAGTGTTAGTTTCTCGAGGGGTCGCCGCCGGTAGATTGATCTGCCCTTCAGGAAGCGGCAGTTTCTGAGCAAACGGAACTGCAGGTTCTACTAGCTGTTGGTTGTAAGCTTTCAGTTCTTCCGGCATGGCGGCCGGCATCTCACGCTGCACTGTCAGAGGGTTCTCCTGATAGAACGCCCAAGGATCGACGCCGAGGCGTTCCGCTCGCGCACGGGTGCGCTCGCGCCAGAGAAGGGCATCACGGTTCGCTTCTGCTGTGCCTACGCCGATAGTTTTCAGTTTGTCGTAGACGTCGTTGTACACCTGAACCAGCGGCGCCTCCTTGGCCTTGATCGCCACCATCTCGGCTTCCAGGCTGGACAGGATTTGCGGCTCGGCGGCCTTGGCCTCTTGCGCCTCCCGCGGCGTCATCTCGCCAGGGTTCAACCGGATATCCGGTACGAGGCGTTCATGAAATGGCGTGCCGGCGAGCTTTTGCGCATATAGGTCGATCGGGATAACCAGGTCGCCGCCGGTGGCGACCGCTTCGGCATACTGTTTCAGATCGCCAAAAACTTCCTTGGCGGCAGTCGGCGCTTCGCTTTGAAAAAGCGCATTCCACTTCTCAACTGGGATGAATACGTCTTTGACTGGGCCATTTTCTTTCAAGGCCGAAACGTAATCCTTCATCGCTTCCGGTGAGCGCGCATAGGTCTTGGAATCAGAAACCGCTGCGCCGAGTTCGTGCATAAAAGCTTCGTTCTTGTCCGCCACTTTCATGTCATGGTAGAGTTCGAAAACCTTTGGCCCAGAGGGTAAAAGCCCGAGAACGGCGATACCTTTGAAAGCATTCGCGGTGCCACTCGCCACGGCATTTACGTCTTCAGCGTTTATTCCTTTACCCAGATCACCTGTCGCAATCTCCCGAGCGAAGATATTCATGACTTGCTGCATGCCCATCGCGAAAGTCTGCGAGCCAACAGCACCTGCATATTTCTTACCGAAGCCGACCAGAGCGGCAGTTACCGAGGGGCGAGTCAGAAGCTGTTTTACCCCTTGAGCGCCTAGCGTTCCGAGGAGTTTGTCGGCCCCAGGAAGGAGTCCGGCAATTTTTCGGAGCGCCACCATCCCAAAAACGGTATCGGGAGCACCAACCAATAGTGCAGCGTATCGAGCAACGATAGGATCAACAGGATTGCCGTTTGCATCTTTAGCTCCTTCGATAGTGTCGAATGCCTGCCCCACGTTCGCCCGATAGTTCTGATCCACAAACGATATCTGGGCTGCGGTTTTGAATCCTGCGATCGTGCCCAAAGCCGCACCGGCTGGGCGGCCACCTACCATACTGGCTGCACCAATGAGCGCACCGGCGGGAACACCATACTTCACGCCCGCTTTAACCGATTCGAGCGCCATAGGCACCATCTGGCCGGCAAGGCCCCCAGCAGATTTAGCCCAACTAGGCCAGCCTTCGGCGAATTGCTGACCAGCTGCCTGCGCATCGATCTTCAATTGCCGGCGTTCTGCTTCTTCCTGCGGGGTGATGTCCCCCATAACCACTTTGAAGCTCAGCATCGAAGATCGTAGGTCTTTCCCTCCTTGCGTGAATCCAGCGGGTACAGCCTGTACTATCTGCCATGCCGTTTCAAGGGTGGATAAATTTTCATAATCCCCCTGTGCAACGGCAGCCTGAACAGGATTCTTAGCCAACCAGCCGGCAAGTAAAGGGCTCTCCTGCCGAAACTTCTCCGCATCGAAATTCACCTGTTTGGCTTGCTGCTCAATACTGTCGAGATTCTGGGCAATCAATCCGGGCGGCAAACCCGTTTGCAGTTGCATCTGATAAATACGGGCAGCAGTATCTGCCGACTTTGGCTGAAGGACTGAAGCGCGGAGTGCATCATTCTGCTGATTGTTCGGGAACAGAGACTCGACCGATGCCTGCCGGCCGGCATTGCTGCCAGGGAATAGCTCACCAAGGGCTGAACTCGATGCAGGCTGCGCGCCGGGGAACAAGGATTCGATGTTCGAAGCTGGCCGAGATTGGTTTGCTAAAGAAATAGCGGGCGTAGAATCGGAATACCGAGTCATTACCTTTGAGAGAAAATCCCGGCTTTCCCTCGGCATGAGGGCCCAGCCGAACTTATCTAGATTCCCTGGCCCCCAGTTCCAGGCAACCAGGGCCTCCCCCACATCGTTATTGTATTTCCTCAGCAAAGCAGTAAAGTAGGAACGCGCACCGTTCCGGGCCTGGGTTTCATCAAAGGAATTACTTACCCCATATTGCTTGGCCGTGGCCGGCATGAACTGGTAAGGCCCTTCGGCGCCCCGAGGGCTGATCGCCTGGGGATTGCCGCCGGATTCCGTTTGGCGGACGGCATCAAGCAGGCGTTCCATATCGAAAGCCATTTATTGACCCCCTAATGCTTTTTTCCCTTCGTCCGCCGTCCCGCCAGTGATACTGATTGCATAGGCGTGTTCCAGCTGTTTTTTCATATTTATTTTTGCTTTATCGTCAGACCACTCCATCGGGACCGCCCCCGTCGAGCGCATGTAATTGATCGCACCCTTCAGCCACTGCGGGTCGATAGTTGAAATCGGTACATACGTCTGTGGGCGTTGTTGTGGCGTAACCGTGGCGGCTGGCAGACTCTGATTTGATAGGCCGAACCACGTAGGCATCTGCACCTGGCGGTTAATCTCCGACTGCATGAGCGTCTGTTTTTCATCTCGCGAAAGCTCACGGCCGGCCCGTTGCTGGGCTTCTCCTATTACCGTTTCGACCCCATTACGCAGCCGCCCCAGCTTCTCTTTCTGAACAGCGCTTGGCTTATTGGCAAAAGGAGTGAGTCCTACTACATTAGCCGCCAGCGTATTGAACAGATCGTTATCGATAGATGCGGTTTGAATCTTTGCTGGCGTATTTAACTGACGACGTAAAGACATTAAATTACCGGTAAGCGTCTGCCCTAATTCCGGTTCTAGTGCTTTGACGCTATTCTCGCTCATCGCGGATAAAACGCTAGGGTTGGACAAATCCCAGAAGCGTTGGAATCCAGCATGCGCTTTATCCCCCTCAAGATGATCTCGCTCAGCACGTGCCCGCTGTTGGTCATTCCACCCGCTATTGGTGACATAATCGCGAATGCTGCTTCGGTCCTGCCCTTCAAGCGCTAGATATTCCGGCATCGTCTGCAAAGTCTTTAAATCTGCACCATCATGATAGGCATTAAGAACTATGGATTTGTTGGAGTCGGTTAATTCCCGTTGAGCGTCATTCGTCGCGGCGGCACGCGAGCGTATCTCGGTAATGGCCGCATTTGCTATCCGGGGCTTATCCTGATATTTATCGCGTAGCCATTGCCCCATCACATCGAGCCGAATAGGATCGTTGGGGGTGCGCGGCCCCATTATTCCCCATACCTGATCTGCGCCGCGCATGGCCTCGCCGTCAACACTGGCGGCGCCAACCTTGGCACCGATGGTGACAACGGCTTCGGGGGTCAGCCGGCGATTCGCCTTCATCTGGTCGTAATAAGCCGCCGCAGCTGCATCCTTCCCTTGCACCAACATCTGATCGATTACGTCGGAATGCACCTGAGTTTCGGCGATGGTTTTCAGTGTATCGATCACCTGCCGATCGCCTTCACGTTCAGGGTGCAAGCCTTCGGCCAACGCTTTCTGGTCGATATTCTTGTTGATCCGAAGAAGCGAAAGTTCGATCTGCCCCGGCTGATCCCAGTTCAACGCCGCCTGTCGGCGTTCAGTAGCCTGCGCACCTTCATAAACTTGACCCTGATAAACGCGGGATTGCTGGGCAATATGCTGATAGAGGTGCGAATCGAATTGACGATCGGCAATAGCAGAACGTCGAGCAAAAGCTTGTTGCTGTTCAGGATTCGTCAATCCATCGCTGATCTGCTTATTCAATTCGGCGCGCTTGGTGCGATAAGTTTCCAGCAAGGGCTGGTTGACGGCATCGCCGCCGAGAATGCTGTTGTATCCGCCCTTGCCCAGCTGTAATTCGCTCAGGCCGTTCATGTAGTCAGTCGTCGCCGCTTCTGTCCGGGTAGCATCCAAGTCCCGTTTTTCCTTCTGGGCCATCACCGCCAGGCTGCCCCCTACCCCCTGCATGGCATTGCCGAAGTCGGCCAGGGCAGCTGCTTCATGTCCGAGATTCGGCGTTTCCAATTGCAGATTGGGGATATTGCCCCGTATCGGGGGCATAGGCGCTGGGCCTAATTGATCGGCAGTCGGCAAACGAGGCATGGTCAATACCCTCCGGCGTCTACTGCGCTACGAGAAAAAGCCCCGCCGTAGCGATCGAGAAGCGAAGAAGAGCCCCGAAGCAGCGTCGAGAACATCGAAAGATTGCTCGCGCGTGCAATGCTTTCTCCCTCCGCAGTTCGGGAGGCCGCAGCACTCTGCCCACCCAGCCGGCGGGCCTGCGCCGTAACGGTATAGTTCCGGGCCTGCTCTTCACCCTCGTACATCGCCAGCGCAGCCCGGTACGTGCCTTCGGCCTGAATCCCGTTGATGAGATCGACAACCGTCGGGTCAGAGGCGCCAGCGCCGCTGGCTGCAGCATTGGCGAGGGCTTTGCTGGAAAGCAATGCAGCGGTCTTACGTTGCTCATAGGCTTCTCGCTGGGCGATTGCCCGGCTCTGCCCGGCCAAGTAATCGGCTTGGCCAGCCTCGAAGTTGGCGGCCACTTGAGCATTCTGGGCCGACGTCTGCGCCTGGGCCTGCGCCGCGCGGCCGGCTGCCCGCTGTCCATAGGCTTGGGTCACGGTGCCGGCAATCGACATCGCCGGCCCAAGTGCGCTAACCGTTGAGCCGAAGCCGCTCATCGCACATACTCCCCGGCATCGTTAAGACGAAACCCAAGGCGCTCTAAAAACCGTTTCGCGGTTCCTATGTCGCAATCGGGGTCAGCGAACAATTTCCACCTATTCTCGTCGGCAATGTGCATTAGCATCTTTGCGAACTTCACGGCAGTCACTTTATGTTTCTCACGCTCATCCTCTTTCGATTCGGAAAAAACAGCCATGTAATTGTGCGCTATGCGGATAAACCCGCCGACAGCAACCGGCTTCTCACCATCCAGAATGACATAAGCGCGAAGGGTGAGCCGAGGCGTTTCACCGTAATATTCACGAAGTAATTCAGCCGTAGCCGGAACAATTCTCACGTTTTCTCACTCGTCTCATAGGCCAGCACTGCAGCGAGCACCGTAATGGGCCGGGGCGATACAGCTTGCAGACAGAGTCGGGAATCCGTATTCCAGATGCCGGGGAACTCAATTAATTCCTGATCGTATGCCGTGTGCAGCGTTGTCTGTCCGACTTCCGCGCTGTCTTCTACCAAGGGCATATCATCGAGCGTATCGAAGTCCGGGCCGAATTTCAGGCTCTGGGCGTAAGCATCTGCCAACACCAAGCCGACTTGGGTAATCCGTTTGGGGTGGGTCAGCGCTAACGGCTCGCCGGCATTGGCGTAGGAGAGTTTGGTGCTCTTCCATTGAGCTGTATAGGAAAGCCCGACATGGGCGGTCGTAACCGCTTCGGGGAGGGTATCGATCTGCCCACCAACGACGGTTTTCACGCCAAGGTCTTTCCCGTTTCCCCAGACCGTCACCATCTTGCCCTCAAGGTGGGTCAAGCCGGTAATTGTCGTTGTCGCAGCGCCGGAATAGGACAAGAAAGCATCACTGGTTTTTGTTGCCGTCATGCCGCGCGCTTCGGATTCCAATGCCCACCTTTCAAGGTAGCGAGCCGTGGCGCCATTGATCGTGCGATTAACGACGTAATAAACTGCGTCCTCCACACTACCAGGCAGCACGACAACGTCTTCCACGGTCCCGTCAGTCGAAACCGTCACCCAACACAATACGTTCTCGAGATGGTTATAAATCAGCACGGCCACTTTTCCATCCGAGCGTACGCAATGGATTCGAGTATCCGGCAAGCGCTGAACAGCAAGCTGCACAATAGAAGGCTCGCCAACTTCAGGCACGACGAGCGTCGCTTCCGTGCTGCGATAATCTCCAGCCTCTCCATCGAAGGCTAATTCAAAGAGCCGGGTGCCGCCGCGCTGCACAAATACCCCATGGCTATCGATCTTGGCAGCCAGCGTGCCATTTGATCCGAGAGAAGACGCCTCTTTGATATTGAAGTTCGAAGGCGTCAGCACTTCGTCGAAGGCCGTTGCACGAACCGAGTGTTCGGCACCTTGCGCGCCGACAATCAGGCGCTGTAAAGGCAAAAGCCAATTGATGCTATCGACCGGGCCAGAGCCCACCGTCCGGTTAATTGGACCGGAATCCCCAACGGTATCCGGGTTAAAGTTGTAGAAATCGTCGGAAACCGAGCCAAAAATCCCATTCTGCCCAGCCCACCACAGCCGGCCTTCATAGAAAGCCACGGCGGTGGGGAAGCCGGAAGCGGTGGACCAAGAACCTTCGGACCAAAATTTCGTAGCGTCGGTCGAACCGAACTCAGTCAGCACTTCAGCAGAGACACTCGTCCCACTGGTGTATCCAGTAACGCGCACGACGCCCGTAATACTGCCGAGCGGATAATCCAGCGTAGCAGTTACCGTTCCGGAGGTGTAATTCCCGGTTTTGATGCCGATCCGATAGAAAACAATCTGATTATCCAGCCCGTCGGCGTAGGTCGTCGCCACGTTCGTGGTGTAGGAACTCACATCGACCCAGTTACCCGTTACACCAATGGATCGTTGGAGCGTGACCGTCGCGACCCAGACACCGGTCAGGGTAATTGCGAACCGGCGATTTTCACCGACGCCTGTAATCTGAATTGTATTGGTGAAAGTGTTCTGCGCAGCAATAGCGGCCGTCACCCGTTGCCCTACGGAGCGCATTCTGAATAAGCATCCGATATGCCCGGTAACAAAGACGCTTCGGGAAGCAGTCAGTGTAATGTTCCCGCTAACTGCGCTGGCAGCAATCGTCGTCTCAGATTTGTTCTCCGTTAGGTAGGGGCCATTATCGGATAGATACCAGACCAGAGACCAGGAGTGCGGGCCACGGCGTTCGATTTTCCGCTGCAGGTATCCCTTGCACGAAATGAAAAGAATATCGCCGGATTGATCCGCGCGTATGAGCCGCAGATCAGCGGTCAGCCAGGGCGCCGTGATCGTCACGGTGCCGGCGGCTTCTACGGCAACAGAATCGACAAGAACAATCCGTTTCAGGATGCTTGAAAACCGGATGCTGAAATTACCCGTCGGGGTGAAGGCCAAGGAATGGTAGCCGGTGTCCAGCGTCGTTTCGGCAACATAATCATCATCGCCGACAGCCGAGCCAACGCTGAATACAACCGGCCCTCGTTGAACCACAACTCGAAGGGCGTGCTCTTTATTTTGGTCCGCGCCGGCAACCGTTACGGTCTGGTCCCGGATCGCGGCGGCGGTTCCATCCCCCGTCAGCCCCATATACCCGCCGGCCTGCCAAGCACTCACTCCGCCGGCTTCATCATTATCAGTCCAACTGGTCAGGTTGGTGTCGAAGGTTCCGTTAGCGACGGCGGAAGCGACAGCGACACGGGAAATAAGGGCATCGCCTACCCACACGCGCATGAGCTGATTGGTGATTTCAATCAGCGCAGTATCGGTCGTCGAGAAAACGAAAGGCAAAAACCGCGCTTGATTACTGGAAGCCGTGGCGCCTAAATACCCCAAGCCCGGGCGCAACATCATGGACCCTAGGACGCGAGGCATCCAGTTATCCATGGTTTCAGCGGAGAATGAAAGCCGCTTCATGTCCACCCGGGCCAGCGCGAGGCGCGAAGCTAGGCCGCGGTTAAAGCCGAAGAAGGCAGTAGAGCGTTTCATCCCAGCAGCTGGTTACGTTTCCCCCGCTGCCGGTTGGTGCTGCCGCCGCGGGCGGCTGACCAAGAGCCTTGCGGGGGGAAAGCGGTTGAGTCTTCCATGGCATCTTTGCTTCGGGCATCTTTCAATCCGGAGGCCATAAGACCGAGCGCGAGTTTTTGCTTTTCAATGCTCTGAGTGAGCGTCAATACAATTTCGGAAGCCAGATAGGCCGAAACGAATTTCGAAAAAGTTTGTGGCCAGCGCGTCAAATCATTCCCGTAACTATTGTCACTGGAGATGTAACGAACGTAAATGGGGTCGATATTGGCGAACCAAAAACCCACTTCCTCAACTACGGCGAGCAAAGGAGTTTTGAAAAACTCATCCTCTGCGACACCAGCGGTACGGACATGATCATTCGGCTTGTCGAAAGCATTGGTGTAACCGAATGCGGGAACCGTTGCGGACTTATCGATCTTCACAGCCCGCATGGCAAAATTCCACTGCCCCTGTTCGAGGCAATACTTGATCGCATCGGCATTCCACACGTCGTCGAGCACGCGGCGCGGCTCGCGGTTTTCCGAAAGACTGAGTAGCTTCCGCTCGCCGATCAGCCGCAGCGCCTCATTGTAGAGCCCGAGTTGAGTAGCAGCCACAGCACACCATCAGGTCGTGAGAAGGTACGACGAAAGCCACGCTTGGGCTTCGGCCTTGTTTTCGAGCTGCTCCTTGATCGGGGCTTTGTCGACTCGCCGGATGACGCAGAATTTGAGGTGCGGGCCACGATACTGAATTAAATACCGATCGGCGGCGTCAGCCTGCGACACTTCCACGTCCTGGGTCGTCAGGTCCAGGGTGAAGACCGGAATCAGTTTTGCCCAGACCCGGCCACAGGACAGGACCAACAACTCGGCATACCACTCGCCGGTATCGATGCGAACATACATCCGATCGTAAGGGCGCAGGCGCGAGGAAACGTTGGCAAAAAATTCAGGTTGCAGAACGTCCTGAAGCGTCGTACCAGATTCGACCGTTACCGTCCAGCCTTGGTTGACCTGCTCGGCTAGAGAGAATCTCGTGACATCCAATTTCATCATTGTCACCAAAAGAAAAAGTGGGAGGGCGAGAGCTCGCCCTCCCGGGCTGGGGTCAGCCGAAAGTGGAAGTCATCAGTGCACCCGTTGAAAGCGTGGCACCAGACGTACTTACGCCGGTTATAACCCCAAGGAAGGATTGAGCACTCGAACCCGCGGAACTGAACTGCACCCCCATCACGGCATCACCCGGGCGCATACCCAAGGCCTTGCCGTCAGAGAAGAAGTTCGAAGCCACGATGTCGGTCGTCAGATTGGTTGAAGAATAGAACCACAGGGCCCCGCCTTGCGCGCCCGGGGCCCCCGGTACCGTGGTGAGGCCGGTCGTGCCAGCATTGCCGGCGAGGCCTTCCGCGATTTTCCGCGGAGGATTGGAGAGGGACGTGGCGGCAGTCGTACCAGAATAGGCCATGATGTATTACTCCTTATTGAGCGGCGTAGGCACTGCCGTCGTGGTTGATAACCGCCACGCCGCTATTCTGCAGCAACTTAGCCCCCATATACATTACCGCCAGCGCCCAAGAGTAATTCTGTTCCTCATTGAAGCCGACGGGGGTTTCCAGTCCTTTGACATTGGCGGCGTGGCCAATGGCGCTCTTATGGTACATGAAGACCTTCTCAGCGCTCGTCGCCTTACCAGGAAGGTTCGGGTGTTCGATGATCAGGCAGTTGCGCCACCGATAGGCCATCGGTTTGTCACGCCACGAGGCATCATCGGCCCCCGCATAGGGCCGCACGTTCACGTATTGCGCATTCGCGAACTCGGGCGCCTGTTCGAGGTAGGCCAGGAAAGCCGGCGTGCAGAGCAGTGTCACGTTGGAATCCCAAGGGACACTATTGTTACCCAAGATCACCCGGGCGTGCTGGAACAGAGAAACGCTGCCCGGACCGGCCGCACCGGTATCGTTGGTCGCGGTGTTCAGCTCGTTGATGATAAGTTCATCGATCTTGCGATTGAGCACCCCCATCGTTGACCCCTGCATGATATCGCGGTGGTTGCCCTGCGAAGCAAAGACGTTGAAATTGGTCTCGCGAACGAGGTCAGCCCACTCCTGCAGAATACATGAATTCTGCGTTTTGTTATCGGAGCGAGCAGGGTAAAGCCCATTGACCCCGCGGGTTCCGGCGGAAGCACCGCCGGAATCAGCCACCAGGAAGACCGCCGTATTACCCTTAATAACAGCTTCGGTCGTTACAGTTTCGCGCAGAAGCGATTGCTTCTGTTCGAAACCCGCAATGAACTCCTGCCGGTATTGGGTTTGGAAAGCAGTATCGGACATTTTAACTACTCCAAAGCAACAAAATTAACCAAAACCGTCGCTCGGGTTATCCGTCTAGATAAGTCTCAGGTTGTCCTTTCCAGGGGCTGTTCGTTCGCTATTCGGAGCCGCACATCAGGTTAGATTCAATCCGGTGCCTTTTCAGGGTTATCCGGCAATTCAATGCGCGCGTTCGCGAGCACCATAAAGTTCTCGCAAGCGTTGTTGCATCTTCTGATCGGCATTGTACGCTTTCCGATCGGTGCGCATCAACTTTTCAATCCCGGCGATTTCATCGTCGATTGCACCAGCCACATTCGCGCCGGCATTCGGTACGACAGTTGCCGCCGGATTGAGCGTGCGCGAAGTGTGTACCAGCCAACGCGCCATATCCGGGTTGTTGATAAGCGCATTGCCGTCGCCGAGTCTGGCATTCGAGAAAAGATCACGCACGCTCTCGGGCAAGGTACTGATTAGCCCCTTGATAGCATTGATGTTGGTCCGGTATTCCCCACCCCATTCAGCGCGCAAGGCGTCTTCGGATGCCGATAGGAATTGATTATCCTGTTCTTCCCGCGCCGCCAGGTTCTTCTCCTGCGTATCGTAATACCAGTGCAGAAGAGCATTCACCTGCTCGGGCGCAGCATTCACGGAATGTGCGGCTTTCAGGAAGTCGTCGACGATTGGCTTGTCGGCGTCGCCGAGTACCAAGCCGTCGTCGAACTTCACATGATAATCCTCGACTTTCTCGGGGATATCGTGCATCTTGCGCCACGTCGCCTGGTCTTCAGCCGAACCAGCGGCGGGGAAAGGAACTGAGGATTTCAGTTCGCCGCTATCGTACTTTTGACGAAGCGCGAGATAGCTGTTGAAGACTGCCGCTGGGGAAGCCAGACGGTCCAGGGTTTGAGTGTGCTTGCCGTCGGGCGACATCTTGGCACGCCAATCGGCCGGCCAGTCGGTGGGAACGGCTTTTCCTGTATCGGCGACACCTGCGCCGCCAACGATGCCAGTGTCAACCACGCCATCGGCAGCGCCGGAAAGGTCGCGGCCATCGCCATCAGCTTCAATGAAATAACGGTTAAAGAAACGAGACAGAATCATGATTCATTCTTCCTTAAAATAGAGACATCCAGGTGTAAAGCTTTCAC
Organism: Betaproteobacteria bacterium; assembly: GCA_023266235.1. Classification (GTDB taxonomy): domain Bacteria; phylum Pseudomonadota; class Gammaproteobacteria; order Burkholderiales; family SG8-41; genus PALSA-1004. The sequence goes on from JAHFRL010000023.1 coordinate 35,643, forward strand.
CAATTGAAGGCCAACAAAACGCCGCCCTTCAGCGAAAGCAGTGTCGCGATCACCGGTGGGGCGGTACGAAAGTTCATAGGTTGCACAGACGGATTCGATAATCCACTTCAGTGCCCGCTGTTGTTGTTCGGGCGAAGCTGTTCCAGCGGCCAGACCCTTGATAGCGCAAAGGTCTGCTATCTCATAAGGTGCGGGGTGCCACGGCTTTTCGCTGGCGATCATTGAATGCCCCCAAAGGTCTTACCGGCCTCGCCCAGTGTCTTGACCGCTTGCGCCCCTTGCTGCAGATTGGCCGCGGTCGCTGCGACTTGCTTCTGCTGTTCTTGTGCAGCTACCGCGGCATCCACGTCTTCCTTGCTTCGGGTCCAGAGCGCGGGCACACCGATACCTTCCAGCACTTCCCGCAAGGCTTCCTTGGCATCAATAACGAAAGCCGTCGTTGGGTCGAGTTGGATGGCGCCGCTGATAAAGGATTGGGCTTCGAGGAATCGATTCCCTTTCTCCCGCTCGACTGCTTCATGCAATGGGCTCTCGAATCGAAATTGAACGTTCGCTCCTTGCAAAGGCTTTGGCAGATCGAAGGGGGAACCGAAAGCCCCAGAGCGAAGCAACAAGGCAAAGGTCTCTTCGCAGATGGCCCCGTTATATTCCATTTCCATCGGCTCGAACAGAGGGAGCGCATCGCGGATGTATTGCTGAATCCTTTGCCCGACTTCATAGGCCGTCATTTCTGGCGCGCGCTGGGGCAAGGACAATTTGTTGAGGAAGAACGCATCCGACAACATGGCGCGTGTATCCCGGGCCATATCGAGGCCAAGCGGCATCCCACCCTTGTCCTGAGTCAGTGGGCGTAAGACTTCACCAAGCCGCTCGTCGTAAGCCGCATCCACCCAGGTAATCCCACCGGCGTAGATCGACACATCCGAGCGGATCGCTTCTTGAACTGCGATCATCGGTGGGTTGGTATGTTTCTCACCAGCTTCCAGCAGCGTATAGACCATGGATTGGAGCAATCGCGCATCCGGCAGAGCGGCCACGGTTGCCGGGGAAAACGCATACTGCGAACCGCTGACGGTCTGCCAGCGCGGAATGACGTAAATCGGAGAATAAACCCCGCGGGTTTCGATAACGTGATTGTGCTCCGCATCGTAGTAAATCGAGACGAAAGGCGTATTCCAGTTACCGTCTACCATATCCGATTGCACGACCATATGCCGGCAATCGGCTTCATCGAAAGGCTGCTTCTCGGCCCGGGTTACCGTGCTGGGATGGACTTGACCTGCGCCAAAAAGCCGCACCAGATCGCGTACGCTCGGCTTCCACTTTCGGAATACCGAACCAACCTTTCCCTCTTCATCTTCAGCCCATGCAATATCACGTAAATGCCAGCAACGATAAAGCAACCCATCACGCCGCTTGTTCAATTCCACTGAAATAGCGCATTGGCCGAATGAGGCGAAATCATGGTCCCCCTCTTTCGTCGCACGGATAAAAGTAGCCGCACGATCATACATGGCACGGCGTTGAATCTTCTCAGCCCACTCCAGCCATGCCCGGGCACTTAGGTCCGTCAGTTCCTGATGCTCCACGATCATATGGAACCACGGTTTCTCGGACGGCCGCAGCATGAAAGAAAAAGAATTTCCGAGATCGCGGCGGGCGAGGATCGGGTAACTCGTTGAGAGGTTATCGGCGAAACCCGTCCCAAGTGATCGCCGCACGGTAAAATCTGCACGCTCAGGGTAGAAGTTTTCAGCGATTTCCTGCCAAAGATTCAGAAGTGACGAACGCTTACTGAAAAGCTGTTCGCCCATTTCGAAGATTTTTTTAGCGTCCATTTATCCGCCCAGGCGCTCGACCGGGGCTTCCTCTGTGTTGGCCGCAGTATTGCGGGCGGAAAGAATAGTCGATAACCGACCACGGCGAAGTATAGACGAGGCTTCACCCTTGGCAATGTCGGCCGCCGTCGCTGGAGAGTTTTCCCCAGCCATGGGAAGAGGTGCCGCGGCTTGAGACTGTGGCGCTGTCGGCGTTCCGGGGGGATTCGGCGCAGCAATCGTCGGGTATGAAGGCGTATCGTGTTTTCCGCCCAGCAATGACCCAGCGACTGCAGACCCGACGGCGGAACCTAGAAACCCACCAAGCGTGGTCATGCCGGCTACGGTCATGCCACCACCGACAAAGCCCCCTACCAGACTACCGACCAGCGGTGCGACTGGGCCTTCCAACTTGAATCTCGCTCTATACATGGTGCCTCCTAACCGCCAAGGCGTTCGGTGAACTGGCCCAAAGCAGCGCTTGGAGCTCCTTCTGGGAGTTCTCTTTTTACTGTCAGGGTAGCACCCAAAGTACCTACTAGACCCGTGGCTAGGGTGGCCGCAGCGAGGGCTTTTGCCAATTCAGGCACGGGCACGGTAAGTTGTCGTTCCCGAAGCATGATTAACCCCCCAGCCGTTCCGTGTAACCGCCCAGATCGGACAAGAGCGTTTCCATTCGCCCGCGCCGACGCGTGCCCTTAACGGCAGATGAAGCGCCCAACGTCCCGACTTGGCCAGCGGTCGTAACCGGTGTCTCGGCCGCCGTAGGTGTCGGCAATGCAGCGGCGGCAACTTGGGCGATGGGGGCTGAAACGGAAGCCCCAGCGGGCGTCGTAGCGGCGGTACGCGCGGCATTAAGAAGCGTCATGGGGCTGCGGGTTATCGGTATTGCTGCCGGCCCAGCCGGAGAAATTTCACCTGCAGGCAAAGGGGCATTGCGACCATACACAATCGGGACCTTGGCTGCGCCGGCAGCCGCTGCCGCTTCATTTGCGGCGAGAGTCGCCCGATCACCCACGATCGGCACGTTTTTGGGGTTGAAAGCCGCCAGTTGATCCGCTGGAATTTCATTCCCGCTAAGCGATTTCAACAACCCCGCCTTAACGCTCGCTTCAAGTCCGCTCATGATTTCTACCTCTGCGCTTTACCGCGCCCCATTACTACACTCGGGGTTCGGCCATGTAGTTTGTCTTTCCGCTGATCCAGCCAGATACCACCATCTGTTACGAACTTTGGCCCATCGGACCAGGCCATAACCACCGCATCGCCGCGGTCCGTGGATCGGCCCAGTCGAGCGCAAACATCTTCCTTTGATTCCAGTTTAACCCCTTTCAAGGTTATCTCGAAACGAGGGGCAGTCAAATCGGCAGTCAGCTTGGGATCATCGGGGAGCATCATCGTCGCCCCGCCTTCTTGCCCCGGGTCAAGTGCTTCCCGAATTCGCCAGTAGGCTTCGGTCCGCTTATTCGTGAATTTCGATTGCCGATCGCGCGTGCGGGTTTCCACTGCGGTCATGCCCTTATAGGCGCGCACAGCAATATTGTTTTCAGTCAGATGCTCGTAGGTCGAACCGCCATAACCGCCGCCCATATCCACAATCACCAACGCATTATCCCGGCGATGCGAAACGATCAGGCCGGCCACATCTTTGCCGAGCGGCGTTTCACGGCCGGGCTTGGAAATCAGGGGAGCAAACCAATCATCGTAGCGGCAGGCCAGGATGGTTTCATCATCACCCCCCTGGGCCACATCAACTCCCATGGCACACATTGGGACGCCGATAGGAGCACGCTCACGCCAGCGCGCCTGCGCGGCTTTGACCCAGGCGGTCGGGATGCACTGATTCACGTCATCACGGAACGTATTGTGAAACTGCCCAAGCAAGATAGAGCGATAGGGCTCAGTCAGTGCGTCGAGCTTTGCCTGATAGCCACTGTTCGCAAGGTAAGGATTATCGGATACCGAGGATGGGATATAGGTGCGCGAAAGAGGTTGAACCTTTCGGCCGTTCATTTCTACTGGATCAGGGCCTTCTACCTCCTTATCCTGCCCGTATTCATCAGTGATAAACCAACGAAGATCGCCAGGAACTGCAGGGTGAGGGTGCCGCGGATCGAGCCACGGGGCAAACATTTCCACTAGCCAGGAACCTTCAGAAGAAAGCGGGGGGTTCGTAGCAATCACAACCCGCGTTCGCTGCTTCGGATCAACCGTTCGAAGCCAACCCATCAGTAATCGGACTTGGGTTTCGGCAAACTGAGCGCCCTCATCAAAACCGATGAGATCGTGTGGGTTGCCCATGAAATGCTGTTCGTCCCCGATTCGGGCAGCAGCGCCTAATTCGATGAGCTGATCGGCATTTATCCGCAGACTCGGCGGCGCGCTGCCGTTATAGCCCTTACGCGAACCGTGAATCTTGAGCATGTCCTCAACGATAGCACCGAGGTCAGTGTATTGGCGTCGCAGGATCAGCGTGCGCTTATGACGGGTAAAAGCGAGGCCGAGCAAAAGACTAGTATTGTGCGTCGGCACCATGGTATCGCCGGCCAGATAGGTTTTGCTCGGGCTATCCACCTGGATGCACTGCGTCGGTACGGTTGATACCCGCTCGACACTGACGATATAGCGGACATCATGCGTTCCACGAAACTCACTCCGTTTCTGACGGATGAGTTTTCGGGGCAGGCGAAATGCTGGCTTCTCCGTCAGGAACTTGATAGCGTATTTCGGTCCGATAACGCGACCATTCAGTTTCGCTTTGCCCTCTCGGATTGCGCACTTAATACCAAGCGAGCACAGTAACTCCCGCATCTGCTGAATCAAATTCAGTTTCACTGAAACGAATTCGCATTGCCCGCGCAAATCCGCATGCCCATCAGTATCCATAAGCCCTTGGAGCAAGGCCAACCGTTGAGCTTCGCTGGCCCGTAAATAGGCAGGAGGAATGTGCTTGTTGCCAATGAGCCCCAGCATCCTGAGTTGCGACTGCAAACCCAAGACTCCACGGGTGACGGGGTCGCGGTGTCGCGTCACCACATACCCGGCATTCGCCACTTCCTGAAATACTCCCTCATCTATCCCGGAGATTGCGCCGGCCGATGTCGTGCCATCCCCCAGCCAAGCACCAAGCACGTAGGGATCGATCAGCAATTCAGCCTCAGGCAAATCCAATGCACCAGCTACGTCGATACTATGATTGAGCCGACTTCCGCCCACACACAGCGTTCTCGATAGCTCGCAGGTATTCCGGATACCTTCAAGCGATAAATCGTGAATTGCGGAGCGTTGAGCATTCAGCAACGCAAGATCAGGGCGCTTACCTTGCCCATGAGGGGAACGGTTCGCTTTTCGATTCTCGCGCCATTGATCGCTCTGCATCAGCGTGCGCAGGCGCTCCCTGCGAGTCCGGGTAAGCCAAAGGTGTTCGTCATCGGCGACTAATTCTGATCCGTCCGAGAAGCGAACACTGTAACAATCCCGAAGATGAATACCGGACTTGAAAGTAACGCGGCACGGCGCGCCATCCTTATCAAAGATGGTATCCCCTATACGCAAATTGATTAGGGAAGTATAGCCGTAGGGTGTAGGAATTGGAGTATGGATATGAAGCCCTTTCCCTCCACCCGGTTCCCCGCCATACAGCAGAAGGTCTGCAGGCGAAAAATAAGCCTCAGTCTGCGGCCCTGGCGATGGAATCCAGCGCATGCCGGCCGATATTTCCATCGCCCCCTCGAGCATCGCCTTTTTACTCTCGGGGGAGGCTACAGCTAAACGAGAAATGATTTCATTCAGGTCCATCGTCGGGCGGTTCCGGCAACTCGGTCATGTTGAACTGGTACTGCTGCATAGCTGTTGCGAGCGGCGGTTCGAGGAAACGAGACGAAGGGCTATCGACATTGCCCATCCAATCCATTTCCGCCCACTCAAGGTCTTCGAGCGCACCTTGCAGAAAGATCGTTTCGTCCTTGGCCTGCTGCTGGGTCTGTAGCGCGGCACTGATACGGCCTTCAAGTTCGCGCCGGCGTGCCAGAATCTTGATCCGTGCATGCGACACTTCGGAAACCCCATACAGCGGCGCCGGCCGGAACAGATCGGATTCAGGCGGCGTTCCCACTTCGATGCCGTGGGCCTTGGCGATAATCGAGAAATACTGGCAGCCGAGACGCTGGTCTTTGTACTCGCTATTATGTGAAGCGAGTCCTTCGGCAATGAAAGTCCCGGTATTTGTCTTAAGACCAATAACCGGATGCTCGCCGAGAAATTCCAGCTTAATCACGGCAACAGTTTTACGCTTCTGGAAGATGCCCAGCGAAGTCGCATCAAATTTATCCAGCAGACGACGCGGGCGGATACTGCCGAGGAACTTCATTTGTTCGGCACGCCCACCCTGAACTAGCAAATTGGTCACATCCCCATTCACACCGGGGGTAACACTGCTATCCGGGGCAAGATAACTGAGTTTCAAGAGGGAGCGACGAACTTGGGCGAGCATTGCATTATCACGTTGGGCAAAGCCAATACGCATGTATCCCCATTTGCCTTCACGTAATGTAATGCTTAGGTGCCCTTCACCATCAAACGCAGCAGCAAGATACCCGGCATCCCAGCTTTTATCTTCTTCCCAGGTATCGATGCAATCCACGATACGCGTTGGGCGATCTGCTCGATGATGTGGAGTAAGCAAATCCTTCGTATAAGTCCAATGGGCGGCATTCTCGCTATAAGTCAACCACATATGATCTTCTGAGCAGATAATCTCGCGGCCGTCTTCAAGGGTAACTCGATAGCTGGGTAGCATCAGGCGATCATTGCGCAATACGATAGCCGGTTGCCAGCGGCGTTGTTTCACGCCTTGCCCATATTGCTGCGCGTGTTCGTCGAATGCAATTAACTCATCGCCTACATCCAAGGTATCAGCGCGCACCCACCGCAAATCTTTGGTGAGCACTTTGGTATTATGACTCACGCAAGCCGCTGCCATATCCACGCCGAATAATGCTATGCGCTTGAAACCGGCTTCAATAGCCATCGCCATCATGTAGGAAAGCGAAGAATTGAAGAAGTAGGGTGAGTATTTCTGGATCAGATCGACGAGTGGCAACTCAGTGGAGTTCGGCACTTCAAGCCGTTTCTCCGCCATCCAGACCGGGCCTTTGAAGTTGTGCAGGTACTGACAGTACTCCGGGCTGAACCAGGGTTGCCCGGGCTCATACCGGTGAAGCTCCACCCAGGCATCAACACGCGGCGCCACGCCATAGACGCCGGGGCTGCAGCCGCACATCGCCCACGCGGGATTGGAGAACGGGGCGAGCCGCAGCGAACTGGGCGCGGAACCGAGCAGACAAAGCTGCTCGGCTTCCGTGTTGAAAAATTGCTTCTTGAATTCAAGCGTCATGATTCCCTCAGGAAAGATTTACGTCGAAGTGGTGAGGCCGAAACCACTGGCCTGAGACGAGGTACCGCTGGTCAGGTTGAGTCCCAGCCAGGCAGCGGTCGTCAAACCCACCAGCTGAAAAGCGCCGCCGAGACTGGAAACCTTGACCGTGGTAAAGGTCGAGCCGGCTGACGTGACAATCGTCTCGCTGTTGGCGGTTTTGAGATAAACCGGACCATTGTCCGTGGCGCCGAAGACGGTTTTGAAGACACCGGGGACGGGAGGATCGATCGTGTAGACGGCGCTCGACGCCGCCGATGAACCGGGCAGAACGCTCAGGCCATGGGGCTGCAGGTTGGTGGAAGTGGTTTCCGCAGTCGTGATTCCTACCCGGAAATCAGCCGGCCCGACGAGATATTCCTGCGTACCGCGGGAACCGCCGCTTTCGCCGGTGCTCATCCGTTGCAGGCCGACCCGGCGTCCGAAGAGAGACGTGATGATCTTGCTACCGAATGCCATGATAATTGCTCCTTATGCTAGTGTGCTATTTGCTGTGGAGCCGCCGAAACCTTCGGGCGCGAGGTTACTTCGAAACGAGGGTCTTCAGTGTCTGAGCCAAGCGGGCGCGCCGGCCCAGCTTGCCGCCTTTCTTCGCAGCAGCGTTCAGCTTCTTGGTGGGGATCGTCTGCCCCTGCGGCACGCCGAGCTGGGCATGCAGTGCGCCCGGGTTCTTGATGGCGCCTTGAATCCATTTCTTAGCCATAATGCTTCCTCATTTTCTTTGCGAGTTTGCCCTTGCGGGGTTTGGGCTTGCTCATGCGGAGCAAGGTTTCCAGGCGCTGCTGATCCTCTGCGTCGGCAGCGCCATTACGGGGGCGCGCTGCTCCCTTCTTCGTAGTCATATCAATCCGCCATCACGTACTCGGAAAGCCCGAGTTTCAATGTCCGGGCCACGCCCTGGGCGACGGCGACGCCGGCCGTCGTCTCACTGACCAGGCGCAATACCTGAACGCCGGAGAAAACCGCAGGGTCGAACACCATCACGTGATTGGCCGTGGTCTTGTAGGTCAGGAGCGTGTTCGTGGTGTCGTAGAAGTCATAGTAGTTCGTGGAGCCGTCGACATTGCCCTGAAACCCGATCGTCGCCTCCGTCCAATCGGTGGACATCTGGATCGAGGAAAGCGTTAATCCGGTCAGATTGATAACATCACTCGTGCCACCGGCGCCAGTGGAGATATCCACCGTGCCGAAAGTACGGCTACTTGGTTTGGGGTGGGAGGGGCCGAACGCTGCCATCTTCGATACTCCTATGCTCGCCTTCAATGAGTGCGTGCGTCGCATTCGCCAAAGCATACGCAATACGCCGCGCGATTTCGATTTCCGACATGGAATCCAAGGGAATGATACTCCCGGTCGGGAGCAATTGCTGCGTGGGGACATTCGTCCAAGCAGTAGGCCGTTTATTGGTCAGCCAGAAAATGCAAGCTTGAACGTTGGGGGGAACATGAACGCGCTCTTCGAATCGGCCGTCCTTCGTTTCTTTCCACCCATCGTAATCGTAACCACAAGCGCGTTTGAAAAGGGAAGCGACGACTTTCGCATCGGCGTGCGCAGCGCCGTCTTTCCAGGCATAAGCGAATTCGGGAATCTCTTCCCGCCATTTCTTGAGCAAACCAACAGAGACCCCAAGTAGGTCAGCTATTTCCCGATCAGTCGCGCCGAGATAGCATTGATCTCGCACTCGGGGGGCAAAAGAAGGATGATATTTCGGGTCACTCATTTTACAGGGGCTAGCTATCGTTTTTCGGTGCTCGGCCGAGCTGAATCCATAACAGAGCGCGCTCGGCCGAGCTGAATCCGTAACAGAGATTCGAAATGTTCGCAAATATGGCAATAAGAACTGTGCTCGGCTGATGTACGAAGAATCAGACCGTGGGCCTCATGAATCGCAGCGGCTAAAGCTTCGTCGGTCATAGCGAAAACGATACGCCAGAAAGCGGGCAATTCATAGCCGAACCTCCCAGCCTCGCCGGGCCAGATACTCGGCTGCGCCTAGTGGCGTCAAATCCAGCCACTGGAACATGGCACCAGCAGCCACAGCGGACGCGCCAGCAGCCAGGGCATGATGCATGTGCAGGTAAGACCCTGCGCCTCCATTGGCAATCACTGGCACATCGACAGCGGCCGCTACGGCGCGCACAACGGGGATATCGTAGCCACGCAGCGTACCGTCCCGCTGGACGCTGGTGATGAGTATCTCCCCAGCGCCAGCCACCCGGGTAATGTGTCGGGCGAACTGCGCGGCGAGCTCACCATGCCAGCCGCGAAGATGGATCGCTACAACGATTGCCTGGCCACCGAAACGAGTCGTGCATTGCTGAATCAGGCCCGGCGAGCCTCGAGCAGCTGCACCGATCACGACTTTATCAGCCCCATTCGCCAGCAGCTCACGCACATGCCATACCTCACTCACCCCACCGCCGACGGATACCGGCATGAAGCACCGCTCGGTAAGTCGGGCCATCGCGGTGAAATCCGGCCCGCGGCCGGCCGGCGTCGCACCGACATCCAGGATCAGCAACTCATCGACGCCCCGGGCCTGATGAATCTCAGCGGCCTGCTGAACGTTCCCTACGACACGGGATGAATCAAATTTCTTTCCCTTCACGAGATTGCCGTCTCGTGCCAGGAGAACTGGAATGACCCTATGCGCCAGCCCCATGATCGGTAGTAAAACGTTTCACGATAGCGGAGAATTCATCAGCGGTAACGCCAACCCGTTCATAGACCGTTTCAACGGGTATTCCGGCATAGATATGAGGAAAGAACCACTCCTTCTCTTTACAAATCTCTAGTGCTGCATCTCGCTTTATCCGACCGAAGCGAATATCTACGGACAATTGCGCGCACGCCCGGCCATAGCCGTATTTCTTGAGCATCACGTAATCGTGCAGGCCCGTCATGGCATTATCCAGGTTCTCATGGCCCCACCAATTCCCCAAACAGGGAAGTTCGGCCACCATTCCGGCCTCAATTGCCTTTTCAGCATTACGGTGTGAATCCCAAGGACCGAGATATTGACCGAGGAAATGTGCCTGGCAGCCAAGCTTGTTGATGAATTTCGGATCAGGGAACGCATAGGGCAGCATGTCGTCGGTAGTAATCCCCATCTGGCCGACCATATCGGAAGTACGCAGTCCGAGAAAGCCACCGAATTCCGTCACCCAGCGATAAGTCATTTCCCGCGCTTCTTCGGAACCAAGAGGCCCGCCATACTGGGCTTGAGGATTCTCCCCGTAAAAAACGAGGGGAATCCCCAAAGCAACTGCCATCCGCATCGGCGTCGTAAAAATGGCGACATGCTCGGGCCAAGAAATATCGCCGACTAACGTCAGCCCGAGATAATTCAGCTTGGCCCGAATATCCTGATTTGGCGTGACCTCAATTGTCGGCGCATAGCGCTTGAGGTTGTCGATATTCTTCCGGCCAATCTCGGTTAACATGCATGTCGTCGCCGTCACGATAAGCGGCGATGCGCCGAGACATAAAAGGTTAAGCACCTGAGCGTGTGAATCTTTCCCGCCTGAAGAGGCCACAATGCAGTCATACCCGCTGCCGTTAGGCTTTTGATGTTCGAGTAGCCGAGTTAAATCCTTTCGCCGCTGCACCCAGTCAATCGATGCCTGCACGTCATGGGTTAAACAGGCCGAGCAAATACCATCGACGAAAGCCGTATCCGGTCGAGAATCAGGGATCAAACAGCGCCTACATCGTTTCACAGAATTGCCCCCAAAATAGTATCAACTACCTGATGCGCTATAGCTTCAGAACTTCGATTCTGCCGAATAAGTGACCGGAGTATGAGAGCACAGCGAACTATCAGCTTATTTCGTTGAAAATCGGTAATAATCCGTGGGCTTGTCGATTGTACGACGACTTTCACGCCACAGACCTCGGCTGCATGCAAGAGCGCGTTAGCCAGATCGATCGCTTGATCGGGAGGAAGAATAAAATTCCCCATATCGCTATCGAGCACGACTTTTCCATCGCGGTCATAAACTTCAAGTTTTTTCATGGGCGAGTGCTTCCCGCAACTCTTTGACGGTCAGCTGGTAAGCGTCCCTACTGCAAAGCGTCTCGTTCATCGATTCGTGGAGCTTCTCCCACGCAGGTAAGCCATTCACTTGCGGCTCAAGCCCAAAAGCCATCACCAGATCGCCAATGCGATAGGCTGGCAGCCAATCGGGGATAACCAACTCACCCCCCTGCATCTTAACTGCCAAATCCCAGATCAAGCGGACCGCTTCACCTACGGTCATGTAAAAGCGTGTGCAGTCCAGGCTCGTGACAGGCACGCGAAGAGCCCCAGAAGCTTGCAGGACGCGCCAGAGAGGCACGATGGACCCCTGTGCCCCCCAGATGTTGCCGTAGCGCGCTACGGCGTAGCGTGGCCCCTCGGCGCCGTACATGCCGTTAGCGGAGAGCAGCAAGCTTTCAGCCAGCGCTTTGGACTGGCCGTAAGGAGAGATCGGCTGATAAGCCTTATCGGACGAAAGCCCGATCACCCGCGCCACACCAGTGGTAGCAGCAGCCTCAATCACGTTCATGGTGCCCAGGATATTGGTCTTCACCATTTCGTCGGGGCAGTAAGCCCCCGTTTCGATTCGCTTGAGGGCCGCAGCATGGACCACGGTATCGACGCCGCGCATTGCCCGGGTCAAGCGGGGAAGGTCTCGGATATCGCCAATAAACCAACGAAGACGGGAATCGCCACCCAGGGCCTGCCGAAGCCCAGCCTGTGCATGTTCGCCTCGGGAATAGACGCAGACGCGAGCGATATCGGGTTGCGAGAGCAGGTAAGGGATGAAGGCGCCGCCGAAGGTCCCAGTACCGCCAGTAACGAGGACGGAATGCACAGCCTTCACAAGGGGGGGCAGGTAAGGAGCGGGGTGTACGCGGTCTAGCATGCGGCAGAGCCTAGCAAGGAGCAAAAACGATGTCAAGGTGAAACCCTGAACTGATTTCACCGGGGGGGGGTTCATACAGCCTTCATACAGCTTAACAGCTTTCATACAACTTTTACTGTATGAAGCACTGTACGTGCCGCAGAAAGTCTATAACGTGTCGCCGTTTTGGACTCTCTGCGACACGTTATAGACTTGCTTCTCCATAACGTGTCGCCGTTTTGGGCTTTCTACGACACGTACAGTGCTTCATACAGTAAAAGCTGTATGAAATCGGTCTAAAATCTGTATTTTTCCTGTTGCTGTCCCTGTCCCAGCAAAAAAAAAAATACTCCCGTAGCGTTTTTGGCCGAAATAATGAGTTTAATGATTAAATATGCTTAAATAAGGATTAAATACTATTATTTATATTAGTTGACACAATTTTTTTTTTTTTGTAAACGTAAACCCCTCAAACCCTTGGTACCACACGAGATTAGGTGTCCCAAACGGGTTGGGACAGCAAACTTCCCTACCCCCGGAAACCCTTGGTATCAGGGAGTGTTAGCTGTCCCATGCCACTTTGGGACAGCAACGCGAAAAATGGGACAGCAAATACCGGTTTCTGGGTACGTCAATACCCACTTACCGGTAGTACTCGTCTGATTAAATTTAATCAGGAAATGATTAAATTTAATCGAAAATGATTATTTTAAGGGTTTTTCGGCTATATTTAATCAGAGAATAATTCTTTTCTGATTAAACCGGCATTAAACTTCCCCCCGGCCTGCCCTCCTCGAATGCAGTGGCTACCTGGGAGTGAGTACGTACTCGCTGAGTTGTCGGGCTAGCCCGACAAAAAGCCTCCTGAAAAATAGTTCTTGACCTTTTTCGTGGGTGCGCTATACCGGAAGTGCAAGCGAAACGAACCGCCAAGAACTTGATAGAGGGGCCCGCAAGGCTCGGTGCAATACCTGGTGGTAGAAGATCGGTCCCACCCTACGGGCTCTCCGGCCGATAAACCTTGACAGGGAGACAATTATGAAATTGACAACCACACTCAGCAAAATCCGAGCCTGCTACCCCTGTACCCAAAGCTGGCAGACCCTGCTGAAATCCCTTGGCCCTGGCTTCGACTCGAAAGCTGAAATCAATCTGCTCACCATTCTGAAATCCAATGGTGTGCTCGACATGCTTTGGTGTTTGCGTGCCACCGACCAGAACTCGAGGCTTATTTCGGCTCAGCTGGCGATTGAGTTTGCGGAAGAAGTGTTGCCGATTTTTGAAGAGAAATATCCAGTAGATCAGAGACCGAAGAAAGCAATCCAGGCTGCTCGGGATTACCTTGATAGAAAGATTTCCCGTGAAACCTTAAAGGCTTACCAGGCTGATGCTTACGTCGCCGCCGCCGCCGCCGACACCACTGCCTACACCGCCGTCGCCGCCGCCGCCGCCGACACCACTGCCTACACCGCCGCCGTCGCCTACGCCGCCCACGCCGCCGCCTACGCCGCCGCCGCTGCCGACACCGCTGCCCACGCCGCCGCCTACGCCGCCCACGCCGCCGCCTCCGCCGCCGCCGCTGCCG
>JAHFRL010000218.1 GCA_023266235.1 Betaproteobacteria bacterium
GTCAACGAATACATCGAGGAAGCGCTTAAGAGCCAGAAGCGAGGCTCCGAGAGTACCCGGATACTGCGCCAGGACCTGCTGCCGGTGCTGGGTCATAGGCCGGCGCTGCAGGTCACGCGGCGCGAGTTGCAAGATGATGTGCTCCGTCCAAAGATGGCGAAAGCGCCGCGTGTAGCGACGCAACTTCTGTCTCGGATCAAGTGTGCCTACGCTCACGCGATCGAGCAGGGACGGCTGCCCGATGATTTCATCTCCCCGGCGCTCGGCATCAAGGGTGCCCCGCAGACGCGCAGGAAACGCGTGCTGACGGATGCTGAACTGGCGACCCTTCTGAAGTGGCTGCCTCATAGCCCCTACAGCCGCACTGTGCGAGAGGCGCTGACGCTGGTGCTCCTTACCGGCTGCCGTTCGGGAGAAGTCATCGGCGCGCTCTGGCGCGACATGGACCCCGACCGCAGCGTATGGACGATCCGGGAAACCAAGAACGGCGAACCGCACGACGTGATGCTCCCGCGGCAGGCGGTCGAGTTATTCAAGTCCCGCCAGGGGATGGGCAAGCTGCACGTGTTCCCGTCCCGGCAGGACAGCCGGCATGTTGCGCAGAAAGCGCTGGGCTATGCCCAGTACTACGCGCGGCAGGGTGTCCGCGGCAAGCCGGCACCGGACCCGATCGAAGTACCGTGGACCGTGCACGATCTTCGCCGCACGGTCGCGACCGGACTGGCAAAGCTTGGCTGCCCGCGCGTCGTGCAGGATCGAATCCTCAACCACGTGGATACCTCGGTCAGCGCGATCTACGACCGGCATCACTACGACACCGAGGCGCGGACCTGGCTGCAGAAGTGGGCAGACTATCTTGAGGCGCTCACCGTGAGCAACGTCGTGCCACTGGCTGCCGCCAGAGCCGCATAGGTTCACATTGTCGTGAAGGTTCTCACCGATTACGAAGGCAGGGCGGTTCGACTTACGGATGAGCGTCTCGCTCATATCCTCGAGCACCCCGAAATGGTTGGGATGGAGGACAAGATCGAGGAAACGCTTGCCAGCCCTGAACGGGTGATCGAGTCGCAAAGCGATGCCGAGGCGCGGCTGTACTATCGTTTCTATGTGGGGACCCGGGTGGGCGACAAGCACCTTTGCGTCGTCGTCAAGTTGGCGCAGAATGATGCCTTCGTTCTGACCGCATACCTCGTCGCCAAACCGACGGGAGGAGCGCAAATATGGCCGAAAAGCACGTAAAGATCTGGTACGACAAGGAGGGCGACTACCTCGAAGTCATGTTCGAGCGGCGCGCCGGTTTCTTTCGCGAGACCGCCAACCCCCACGTCATGGAGAAAGTGGACGAAAAGGGTAACGTGCTCGGTTTTTCGGTCATGAAGGTCAGCGCGCTCCGCGATCAGCCGCTTGAAGTAGCTCTTTAGGTCCGTCCATCGTCTGGCGCCAAAGCGGCGTTGGCAAAGAATCATCACCCAGTCAGCCTCACCCGGAGAGCCGCGCACGCGCGAAGAGTTGATCAAGCTCTGATATTAGGCCGCGTTAGGCTGAAACGGGGAGCAGTTCTAAGTCTAACTTGTCGCCACACAGATACCTCGAGCTACACCCCGCGACAATGAGCCCGAAAGATCGTATTGCCGCTCTCGAAGCAGAATGCGCGAAGCTTCAGGCCGAGAACGAATCGCTGAAAGCCGTCATTCAAGGCAGGACATCGAGGAACGCCGTCGGAATCCCGCCTAATGCGTCGCGAATCGAACCCGCTGAGACTTCAGTCCATCACGACTCTCCGACATCCGAAAAAGTCGCGCTCTTCCGGTCGTTGTTCCGTGGTCGCGAGGACATCTACCCCCTCCGATGGGAGTCGAAAGCGGGACGATCGGGATACAGCCCTGCGTGCGCCAACGAGTGGGTCCCCGGCGTCTGCGAGAAACCCCGGATCAGGTGCTCGGATTGTTCCAATAAGGCTTTTCTGGCGGTTTCCGACGATGCCATCTACGAGCATCTCTCCGGACGCCGCACCTTGGGTGTCTATCCCATACTGCACGACGATACTTCATGGTTTGTCTCTGCGGATTTCGACGGATCGAGTTGGCGCGACGACGCGACGGCATACGCGTCCAGTTGCAGGGAACTCGGAATCCCTGCCTGCGTCGAAGTCTCGCGCTCGGGCGAGGGCGCTCACGTCTGGACCTTCTTCGAGTCCCCGATCCCGGCAAGCCAGGCCAGGCAGCTTGCCAGCGCAGCGATCACGCGCGCGTGCGCGCGGCATCGCACCCTTGCCTTTGCTTCCTACGACCGGCTGTTTCCGAGTCAGGACACATTACCGAAGGGCGGCTTTGGCAACCTGATCGCCCTGCCGCTGCAACGCAAAGCTCGCGATCGTGGCGCGAGCGTCTTCGTCGACGACGCGTGGTGTCCCTATCCCGATCAGTGGGCATTCCTCGCTGGTGTTGAGCGCATGGCTCCCATCGCGATTGATTCCGTACTTGGACGCGCGGCAAGGGAAGACGGAGTCCTCGGTGTCCGTTCGGTCAGCTTTGGCGAAGACGCAATCGATGACCCATGGTCGTTACCACCTTCAAGGCGTCGATCCGAACCTCCTCTTGTCGGTCCCTTCCCGGATACCGTCAAGATCGTATCCGCAAACATGCTGTTTATAGCTAAAGACGGCCTGCCGGAGCGCCTGATCAATCGCCTCTCTCGCATCGCCGCGTTTCAGAACCCTGAGTTCTACCAGGCCCAATCGTTGCGGTTTTCCACCTTCGGGAAGCCAAGGATCATTGGGTGTGCCGAGGATTTCTCGAATCACCTCGCGCTACCCCGTGGGTGCGCCGAGGAAGCAATGGGTTTATTTAGGGATTGTGGTACGGCGACGGCAATGGAAGACAAGAGGCACGCCGGACATACGATCAGTGCCTCCTTCCTAGGCACGCTGCGCCCCGAGCAATCCAAGGCGGTCGATGCGCTGCTGGCCCACCCGATCGGCGTTCTTTGCGCCCCGACCGCGTTCGGCAAAACGGTGGCTGCAGCCGCCGTCATTGCGGCACGGAAGACGAACACGCTCGTCATCGTTCACCGGACGCAGTTGCTCGATCAGTGGCGTAATCGGCTGTCAACCTTCATGCAAATCGATGACCGATCAATCGGAACCATAGGCGCGGGGAAGCGGTCACCGGCTGGGATTATCGATATCGCGATTATGCAAAGTCTCGTGCGTAAAGGCGTCGTGCGCGACATCGTTGCCAACTACGGGCAGGTAATCGTCGATGAGTGTCACCATGTCTCGGCGTTTTCTTTCGAGCGGGTGATGAAAGAGGTGAAAGCTCGATTTGTCCTCGGGCTCACAGCGACGCCGCTGCGCCGCGATGGCCACCACCCAATCATCTTCATGCAGTGCGGGCCAATTCGCTTTCGCGGATCGACCGCGGGTTCAGCGGCTGGTATGCGGCACGTCGTCATTCCGCGTCACACCGGATTTGCAGCACCCGCCGCGCAGGCTGGCATCCAATCGCTTTTCGCTGTGTTGGGGCAATCGGAAGATCGCAATGCGTTGATTCTGCAGGACGTACTGGCTGTCCTCGCTGATGGGCGAACGCCGCTGGTGCTGACCGAGCGCAAGGACCACTTGGAGCGGCTCTCGGAAATGCTGAAATCAGCCACGTCGGCCGAGGTTATTGTGCTATCGGGCAGGATGGGCCGCCGTAAGCGGGCTGCGGCCCTCGATCGCCTCGGCAAGTTATCCGACGTGCATCACCGGATTGTGCTCGCTACAGGACGTTATATCGGGGAAGGCTTCGACGATCCGCGGCTCGACACTCTTTTTCTCGCGAATCCGATCTCGTGGCGCGGCACGCTCCAGCAATACGCGGGCCGGTTGCACCGGGACCACGCGGATAAGCGGGAGATCCGGATTTATGACTACGTCGATGCCGGCGTGCCGACGCTGACGCGTATGTTCAACAAACGGCTGCGCGGCTATCGAGCAATGGGCTATCTGGTTGCCGAGGGCGCGGAAGACGCGAACTCGAATCTGCCCTTACGGCAGCTGTAACGCCGTCCTGCACTGTCATCAGATGGCATCGAGGAGAAGCTCCCGCACCTGGTATTGCGGGAGCGGACGATTGACCGCCTGAAATTCGTGGCCTGGTATTCGCTCATGATCCGCCTTTTAGTTATGGAGCGTCCGGCGTCGGCGTGGCGCTAATTAGCGCCGTCCGAGAGCCCGGTTTGTCGTTAATCCGCTTGGTTTCAGAGCGATTTGTCGCTATATCGCTAATTCTCGGATTACGGCAGCCGATCTCTACTATTTGCCTATTATATTAGGCGTTAAGAAGTTTAATGCCTATTTAAGTAGGCATTATAACCAATTCATGGTTGACTTACTTTGCCAATTTAGCCTAATATATTAGGCACTAACTAACTTAACGCCTAATATTATGGGCATCAATAAAACCATCCCCACTGCGGCTACCGAGCGTATCAAGGAGCTTGGCTACCGCATTCGGCAGGCCAGGACCCGGCGCGGCATGTCGATCGCCGAGGTCGCAGCCAAGGCTGGCATTAATCGCAACACCCTAAACGCTCTTGAACTCGGAAAGCACGGTGTCGCGATGAGTGCCTACGTTACCGTCCTGTGGGCGCTGGGTCTCGACAAAACCCTGGACGGCGTCGCTCACCCCGACGCCGATACTCACGGCAAGACGCTGGAG
>JAHFRL010000219.1 GCA_023266235.1 Betaproteobacteria bacterium
GCAAGCATTACAGCCATTGCGGCATTGAGCAGTTTCATGACGGATCTTCTCGTTACGGTACGATTTTTTGGGCGCGGTAATGCTCGAACTGCCGGTCGAACATGGCACCGGTATCGAGCGTCTCGCTGAAACCCAGCGCGCGCGCCTTCGCCACCGACGACATTATGTCCCATTCCGGTTTGAATACGTAGTTGGCATACGGCCATAGCACGATACTGTCGAGCCGGGTCGCGCGCAGTCCGTGTTTGCGCACGATCCGCTGCCAGACTTCCGCTTTGTCTGCCATGTAACCCGCGAGATCGAACGGGCGGGGAGCACCCGATTCAATCCCAAACCAGCTTGCAAACCGGGACCACAGTTCCGACCAGCTCGGGGAATCGCCGTTGACCACGTTGAACGCCTGGTTGGCGCAACGCGGTTCGGTCGCCATCCACGCGATCGCGCGTGCGAGCAGCGCGAGGTCGGCGAACTGCGTGCGCACATTGAACGCTTTCACGCTGCCGGGAAAATCGAGCGACAGCCCGAGCTCGCGCTGGACTGCCGCATAAAGCGCGATGATGAGGCCGATCGAGCGCGGAGTATCGACCGCAGGACTGCAGAACGTATGCGGGCGCGAAGTCGTGTAGCTCCACGCGCGCTCGCGGCTGCGTTCGCGCAGAAAATCCTCCTGCTCGAAATAAAAATTTTCGCCGCGCGCGCGTGGATCGTCTTCCGCCGCCGGCACCTTGACCGGCCCGAGCTGGTGACCGTAATACTTGGTGCCATGCACGGCATGCACGTGCTTGAGCGCGGCAGCGGCGTCGAGCGCGCCGACCACGTTACGCAGCATCGCGGCGTTGGTGCCGGCCGCCTCCGGCGCGCCTTCCGGGTGATCGTAACGCGCCGCATAGAACAGATGCGTGACCGCTGCAAGGTCCGCGAGCTTGCGCCTGCAGTCAGCGGCGTCGGTCATATCGACCGCGAGCCAGCGCATGCCCGGTGTCGCCGGCGGCCGGCGCGCGAGCCCGGTGACCTCCCAGCCGCCGATTTCGGCGAGCCGTTGCGCAATTGCCCGGCCGACCAGGCCGGTCGCCCCGGCGATCAGCGCGGCCGGCATATCAGCGTGCGGCCGGCGTCATGCGCGGCGACACCGGCCGATACACCGCAAGCGTGGTGTCGAGCGCCGGCAGCCGCGCAGCGGCTATCACCGCGATGCCGCGATACGGCGTCGAATAATCTATCCCGGCACACTTGAGCCAGACAAATTGGACGCCGGCGATCGCGCCGCCGGCGCGCTCGCGATCGGCGATGAGCAGGCGCGCGTCGTCCGCCACCAGCGGCGCGTGGTCGAGCCCTTCGAACAAGTTGCGTTTGTAGTATTGCCGATCGACCAGCGCCTGCCATTCGCCCATGCCGC
The DNA here is from genome assembly GCA_023266235.1 of Betaproteobacteria bacterium. GTDB lineage: Bacteria > Pseudomonadota > Gammaproteobacteria > Burkholderiales > SG8-41 > PALSA-1004. The sequence goes on from JAHFRL010000219.1 coordinate 1,397, forward strand.
GTATGCTCAGGTAATAGGGGTCCTTGAATATATCGGCCGAGGCAAAGCTGTACATGGCAAGCGACGGTGGAAATCCCGGCGTAGCGGTCTTAAAGCGCTGCGCCGAGGAAATTCCCGGCACGCCGGCCATGATGCGCAAATGCTCGACATACCAGCGGTCCCAATCCGCCGCGCGCGTGTTGTCGGTGAGACCGCTCTGGCTGATGAAGATCATGCCCGCACGTTCGCTGCCGCGTTGCGCCCGGCGATGCGGCCGGAGATAAACGCCCAGCCGAGATGGTGGCCATGGCCTTCGAGCAGCAGCCCGCCCTGCCCGGTCGAGCCTGCCGCATACAGGCCCGGGATCACGCCATCCTCGCCGCGCACGACTTCGAGTTGTTCGGTCACCTTGAGTCCGCCGTCGGTGAAGACGACGTAGCTTTTGACCGGGCCGAGTGCGTAGAACGGGCCTTGTTCGAGCGCCGGGCGCGTCGCGCGGCCGGACGCATTATACTCGGCGAGCGCGCGCGTCAGGCCTGCGGCCGGCACGCCCATGCTCGCAGCGAGGCCCGCGACGGTGTCGGACTGGTGATAGATGTCCGCACGGTTGCGGCGGTAATCGGCAAGGTAAGCATAGGCAACGCCGGGCGCGGTCGAGATGAAATGCGGCCACGCCGAAAATTTCCCGGCAATATTGTGATCGAACACGATCCACGCCATGCGCCCGGGCTGTTTCGCGACATCCGGATTGGGCTTGCCGAGCTCATCGGTGAAGCGCTCACCGTGCCGGTTGATCAGCACCGCGCCTTCCTTGTAGAGATCGGGCGACGGGCCGAGCGCGGTGGTCAGGAAGCTCATCAGGAATGGCCGCAGGATCCATTGCGGCAGATGACCCATCGCCCACGCGATCAATCGGGCGAGCGGTTTCACCGGCGGCAGCTGCTGGATCAGGTTGGCGCGCGTCGGCGGAATGAAGCGCATGATCGGCCCGCGCACGATGTCGCCGTTGACGACGGTTGCGCCGAGCTCGAGCGCCATGCGATGGCCGTCGCCGGTCGCGGTGGCGTTGACCGCGTCGACGTCGACGACGTCGGGCGAGGCGTAGCGCGCTTTCAGGTCGCGGCCGTTGCTGTAATCGCCGGCGGCAAGCACCACGCCGCCGCGCGCGCGGAACTGATGCAGCGCGCCATCGGGCAGGCGCGCTTCGACGCCCACGACCTTGCCGTTTTCCGTGAGCAGCCGCTGCGATGCGGTGTTGAGCCGGATATCGACGCCGAGTTCGCGGCAATGCTTCGTCAAATGGAACGCCAGCGATTTTGAGTTCGGCACCACGTTGTGCATGCGGTTGCAGCGGTGCGGCGGCTCCGGCATGGGGCCGACGAACACCACGCCAAGGGACATCAGCCAATCGAGCATTTCGGCGGTGTGGTCGACGAGGATGCGCCGCAGCCGCAAGTTGTCCCGCGGCGCGAGCGGCCCGGCGTGCAGCGCCATGTCCTCGAAATGCGCGTCGGCGGAATCCGTGATGCCGGCTTGCCGCTGGTGCGGCGTGTTGATCGCGGTGATCGAGCCGACCGACCACGACGTCGAGCCGCCGGTCGCCGGGTTCTTTTCGAGCAGGATCACCTGGCGGCCGAGCCGCGCCGCCTCTGCCGCCGCGGCGAGCCCCGCGCCGCCGCCGCCGACGACGATCACGTCGGCCACTGTGGTTTCAGCCAATCATCCCTCCCATAAAAAAGGGCGGGCACCGCCCGCCCTTTTCGACCCTTCACCCTTCACTGCCCTTCGCCTCTCGCCTCTCGCCTCTCGCCCGCCGCGCAGCGGCGTTTACGCCGAGCGCAGCTTTTTCGCCGCCTTTTTCTGCGCGCCCGGCTCGGAGAGTTTTCTGAGCAGGCTGCCGCAATTCTTGATCCCGGGATCGACGCCCATCGCCGCATAGGCCTGCCACGCCGAGGCCTGCACCGCCGAATAGACCGGCTTGCCGAGATCGCGCTCGAGCATGTCGAGGACTTCGAGCGCGCGCAACTGGGTGCAGGCGACGAACACCGCTTCCGCTTCCGGGGTCGTGATCTGCCTGACCTTGGCGTAGATTTCGCCGGGCTCGATCTTGGCGTGGTCGAACATGTCGAGCATATCGAAGGTGCCGAGCTTGACGACGTCGATGCCGTGCGCCTTGACGAACTGTTTCAGGCGCTCGTTGGTAACTTCGACATACGGCGTCACCACGTCGACTTTCTTGTAGCCGCCCGCCGTGAGGCACGCCGCCATCGCGCCGGCGGTGGTCACCGTCGGCGCCTTGGTGATCGCGGTCAGCTGTTCGCAGATCTTTTTGTTCCACGCCGGGCCTTCGAAAAAGCTGCCGCTGGTGCAGCCGTAAACGACGACGTCGGGCTCGACCATCGCGATCTCCGAGGCCGCGTGCTTGCTCGCGCTCTCCATGTTGCGCAGCTCTTCCGGCGTGCCATGGCGGCCGCCGGCGATGCGCGCGACGTGCACCGACACGCCTGCTGGCGCGATGCGCCAGAACTCGGTTTCCATCGTGGTATTGATCGACGGCACCAGCAGCCCGATTCTTCCGCGCCATCCGTACATGTGTGTCTCCTTAAAGTCGTGAATAGGAAATAGGAAATGGGGAACGGGAAAGCGCGTGTTTTGTTTACCATTCCCTATTCACTATTTCCTATTCCCTGTTCTCTAAGCCAGTTGAGTCTGTTTGCTCGGCGCCGTGAGGTCGCGCAGCAACCGCCCGTACCCCGGCACGCCTTCGATCCCGCCGATCGCGCGCAGCGCCGCCCAGATGCTCACCTGCGTGGTCGTCACCACCGGCTTGCCGAGCTCGCGCTCGAGCCGCTCGATCGCATCCATGGTCTTCCAGTTGGTGCACGCGAGCACGATCGCCTCGGCGTCCGGACGGTCGATCTTGCGCGCCAGCTCATAAGCGCTCGACACGTCGAGCCGCCCGACCACCAGGTTGTCGACGAGCCCGAGCCCATGCGCGGCGAGCACTTCGACGCCGTTCGCCTCGAGAAACGACTTCGCGATCGCATTGACCTTGTCGTCGTACGCCGCTCCGAGCGCGACGCGCGACACACCGAGGTATCGCAGCGCCTCGATCAGCGCGGTTGAAGTCGTGGTCGCGCGCTTGCCGGTCGCGGCCTCGATTTTCCTGATCAGTTCGCGGTCGTAGCCCAGCCCCTTGAGAAAACTCGGCGCCGCGGCGCCGAGCACGATCACGTCGACGTCGGCGGACGCGAGATTGCGGCTCTGGATTTCCAGGTCGCGCACCGTATTGAGGATCGAATCCGCCGCGATC
>JAHFRL010000220.1 GCA_023266235.1 Betaproteobacteria bacterium
TCGAGATGCGTGCGCTGACGATGACCTCCCGGAAATTCGACAGCTTCATCTCCGGCGACATGGCCTGGGTGTCATCGAGCGTAAACCCGGCGGGAAGGTCCTTGACCTGCCGGCGCACGAGCGCCAGCGGCTGCCGCGGTCCGTCTGCCGCGCGCGTGAAAATGAACACGGTATCCCCGGGACCGGCCTTGCCGGCGAGCGCCGGGCTCAGGCTCACCGTGCCGCGCACGCTGGCCGCGGCCGGCGGTGTCGGTTTGGATGCGGCGCCGGATTTGATGCCGCCAAGCTGCCGCGCCTCTTCGATATTCGCCGCGATATTGCGCGCAAACTCCGAATTCGGTTCGGCGCGGCCCCGCAGTTTTTCCCAATACCCGATCGCTTGCTTGTATTCCTTGCGCTCAAAGGCGGCCGAGCCGGCCATGGCCAGCGCCTTCCATTGCATCGGATCGATCCGCAATGCCCGCTCGATAAGCTGTAACGGCTTGCCCTCGATACGGCGGCCCTGGCTCATGGCCAGCGCGTCGGCGTAGTCGGCAAGCAGGTCTGCGTCGTCCTTGAGCAACGCCACGGCGCGCGCATAGGCGGCGGTGGCGTCCTGATAGCGCTGCATCGCCACGTACGAACGCCCCAGCAACGCCCATCCGTTGGCGTCTTCCGGCGTTTTCCCGAGCCGTGCCGCGAGCCGCGTCACCATCGCCTCGACCTCCTGCGGCGTGACGTTGTGATCGTTGCCGGCGGCCGTGCGCCACGACATGGCATCGGGATTGCCGAATTGAAAGTACAGCAAAGCCGCGCATAACGGGATCGCCAGCACCAGCACGACCGCCGTTCGGCGGCCATACCTGGGCGACGGCGCGGCTGCGACGCCGGCCTCGCGCGCCTCTTCGAGCGCGCGCCGCTCGAGATCCTGGCGTGCCTGCTGATATTGCGGTTGCGACAGCATGCCGTTCGCGACATCGCGCTCGAGCTCGGCAAGCTGATCCTTGAGTAACACGAGGTTGGACGCCGCGGGTCCCATACCGCCCGTGGCAATGTTACGACGCAGCAGCGTCGGCATTATCCACGTCAGCGCGATCACCAGCATCGCCGCAGCAATCACCATGAACCAGGTCATTTGCGCTCGCCCTCGCTGCCGCTGAGCAGCAACCGCGCCTCGCGTTGTTCATCCTCTGTCAACGGCCGTTGCTCGATTTGCCTGCGCCTCGCGCGCAGGTATCTGATCAGCCCGAAGACGGCGATCAGCAACACCACCACCGGACCGAACCACAGCAGCAGCGTGATCGCCTTGACCGGCGGCCGGTAGAGCACGAAATCACCGTAGCGTTCGACCATGTAGCCGGTGATCTCGGTGTCGCTCTTGCCTTGCGCGATCTGCTCGCGGATCTGCCCCCGCAAATCGACCGCGAGCTCCGCGTTGGATTCCGCAATCGACTGGTTTTGGCACACCAGGCACCGCAACTGTTCGGCCAACTGCACTGCGCGCTTGTTCGCGACCGGATCTTCCGGTGTCGGCTGTGCGCCCTGCCCGGCCGCCGCGAGCGGCAACCAGAGGAGAAAAATGACGATCGATCTCATGATTGCTGCAACTGCCGCACCAGCGGCAGAATTTTGTCTTTGAGCGCCTGCGGCGTGACGGGACCGATCTGCTTATAGCGGATCACGCCGGCCTTGTCGATCACGAAGGTCTCCGGCACGCCATACACGCCATAGTCGATGCCGACGCGGCCGTCGTTGTCGCTGATGCTCAATGCGTAGGGATCGCCGAACTGCTTGAGCCAAGCGAGCGCCTCGTCGCGCTTGTCCTTGTAATTGAGCCCATAGACCGGCACCACATTGCTTTTGGCGAGTTCCAGCAGCACCGGATGCTCTTCCCGGCACGACACGCACCACGAGGCCCACACGTTGAGCAGCCATACCTTGCCCAGCATGTCCTTGCGCGCGAACGACTGCTCGGGCTGATGCAATTGCGCGAGCTGAAAAGGCGGCGCCGGCTTGCCGATAAGCGGCGACGGCACCTCACGCGGATTCAAGCCCAGGCCGATGGCGAGGAACGCAACCAGCACCACGAATAACACGAGCGGGATCAGGTAGCGGTTCATACGCTCGGTGCCGTGACGAGGCGGGCTAACCCGCGACCGGCTGTTTGCCGTCAGCGGCATGCGCCTGCGCTGCGCGCCGCGCGACGCTGCGGTAGCGGCGGTCGGAGAGCGCCACCAACCCGCCGAGCGCCATGATGATGCAGCCGCCCCAGATCCAGGTCACGAACGGTTTGTGATAGACGCGCACGCTCCACGCGCCGTCGGCCGCATTGGCAGATACCGGCTCGCCGAGCGATACATAGAGATCGCCCAAGACGCCGGTGGAAATTGCGGCTTCCGTCATCGTCATCTGCTGCGCGTTGTAGATGCGTTTTTCCGGATGCATCACCGTCACCTGCCTGCCGTCGCGACTGACGGCGACGTTGCCGCGGGCGGCGCGGTAGTTGGGCCCGGTCACGTTCTCGACGCCATCGAAGCGGAACGCATAACCGCCGGCCGCCACGCTGTCGCCGACCGCCATGCGCACGTCGCGCTCGGTCTCGTAGCCCTTGACCAGGGTCACGCCGGCGATGAACACCGCGATGCCGCAATGCGCGAGCAGCATGCCGTAATAACTGCGCGATTGGCTCCCGAGCCGTGCGCCGAGGCTGCCTGGCAGCGGTCCCAGGCGCTCTTTCAGATTGACCGCCACAGTGGTCGCTATCCACAACGCGAGCAGCAGGCCGAAACTGATCAACGGCGTCCATTTGCCGAGCACAAACGGGAGCGCCAACGCGGTCACCAGGCTGACGAGCAGGGCCCATTTCAGCCGGGTCGCAATATCAGGCAGGCTCGCCTCTTTCCAGCGCGCGATCGGACCGAGCCCCATCAGGAAAATCGCCGGCGTCATCAGCGGCACGAACACGCTGTCGAAATACGGCGGGCCGACCGAAATCTTGCCGAGATTCAGGGCATCGAGAAAAAGCGGGTAGAGCGTGCCGAGCAGCACGGATCCCGCGGCCACCAGGAGCAGCAGGTTGTTGGCGAGCAGCATCGATTCGCGCGACACCAGTCCGAAGTTGCCGCCGAGCCCGACGCGCGGCGCGCGCCAGGCGAACAACGCGAGGGAACCGCCGATCACGATCGCCAGAAACGCGAGAATAAAAATGCCGCGCTTGGGATCGGTGGCGAACGCATGCACCGAGGTCAGCACCCCGGAACGCACCAGGAAGGTGCCGAGCAGGCTCAGGCTGAAAGCGCAGATCGCGAGCAGCACGGTCCAGCTCTTGAAGCCGCCGCGCTTCTCGGTCACCGCCAGCGAATGCACGAGTGCCGTGCCGACCAGCCACGGCATGAACGACGCGTTCTCGACCGGGTCCCAGAACCACCAGCCACCCCAGCCCAGCTCGTAGTAGGCCCACCAGCTGCCGAGCATGATGCCGATGGTGAGGAAGCACCACGCGAGCGTGGTCCACGGCCGCGACCAGCGCGCCCAGGTTGCGTCGAGCCGGCCGCCGAGCAGCGCCGCAATCGCGAACGCGAAAGCCACCGAAAAGCCGACGTAGCCCATGTAGAGCATCGGCGGATGAATCACCATGCCCGGATCCTGCAGCAGCGGATTGAGATCGCGCCCGTCCGGCGCCGGTGGCAGCAGGCGGTCGAACGGGTTTGAAGTGAGCAGCATGAACAGCAGGAACCCGACGCTGACAAGCCCCATCACGCCGACCACGCGCGCGACCATCGGCGCGGGTAAGTGGCGGCTGAACACCGTGACCGCGACGGTCCACACGTTGAGCATGAGCACCCACAGCAGCAGCGAGCCCTCGTGCGAGCCCCACGTTGCGGCAAAGCGGTAATGCAGCGGCAACTGGGAATTGGAGTTCGAGGCGACATTGAGCACTGAAAAGTCGTTGTTCACGAACGACCACGCCAGGCAGCCGAACGCAATCGCGACGAACGTGAACTGGCCTTGCGCCGCGGGACGCGCGACCGCCATCCACGCGGGCACGCCACGCGCCGCGCCGACGATGGGCAATATGCCCTGCGTGAGCGCAAGCAGGAGCGCCAGTATCAATGCGAATTGGCCGATTTCCGGAACCATTAGTGCGCTACCTCGTAATCACCGTCTTTTGCGCTTTTTGCGCTTGCTGGATCGCATGTGCGGCATCGGGCGGCATATAGTTTTCATCGTGCTTGGCGAGCACTTCGGTCGCCACAAACGCGCCGTCGGGCATGAGCCGGCCCTGCGCCACGACGCCCTTACCCTCCTTGAACAAGTCCGGCAGGATGCCCGTATAAATCACCGGAATGGTTTGCGCGGTGTCCGTCACGCGGAAATGCACCGTCAGCCCGTCGTTCTCGCGTTTGAGGCTGCCGGCCTCGACCATGCCGCCGATGCGAAACGCCTTGCCGCGCGGCGCTTCGTTCGCGACGACCTGGCTGGGACTGAAGAAAAACACCAGATTGCTCTGGAATGCGTTCAACACCAATGCCGCTGCAATGCCGAGCGCCGCAAGGCCGGCAGCGATGATGGCCATCCGTTTATGTCTGGGCTTCATGGATTGAAGGTAGTGTCAGAGACTGCGACAGCGCTGTGCTGATACCGTTCCAGTGCTACCCGGTTTACGGTCGGCAGAATCTTCAAGGGTTTTGAATAAGCGGC
>JAHFRL010000221.1 GCA_023266235.1 Betaproteobacteria bacterium
CGATCGCGCGCTGGGGCAACGAGGATATCTCGGAGCATCGTTTCGACAGCCGCGGGCAGCTGCACTGCGAAGTCGAGCTGCCGGGCTGGACTGCGGCGCTGCATTGCGTATGCGTCCATCTCGGCCTGCTGGCGCGGCACCGCAGCCGCCAGATGCGCGCGCTGCGGCAGCGCATTGAGCGCCTGGTGCCGCCCGCCGCGCCGCTGATCATCGCTGGCGACTTCAACGACTGGCGGCACCATGCGCATCGGGAGCTCGCCCAGCCGTTGCAGCTCAAGGAAGTGTTCGAACACACGCACGGGCGGCCGGCGCGCAGTTTCCCGGCGGCGTTGCCGGTGTTCCAGCTCGACCGCATTTACGTGCGCGGCTTCAACATCAAGCAGGTGCGCGTGCATCACGGCCATCCGTGGGCGCGCATTTCGGATCACGCGGCACTGACCTCGACCGTCGTCAGGATATGAGCGGTCTCGTTCCCGGCAACCGTATCGAGCTGCTGCGTGCCGGCGCGGAATATTTCCCGGCGCTGGAGGCGGCCTGCGACGGCGCCGGGCACGAGATCTATCTCGAAACCTATATTTTCGAGGACGATGTAACCGGCCGCCGCATTGCGCAGGCGCTGGTACGCGCGGCGCGACGCGGTGTCGCGACGCATCTTTTGATTGACGGCTTCGGCTCCAAGGATCTCGGCGGCGAGCTGCTGCAGCAAATGCGCGACGGCGGCGTGCGCGTGCTCAAGTACCGTCCCGACATTTCGCCGTGGACGCTGCGCCGCGAGCGGCTGCGCCGGATGCACCGCAAAATCGCGGTGATCGACGCCAGGATCGCGTTCGTCGGCGGCATCAATATCATCGACGACATGCATACGCCGGGACAGACGCCGCCGCGCTTCGATTATGCGGTCAGGATCGAGGGCCCGCTGCTCGCAGACATCTACCCCGTGGTGACGCGGCTGTGGACGCTCGTGGTATGGACACAATTCCGCCAGCACTGGCCGCAGCGGGCGGGGACAGTGATCAAGTCCGGCCGCTGCGGCAGGCATCGCGCGGCATTCGTGGTGCGCGACAACCTGCGCCATCGCAAGGACATCGAGAATGCCTATCTCGACGCGATCGCGCGTGCCAAAACCGAAATCGTGATTGCCTGCGCCTATTTTTTCCCCGGACGAAGCTTCCGCCGTGCGCTGGTGGAGGCGGCCGCGCGCGGCGTGCGCATCGTGCTGCTGCTGCAGGGGCGCGTGGAATACGTGCTGCTGCATTACGCATCGCGCGCGCTCTACGGCGTGTTCCTCAATGCCGGCATCGAGATCCACGAGTACCGCCGCAGCTTCCTGCACGCCAAGGTCGCGGTGATCGACGACCGCTGGTCAACCGTCGGCTCCTCGAACATCGACCCGATGAGCCTGCTGCTCGCGCGCGAGGCCAACGTCGTGATAGACGATGCCGCGTTCGCGCGCGAACTCAGGAAGAGCCTGAGCGAGGCGGCGGCTAAGGGCGCGCATCAGGTGCGGCGCGCGAGCTGGAGGCGACAGTCGCTGCGCGCTCGCGTGATGATTTGGATCTGCTACGGCCTGGTGCGGTTTTTGACCGGCTGGTCGGCGTATGGCCGCGCGCGCGAATTCAAGTAGCCGGTAAAGCGGGAGGCGGGAGGTGCAAGATTGCAAGCATTTGATTTCACGCGATTTAAAATCCGGCATCCGGATTGCTGAACAGCGTTGCGGGGGCATGAAGTGACAGCCGGCCCGGTGTTTTCCTCCTGCTCCTTCGGTAGTTCCGGGCGCTGTCACCCGCGCGCATTTTTTGTTCGCGCCAGTCGTTGCGCGTGCCCGGGATTGCGCCGGTGGCGTGCTAGGATAGCGGCAGCAATTCCAGCCGCGCATGCAGTTCAAGAAACCCACAGCCACCGCGAATCCGGCGCCGCCCGGCGACGGCACTCCGGTCGAATACCCGCTCGAGACCGAAGAAAAATTGAATTTGCTGCACAGCCGTGCGCCGGTCGAGCAGCACCTGGATATTCTGTTCCGGGATGCGCGCATCGGCGGGGAGAACTTCGCCGATCTCTACCGCCGCTGTCTCAAGGCGACCGGCACCGCGGTAACGCCGTTCAACGTATTCCAGCGTTTCCAAAGCCGCCTCAATCTGGCGCAGTACTTTCTCGCCACGCTGCCGGTGCCCGGCGCGCGCGCCGAGTGCGGCGTCTATCGCGGCGCGACGGCGCTGCTGTTGTGCCATGCCTGGCGCAGCCGCCAGGCCGTTTTCCGTGGCGGCGATTTCTACCTGATCGACAGTTATGCCGGCGCCAGCGTCTCCGGCGAGCTCGATCTCATTCCGGCGCGCGATGCCGACGGCACCGTGCATAGGGAAGCGTTTTTTCCGGCCGGCAAAACCGATACGTCGCCCGAATTGGTGTGCGGGTTTTTCGGCGATTTTCCGGACGTGCAGATCTGCGCCGGCTGGATCCCGCAGGTATTCGCGACGCTGCCCGAGCGCGACTGGGCGTTCGTGCACCTCGACGTCACGCTCTACGCGCCGACGCTGGCCGCCCTTGAATACTTCTATCCCCGCCTCCATACAGGAGGGGTGATCCTGTGTGACGATTACGGCTCGATTTTCTGTCCCGGTTCACAGCAGGCATGGGACCAGTTTTGCGCCAGGCACCATGTCGCCTTTATCGTCCTCGGTAACCGTCAGTCCATCATCATCAAATAATGGCGTCCCATCAGCAGTCTGCCGCGGTCCCGGCGCCCGCGCCGGCCGCAGCCGCTACGCGGCGCAACGAGTGGCGCACCGTTGCGATGGTGCTGCCGTACCTGTGGGAGTACCGCGGCCGGGTGCTGCTCGCGCTCGCGTTCCTGGTTACCGCCAAGCTCGCCAATGTCGGCGTGCCGCTCGTGCTGAAGGAAGTCATCGATGCGCTCGACCTGAGGCAGGCAGCGCTGGTGTTGCCGCTCGCGTGGCTCGTGGCCTACGGCGCGCTGCGCCTGTCGAATACGCTGTTTGCGGAATTGCGCGACCTGGTATTCGTGCGCGTCACCCAGCGCGCGATCCGCCGCATTGCGCTCACCGTGTTCCGCCACCTGCACAGCCTCTCCCTGCGCTTCCACCTCGACCGCCAGACCGGCGGCATGACACGCGACATCGAGCGCGGCACGCGTGGCATCGGCACGCTGATGAGCTACATGCTGTTCTCGATCATCCCGGTGATCCTCGAATTCAGCCTGGTGGCGGCCGTGTTGCTGACCAAATTCGACTGGCGCTTCACCGCGATCACCTTCACCGCCGTCGGAATTTATATGGGCTTCACCTTCTTTATCACCGAATGGCGCATCGAGATCCGGCGCCGCGCCAACGACCTCGACTCCAAGGCCAACACGCGCGCGATCGACAGCCTGCTCAATTACGAGACGGTCAAGTATTTCAACAACGAGGAGTACGAGGCGCGGCGCTACGACGAGAACCTGCAGAGCTACGAGACGGCGGCGGTCAGGAACGAGGCGTCGCTCGGTATTCTCAACATCGGCCAGAGCTGCATCATTGCGATCGCGGTGACGCTGTTGATGATCCTCGCGGCGCAGGGCGTGGTGGCGCAGACGCTGACGCTCGGCGACCTGGTGCTGATCAACGGGCTGCTGGTCCAGCTCTATATCCCGCTCAACTTTCTCGGCATGGTGTACCGCGAAATCAAGCAATCCCTGATCGACATGGACCGCATGTTCCGGCTGCTGACGCAGCATCGCGAAGTCGAGGACCGGCCGGGCGCGCTGCCGCTTGCCGGCGCCAGCGCGACGGTACGCTTCGAGCACGTCGATTTCAACTACGACCCGAAACGCCAGATCCTGTTCGATGTCAGTTTCGAGATTCCCGCCGGCGCCAAGCTCGCCGTGGTCGGCCACAGCGGCTCGGGCAAATCGACGCTGGCACGGCTGTTGTATCGCTTCTATGACGTCGGCGGCGGCCACATCAGGATCAATGGCGCCGACATCCGCGACCTGCAGCAGTCGAGCGTGCGCGGCGCGATCGGCATCGTGCCCCAGGACACGGTGCTCTTCAACGACACGATTTACTACAACATCCAATACGGCCGGCCCGATGCGACGCATGAGGAGGTGATCGCCGCGGCGCAGACCGCGCACATCCACGAGTTCGTCGTGAGCCTGCCCGACGGCTACGAGGCGCGCGTCGGCGAGCGCGGACTCAAGCTCTCCGGCGGCGAGAAGCAACGGGTGGCGATCGCGCGGGCGATACTCAAGAACCCGCGCATCATGATTTTCGACGAGGCGACCTCGGCGCTCGATTCGGCCACCGAGCAGGCGATCCAGGCCGAGCTCACGCGCATCGCGCAGGGTCACACCACGCTGGTGATCGCGCACCGGCTATCGACCGTGATGGACGCCGACCAGATCCTGGTGATGGACGGCGGTCGCATCGTCGAACGCGGCACCCACCGCGAACTGCTCGAGCGCGGCAGCGCCTACGCCGAGATGTGGGCGCTGCAGCAGCAGGAGGAGGAAGCCGGGCGCGGCGGAACGCAGATCAAGCGCGAGTTAGCGGTGGCAGTCAGATAGACATCTCATCAAGATCGTGATCCGACGCATCCTCAAGCACCTGGGCCGGTGGGCGCCGCGGACGATGCAACGAAGTCCGCCACTGGGTCGTCA
>JAHFRL010000113.1 GCA_023266235.1 Betaproteobacteria bacterium
GACCCCGGGCTGTAAAGAAAGCCTCACGCCGAAAACTGCTGCAGCTGCGCGGACATGCGCGCCAAAACCTGCTCGCGGCCGATCAACTCCAGCGTCGCGTCGATCGACGGCGTTTGCGTCTCGCCGGTGACCATCACTCGGAGCGGCATTGCGACCTTGGACATCTTGAGGCGGTGCGCCGCGACCACGCCTTTGATCGCGTCGTTGATGGCCGCCCGGTTCCACACGATCGCCTTGAAGCGGTCGTGCAGATCGGTGAGCGCGGGCCTCGCCTCGGCGCTGTAATGCTGCCGGCGCAGCGCCGCCGAGGGCTCGAGCGGGCGGTAGAAAAACACCGCGGCGTCGGCGAGCTCGCGCAGCGTGTTGACGCGCTCCTTGAGCAGCGCGACCGCGCCGATCAGCGGCGGGCCGCCGGCGGTATCGCAACCGTCCGCGGCCAGAAAAGGCTTGACCAGTTCGGCCAGCCGGTGGTTTTCGGCGTGCCGAAGGTACTGCTGATTGAGCCACGCGAGCTTTTCGGGATTGAAGCGCGCCGGTGATTTGCTGATGTGCGCGAGATCGAACCACTCGACGAGCTGTGCGCGCGAAAACATTTCCTCATCGCCGTGCGACCAGCCGAGCCGCGCCAGATAATTGACGAGCGCTTCGGGCAGATAGCCGTCGTCGCGGTACTGCATCACGCTCACCGCGCCGTGGCGCTTCGACAGGCGCTCGCCGTCGGCTCCCAGGATCATCGGCACGTGCGCGAATTTCGGCAACGCCGCGCCGAGCGCCTTGTAGACGTTGATCTGGCGCGGCGTGTTGTTGACGTGGTCGTCGCCGCGGATCACGTGCGTGATGTCCATGTCGATGTCGTCGACCACGACGCCGAAATTGTAGGTCGGCACGCCGTCGGCGCGCAGCAGCACGAGATCGTCGAGCTCGCCGTTCGCGACCGTGATCGGCCCCTTGACCAGGTCGTCCCATGCGATGTCGCCGGAAAGCGGATTGCGGAAACGGATCACTGGCGCTACCCCTGCCGGCGGCTTGGCCTGCGAATCACGCCAGCGGCCATCGTAGCGCGGTTTCTCGCCGCGCGCGCGCTGCGCCTCGCGCATCGCCTCGAGTTCTTCCTTCGAGCAATAGCAACGGTAGGCGTGGCCTTCCTCGATCAGCTGTTCCGCGACTTCGCGGTAGCGCGCAAGGCGCTGCATCTGATAAAACGGCCCTTCGTCGCAATCGAGGCCGAGCCATCGCATCGCGTCGAGGATCGCCTGCACCGACTCGCGCGTCGAGCGCTCGAGATCGGTGTCCTCGACGCGCAGGATGAACTTGCCGCCGTGCCGGCGCGCGTAGGCCCAGCAGAACAGCGCGGTGCGCGCGCCGCCGATGTGAAGATAGCCGGTGGGACTGGGAGCGAAGCGGGTTCGGACCATAACGTGTATTGTACGCGACGCACGCTGCGGCGCGAAACCTGGAGCTCGCATGAAATTCGACGGCAGATACTATGGCCAGGTTGCGGTCGGCGATACGTTCAGCGAAGCGCTGACGGTCACCGACAACCACATCATCATCGCCGCGCGGCTGATCGGCGACTTCAACCCGCTGCACGTCAATCAGGCGTTTGCCGAACAATCGCGCTTCGGCGCGCGCATCCTGCACGGCGTGATGACGGCGGCGATCGCCGGCGCGCCGGTCGGCAATTACTTTGCCGGCACCGCCATCGCCTACCTCGAACAGAACAACCGTTTCACCGCGCCGGTTTATGCCGGCGATGCGCTGACGACGAGCTGGACGATCACGGAAAAAATCGACAAACCGAAATCAAACGGCGGCATCGTCGTGCTGGCGGGCACATGCTGCAATCAGAATGGCGTGATCGTGCTCGAAGCGAACGCCAAGATGCTGGTCAGCAACGCCTGACGGGTTGCGGCCGGGCATGCATGGCCCGGTAATGTCATGTGCAGTACATGCGTAGTAGTTACCACTCAAGCCGTGGTTGGCTCCCCACGCAAGATAAAGCCAACACAGTGCCTTGTCTGGTTCGTCCTTTTACTTCGATTGCAGATACTCGGCGACGGCTTTCATATCGTCGGGTGTCAACTCAGTGATTATGCCGTGCATGATCGGGGACTTGCGCAATTCCTTCTGGATCACCTGCAACTGTCGGATTACGTAAGCTACGTGCTGGCCGGCGAGCCGCGGGAATATCGTCTGGCCCTCCGCATTGACGCCATGGCAGCCCGCGCACGCCGCGATTTTTCTCGTGCTGTCGCCCTTTTCAAACAGCTTTTCACCCTGTGCGATCAGCTTGGGATCGCCGGCCTTGCCAGGCGCCGGCGGCTGGGAGGCATAATAGCTCGCCAGGCCATCGACCAATGAATCATCCACGGTCGCGGCCATTCCCCACATGTAATCGTGCGCCTCGGGATCGCTGCGGTTCTTGGCCTTGAATGCGCGGATCTGCCCCGCCAGATACAGCTTCTGTTGCCCCCCCAGCTTCGGGAAGGTCGGCGATATGCTGTTGCCTCCCGGGCCGTGGCACGCCGAGCATAATTCGACGGCAACTTTTGCCGCAGCCTTGTTGAGCTCATCGGGTGATTCGGCCGCTTGCGTGGCGCTCACGCCCCACACCAACGTCGCACCGATGATTGCTGCAATATGTCTGTTCATCAAACTCTCCGCGGAATATTCGGGCTTTGCAACGTCGATCAGAAGGCCACCCACAGGTTCAGAAAGAGCTGGTTGTTGTCGCGGGGATTGCGTCCCGCGAAGTCATAGTTCGAAGTCGCGCCGTTGTATTTCAGGAAGCCGGTGTACTGGAGCATGAGCCTCACATTCTGGATCGGCAGATAATCGAGCTGCAGAATATAGCCCCTCTGGTCCGGAAAAATCGGGTTTCCCGCCGCGTCAAGCGTCGGATAAAGGCCGGCGTCCGCGCCACCTGTGGTCTGGAAATACGCTGCGGTCGCGCCGTATTTGCGCTGATAGTAATAGGTACCTTTGAGCCTGGTGGTATTCAACGTGCTGGAGGAACCGCACGGGGTCGGGCCGGCCCCGATGCCTGCGCCGACGCCACACCCCCCCGTAGCCACAACCGCAGGAAAACTCGCATTCCAATCCGTTTTTTCGTGGATGTAGGTTGCCTGCGCGGTGAAAGTGTGGGGATCGGTGATGTACTGGTACTGGGCATCCAGCGCGGTATCGGTATAGCGGTCCGTCCCGCTCGTGGGGTCCAGATTGCTGGGGTACTTGTCCGCGATCATGCCGAAGGTCCCGACCATGATCGAATGGGGGCCCCACTCGTGGTTCAGCGCGATCCGCCAGTAAGGGTTGTATCCGTTCAGTCTGTTCACGCCCTGGTCGCTGGCGGTGTCCTGCCCCGCTCTCAAGGCGGAAAAGGCCCCGTCGGCCGTGCGATAGAAGGAAACCTCGCCGTACAGGGTTTTCTTCCAGAAGAAATATCCGCCCATTCCGGCGACATGCTGGCCCATACTGCCGTCGATTAGCGCGGCTGGCGTGGCATTGTCGCTGTCGATGAAGAGGAAAGGCGGGCCGGTAAACGGAAAGCCGAAGGCGGGCGTGCTGTTCCACACGTCCTGCGCCGTCGGGTTGTTGTGCAGCGTGAGGCCATAAATCAAATCCAGTTCCTTGGCGTCCGGCCCGGCATGCTTGCCGACCAGACGGAGGTCTACATTATCAATACCGCTGTGGCTGGTCCCGCCGGTGGGATGGCCACTCCCATCCGGATCCGTTCCGCCCTGAAAATTGTCGAACGTCCATTGGACAAAGCCGCCGAGATAGTCGTTAGCCTTGCCGGCCACGAACACGCTGCCGCCCGTGAAGACCACGCCGCCGTCCCTTGGAACCTGCAGCCCGCCGGCGCTGTCATGCGCGTTCTGGGTGGAGGTAACGCCGACCTGGCCCATGACCGCGAAAGGCAGCGATTGCCTTTGGCCAATGGTATAGCCGGTCAGCTTGAAATAGCGGCCGTAGGGAGTGAGCTCGGGGAAGCTCACATGGCAAGCGATACATTGCTGGCCGGTCTGCCGCGCATAAGACGGCACAGCGTGGGCGCTTGGTAGAGAGGTGAGGCTCAGAATCCCGGCTGCGACGATCAACCACAATAAACTCAACCGATGCGATGCCATGGCAGAACTCCCGTTATTGGGTAGATAGGTATTACTATGACCGTTAACTTGAAAGTCAAGATACATTCTGCACCTCAGCTACGCTTGATCCAAGTCAATGGTACAACCGTACTATCCGTACTCGTACGGATAATGCGGAACAAACCCCCGTATCTTTTAAAGCCCTGAATGCCCCGCGGATATGCTTGGGGGGCGGAGGCGGGGGGCGCGATCAGGCGCGTGGCGATCGCGCCGTGCTCAGCGTTGGTCGAGCGGTATGATTCCTCGCTCGATCGCGTACTTGATTAAATCCGTGTGGGTTCGCAACTGAAGTTTGCGCATGAGGTGGGTGCGATGCGTTTCGGCGGTCCGCGGGCTTATCCCCAGCCGACCCGCAATCTCGTTGTTAGTGCGCCCCTCGGCCACTAACTGCAGGGTTTCCCGTTCCCGTGTCGTCAGCATGTCATATCTTTCCCATCCCGCTGACTTTGCCTTCTCCTGATACGCGTCAATCGCCCGCTCTGAAAGCGACGGACTAAGGTAACGCCGGCCCGCCATCACCTCGCGCACTGCGTGTATCAAATCGGCACCGCTGGCATCCTTAAGGACGTAGCCTGCTGCGCCATTTCTGAGCGCCTCCATCACGTAAGGCTCGCTCGAATGCATGGACAGCACTACAACGTGTGTTTGGGGGGAGCGCTTGCACACTTTTCGCGCAACCTCTTGCCCGTTCAATCCCGGCATCATCAAGTCGAGCAACAAAACATCCGGCTTCAGGCAGTCCACCAAGCGGATCGCCGTCGATCCATCGCCCGCGTCTCCAACCACGCTGAAATCGTGCTCGGCCTCTAGAAGTACACGCAGTCCCTCCCGTACAACCCGGTGGTCGTCCGCCAAAACGATAGTCGTCTTGCGTATAAGTGCGTCTTTGACGTTCATGGTATTAGGCTAATTTCCGCGCTTGGCGGTTGTTCGCACCCGGAAGGGGTAATTCTGCCACCAAGTGCGTTCCCCGGCCGGGCTGAGTATCGATCATGAGTGATCCGCCGAGAATCGACGCCCGCTCCTCCATGCCCACCAGTCCGCTGCTGCTTGCCCCCACCAACGCTTGAGCATCAAATCCGACACCGTGGTCTTCAACGCGCAAGTTTAGGGAAACGTCATCGACCCAAACACGCACCTCAACCAATTTGATACGCGCATGTCGCGCAACGTTGGTCAGCGCTTCCTGAATGATGCGACAGGCGACCGTTTCCATGTCCCGTTCGAATCGGCGCCCCTCCAATCCTTGGTGCCTGAAGTCTACCTGGACTCCGGTTTGCTTCGTATAACGATCGAAATGCCAAAGCAACGCAGGCAGCAAACCCAGGTCATCGAGTGCGGCCGGACGCAAATCCAAGGATAGATTTCTGACGCGCGATATCAGATCGTTGGCCAGGCTCACTGCGCCCCTTACGCTTTCTCGCGCAGGCTCATGCGGGAGCCGGTCAGCCATCTCCAGGGACAGCTTGAGCCCGGTCAGCGCCTGCCCGATTTCATCGTGTAGCTCCCGCGCGACCGCGCGGCGCTCGTTCTCCTGGATATCCAATAACTTGTGTGAAAGCACCTGAAGCCGCCCGGTCTGGTCCCTCAGCGCCCGCTCAGACTGCCGGAGCGTGGCAATGGAACGGCGGACGAGCAGATAGATCAATACCGCAGTTGCCAACACTACAACGCCGTCGCTGATCGCTTCAATTTCCGCCAGTGTTCGAATCTCGATAATCGGGAACTGCCCGAACAGCAGGTAATTCGATATGTAGATCCAGATTCCACTGATCAAAAGGTAGATCACAGAGATCGAGATGGCCTGGTGTCGGTCCAGGAACATTTTGCCTTTGAATACGCTCATGATTGACCATTAACTCCCGGAACAGCACCTACAACGGGCGCGGGGCGAACTTCGCAGGCGCGCCAATACGCTGCTCAATCCGATTGGTGTACCGTATCCATGGATACATCGCGCAAAGATATTACGCCGATTCGGTAATTCAGATAAAAGCACTGAAT
The DNA here is from genome assembly GCA_023266235.1 of Betaproteobacteria bacterium. GTDB lineage: Bacteria > Pseudomonadota > Gammaproteobacteria > Burkholderiales > SG8-41 > PALSA-1004. The sequence goes on from JAHFRL010000113.1 coordinate 6,156, forward strand.
CAGTGCCTATTTCTCTACTCGATTGGCTCCCCGACCAGGGTAAATCCAGGCACCAGTCGACGCATGACTGGCGTCCGTTTCTGGCCATGTCTCGACAGGGTATCGCTATAAGACGACAAACATGGCAATGACCGCTGCAGCCATGACCCCCGTAGCAAGCCAACCGAGCGCTCGGAGGCGTCGATTGACCACGAAAGGCCCCATCACCGCCGGCTTCGCCGCGAGCATCATCATCACCACCATAATCGGCACCGAGATTACGCCATTGACCACAGCCGCCCACAGCAGCATCTTGATCGAGTCGACACCGGACAAGTCAATAGCAACGCCCAGCAACGTTGCGATGGTCAGAATGAAATAAAAACCCCGCGCCTCGGCCAGTGACAGTCCAAGGCCGATGCGCCAGCGAAAGCTCTCCGCTACGGCATAGGCGGCAGATCCCGCAAGCACCGGAACGGCCAGCAACCCGGTGCCAACGATTCCCGCCGCAAAGAGCAGGAACGCAAAATCACCCGCGAGGGGCCGCAGCGCCTCCGCAGCCTGAGCCGCGCTTTGAATGTCGGCTATGCCCGCCGCATGCAGCGTGACCGCAGTGGTGAGCATGATGCAGAAGGCGATCAAGTTGGAAAAGATCATTCCAATGTAAGTATCGACCTTGATGCGCTTCAGATGGGAACGAGCCTGCTCAGGGGCTTCCTTGAGCGGTTCATGCCCGGGCGTGGCGCGCTGATCCTCGACTTCCTGAGATGCCTGCCAGAAGAAGAGGTACGGACTGATCGTGGTGCCAAATACCGCCACCAGGGTCGCGACGTAGTTGCTCTGGAACGAGAGGTGCGGCAACAGCGCTCCCGCGAGGGTCTCTTCCAGGGGAACGCGCACCACGAGTACCGTCCCGACATAGGCGAATAGCGCCAGCGTGAGCCACTTTAAAATAGGCGCGTAGCGCGGAAACGGTATGAAGATCTGCAGGGTGAGCGACACCAAAGCAAAAAATACAATGTAAATTTCGCTGTGGCCGCCGACGATGAGCGCCAGCGCATCTCCCATTGCGCCCAGATCGGCGGCAATGTTGATGGTGTTGGCGATCAGCAGCAGGGAAACGATGATATACAGCAGCGGCCTCGGAAAATGTGCCCGGATGTTGGCCGCCAGCCCGTGGCCCGTGACGCGTCCGAGGCGCGCACTCACAATCTGAATTCCGATCATGAGCGGCGTCGTGAAGAGAACCGACCACAGGAGTCCGTAGCCGAACTGTGCGCCCGCCTGGGAGTAGGTAGCGATGCCGCTGGGATCGTCGTCCGCGGCACCGGTGATGAGCCCCGGGCCGAGCTTCTTCAGCAGCGGCACGTGATCCTCGCGGTGTTCGTTTTGAGCGGCCCGATTCTTCATGTCCATGAGTTTAGGTTAGGGTCAGCCGTTTATTTGGAACGAAGCGAGCAGGCGGTTCACTCGAGATTGTCGCCCGGATTGGGGCGCGAGCCAAGGACCCGGATTAACGGTCAGCCGGAATGACCGGGTCGCTTACCAATATCCCACACCGCACAAGGTGCACGCTCAACCCCACAGCCTTATAATTTCCTTTAGCTGGCGCAGTGCTGCCGAAGAACGGGGGGTTCGGATGGAGCCGACACAAATGCTGGTCGCAGGGGGCACTTGGTGCTGAGTATTGTCGTATCAACCATTGTTTATTTCGTCGCGAGTTACTTCATAAAACGCCAACTGGACGATATCCAGGTACCAAAAACGATAACGCGCAGCGGCGTAATATTTTGCCTTGCCCTGGGCATCGCGTACGGGGTCGCAATGGTCATTGATTGGCTTTTCCCTTAGGCGGCTGGAGCGGCATTGACCTTGGGCCCGGCTGGTGTCAGGGGTATTGCGATTTGTAACGATATGTAAGTGCGCTATTGGAGCCCCCCCGCGACGGGGTCTAATAGGCTCGATATTCATTCAAGGAGTCGACCATGAAACGCAAAATAATTGCAGCGGCAATCGCCCTGATCGGCGGCAGCGCCTGCGCCGGAGACTTCGTCGATACCGCGCAGGTGATTTCGTCGAAGCCCGTTTATGAACGCGTGTCCGAACAGCGCCAGGACTGCTCGCCCGATAGCAAGAGCGCGCCGCAGAAACCGCAGCAGCGCAATATCGTGGCGCCGATAATCGGCGGCATCGCGGGCGCATTGCTTGGCCGCCAGGTCGGACACGGCAATGGGCAGACCGCCGCCACCGCGGTTGGCGCCGCAGTCGGCACGATGGCGGGCGACGCGGTTGCAAATCCCGATGCCAACCATTCGTACGCCGGGGCCGCGGTCGGCGCCGTAGGCGGCGGTTTGCTTGGCAGTCAAATCGGCAACGGCCGCGGCAATACCGCCACGACCGCCGCGGGCACGATCGCCGGAACGATGATCGGGGACCGCGTCGGCACGCAGCAATCCGCGTCGGCGCAGGCAGCGCAGCGTTGCAGGACCGTCGAGTCCTCGCGCGAGGTCATCCGCGGTTACGACGTGGTCTACAGCTACAACGGTCATGAAGTCACGACCAATCTGCCCTATGACCCCGGCAACACGGTCAAGGTCGGCGTCGGCATCATCGACGACGAGCGTGGCGCCGACTCGCGCCGGGATACCTACCGCGACGGGCGGCCGGTCAGTTCGGCGAATACCGGTGACAACTACGACAACCGCCCCTATCGCCGCCGCAGCAGTTCACAGTAATCACAGGCGGCGCGCCGTCAGTTTTCATTTTGTGCAAGTGTCAGCAACATCATATTAGGGGTTAGCAATGCGTGGAAAGATGCGGCAACTGGGACTTCTAGCGCTCGGCATATTCGTGGGCGTAATGATTTCGCTCAATGTCCCCGCGGTTGCGCAACCCGGAGCTTGGGGACCGCTGCCGATTGAAGAGCTGCGCGCGTTCACCGAAGTGTTCGGGCGCATCAAGAGCGACTACGTCGAATCCGTCGACGACAAGAAGCTCATCGCCCAAGCCATTTCCGGCATGCTCGCGGGGCTCGACCCGCATTCGGGTTATCTCGACAAGGAAGAGTTTCGTGAAATGCAGGTCGGCACGCGCGGCGAGTTCGGCGGCCTCGGTATAGAAGTCGGCATGGAAGACGGGTTCGTCAAGGTGGTGTCGCCCATCGACGATTCGCCGGCATCGCGCGCAGGCATCAAGTCGGGTGATCTGATCGTCAAGCTCGGCGACGTCTTCGTCAAAGGCATGACTTTGAGCGATGCGGTCAAGCAGATGCGCGGCAGGCCCGACACGCCGATAACGCTTACGATCGCGCGCAAGGGCGAAGACAAGCCGCTGGTTTTTACCCTCAAGCGTGCCGTGATTAAAATTCAAAGCGTGAAATCGAAACTGCTTGAGCCGGGGTATGCCTATTTCCGTGTCACCCAGTTCCAGGGCCCCACCGGAGAAACTCTCGCCAACGCCATCCAGACCGTGTTCAGGCAGAACCAGGGCCCGATGAAGGGCCTCGTGCTCGATTTGCGCAACGACCCGGGCGGATTGCTCACCGGTGCTGTTGGAGTATCGGCGGCATTTCTGCCGAAGAATGCGCTGGTGGTCTACACCGATGGCCGCACCGAAGACGCGAAGATGCGCCTGACCGCAAGCCCGGAGAATTATCTGCCCACCGGCGCGCAAGACTATTTGTCCAAACTGCCGCCGGCGATCAAGGACGTGCCGATGGTGGTGCTCGTCAACGGCGGTTCGGCGTCAGCCTCTGAAATCGTCGCCGGCGCGTTGCAGGACCACCAGCGCGCGGTGATCATGGGCACGCAAACGTTCGGCAAGGCCTCGGTGCAGACGGTCCTGCCGCTCGGCGACGGCACCGCCATCAAGCTGACCACCGCGCGCTACTACACGCCCAATGGCCGCTCGATACAGGCCAAAGGCATAGTGCCGGACATCGCGCTCGACGACGGCTCGCGCAGCGATACCGATCTGAAGGTGCGCGAAGCAGACCTCAGCAAGCACCTGATCAATGATCGCAATCAGGACCAGGCGCGTGTGGCCGCCGTCCCGACCGACAATACGTTTAATTTCACCCCGGCGACGCGTCCGCAAGGCGTGGACGAAAAAGACCTCAAACCCGAGCCCGGCGAAGTCGTCGCCAAGAGCGATTATGAGCTGGCGCAGGCTATCGCGTTCCTCAAAAGCCGGGGCGCGGCGCGCGCCAGCGCCAACTGACGATGAAAAAAGGCAGGGTTTTATCCCTGCCTTTCGCCGGTAGTACGCAGCCTTACGCTTTCGGGCGCGCTACGTCACATCATGCCGGGATACTTTCTTCGCTTTCTTGACGTGATGCGTTTTTGCCTTGGATGTGTGCGGCTGACGCCGGACGTTGAATGGCCGCTTCGCAGGAGATTAGCCGGCCGGTATGCGTCGAAAGGCGGCGTTGAGCGGCGCTTATCTACGATCAATCGTCTTGGTTTTGGGCCGGTCAAGTCCTTGGTTATTGCTTGAGCCCCATGCGCTCGACGACCGCCTTCTGCTCGTCGTTCAACTGCTTCGCGAACCGGGCGTAATCTTCGCTGTTGCGGTAGACGTTTTCCTGGTCGAGGCGTTCGAGCACCTTCTGGTAGGCGGGGTCATCCATCGCCTTCCTGAACGCGTCGTGCAATATCTTCACGATTTTCGGACCCATGCCTTTCGGACCGGCGAGACCGTACGGGGAGTTGGAAACGATGCCGTAGCCGAGGTCCCTCAACGTCGGCACGCTCGGCCAGCGCCGGGTGCGGTTTTCGCCCCAGGTGACAAGCAACCGCAATTGTCCCGCATCGACCATCTCGCCCCAGGTCGTGGAATCCGCCATCGCCGTGACATGCCCGCCGCGCACCGCGACCAGCGCATCCGCCGCACCCTTGTACGGCACCTGCAGCCATTGAATGCCCTCCCGCGCCGCGATTTCCTCCATCGTGATATGCAGGCTCGTGCCGTGGCCCGGCGTCGAGTACGTGACCTTGCCGGGATTCGCCTTGGCGTGGGCGATGAACTCCTGCCAGGTCTTCCACGGCGAGTCCGCGCGCACCGCCACCCCGAACGTGTAGCCCGAGACGTGGATGATCCAGGTGAAATCGGTCAGCGGATCGAAATTGGTCTTCGTCATGTACGGCATGCGAAACACGGTGATGGGCATCTGCGAAATCAGGTAGCCGTCCGGCCTCGCGTTCACCATCGTCGCGGGTCCCAGCGTGCCGCCGGCGCCGGTGCGGTTATCCACGATGACTCTTTGGCCGAGCTGCTTCGCCGCCGCCTCCGCCAGCGCGCGCATCGCGACGTCGGTCGCGCCGCCCGCGCTGTAGGGTACGATCAGCGTGACCGGCTTTTCGGGAAAATTTTGCGCCTGCGCGCCCGCTGTAGCCAGCACCCCGCAGATTGAGAACCATTGGAAGGCAAGTTCCCACAATCGGTGTCGCATCACGCGCTCCTTTCGATTTTGCGTTCCTCCTCGCGCAACCGCAGAATGCGACGCTGCACCTTGCCCGTCGTCGTCATTGGCAGCGCATCGATGAACTCGATTTTCTTCGGATACTCATAGGGCGCGAGCTTGCCGCGCACGTGTTCCTGAATTTCGACTTCGAGATCTTTCGATGGGGTCACGCCCGGCGTCAGCACGATGAACGCCTTGACGAGGTTGCCGCGCTCGGCATCCGGGCTCGGCACCACCGCCGCATTGGCCACCGCCGGATGCTTGAGCAGGCAATTTTCGATTTCCGACGGCCCGATGCGATAGCCCGCGCTCTTGAACACGTCGTCGGCGCGGCCCTGGTACCAGAAGTAGCCGTCCGCGTCGACTTTGGCAAGATCGCCGGTGCGGCACCAGTCGCCGCTGTATTTTCCTTTCGTCGCATCCGGGTTTTTCCAGTACTCGAGAAAAAACACCGCGTCTTTTTCGCCGTCGCGCCAGTAACGGTTGACCGACACGTCGCCGATTTCTCCGGGCGGCAGCGGCTTGCCGTCGTCATCGATCACCGCGACGCGGTGTCCCGGATACGGCCGCCCCATCGATCCCGGCCGCGCCGGCCACAGCGTGTGCGAATTGCCGACGATGTAATTGATCTCGGTCTGGCCGAACATCTCGTTGATGGTGACGCCGAGCGCGTCGCGGCTCCACGCGAACACGGTTGCGCCGACCGCCTCGCCCGCGCTCATGATGCTGCGCAACGCAAGATCGTACTTGTCGCGCGGCGTCGGCACCGACTTCATCATCATCTTGAGCGCGGTCGGAAACAGAAAAGTGTTGGTGACCGCGTATTTCTGCATCAGGTAAAACGCTTTCTCCGGGTCGAAGCGCCCACGGTAACCGAGGATCGGGTAGCCGTAATAGAGCGTCGGCAGCAGCGCATCCATCAAACCGCCGGTCCACGCCCAATCGGCCGGCGACCAGAACAAGTCGCCCCCGCGCGGAAACAAGTCCTGCGAATGCTGGAAGCCGGGCAGGTTGCCGAGCAGCACGCGCTGCGGTTTCAGCGCGCCTTTCGGCGGTCCAGTCGTGCCGCTGGTGTAAATCAACAGCGCCGGATCCTCGGCTGCGGTATCGACGCGGTTGAAATGGCGCGCGGCTTTGTCGAGCAGCTTGTCCCATGCGTAAACGCCGGTCTCGCGCGCACTACCGACGCCGATCACGTGCTTCAAGAACGGCAACCGGTCGCGGATCGCAATGAGATTCGGCAACGACGCTTCGTCGACCAGCGCGGCGACGGTTTCGCTGTTGGCGAGCCGGTATTCGAGCGCGTCGGGGCCGAACAGGATGGAGAGCGGCATCGCGACCGCGCCCATCTGATAGCACGCGATGTGGGCGATCGCCGTTTCCGGACGCTGCGGCAGGATGATCGCAACCCGGTCGCCGCGCTTGACGCCGAGCGCGGCGAGCGCGTTGGACAGACGGTTCGCCTGCTGCTGCAGGTCCCAGTACGTATAGGCGGCGGTAGTGCCGGCGTCGTCTTCGTAGTACAGCGCGAAGCGATGGCGTTCGCGCGCCCAGCGCCCGCAGCATTCCCACGCCATGTTGAAGCGCGGCGGCACCTGCCAGCGAAAAGCATCGCAGATCTCGCGGTAGCGGTCCTGCCCCATCCCCTTCTCCCCCCGCCCGGTCGTATCGTTTTTGCGCACAAGCATCGATTAGAATACTGCTGTCATCGCGTAACCACAAATCAGGGATGAAAGGACGAGAGTGATCAACGCAGCCATCGTCGGCCTCGGCCGCTGGGGACAGAACCTGGTCAACAGCATACAAGGCAAGAGCGATAAAATCCGCATTGCCGCCGGCGTCACGCGCAGCGTCGAAAAAGCCGGGGATTACGCGAAACGGCAGGATTTCCCGCTCCAACAACTCTATGGAAAAATCCTCGTCAACCCCAGGATCGACGCCGTCGTGCTGGCGACGCCGCACTCGCAGCATGCCGCGCAGATCATCGCCGCCGCCAAGGCCGGCAAGCACGTATTCACGGAAAAGCCATTCGCGCTGACCCAACGGGATGCCGAGGTGTGCCTGCAAGCGTGTGCCGCCAGCCAGGTAACGCTTGCCGTCGGTTTCAACTGGCGCTTCCAGCCGGCGCTGCAGGAAATCAAGCGCATGCTCGACGACGGGCGGCTGGGCAAGCTGCTGCATATCGAGGGCAACTTCTGCGGGCCGAGCGCCTATCGCTACACCGCCGGGCACTGGCGTCAGAGCCGCGAAGAAGGCCCGGCCGGCGGCATGACCGGCCGCGGCGTGCACGTCGTCGATGCGATGCTGTATCTGTCGGGCCACGTCGACACTGTGTTTGCCCAAAGCTGCCGCCGCGTGCACGATTACGGGATCGACGACACGACCTCGATGCTGTTCCGTTTCCGGAATGGCGCGACCGGTTACCTCGGCACGCTCGTCGCGACCGCCGAGACCTGGCGCATGCAGGTGTTCGGCGCCAGGGGCTGGGTCGAGGTCGGCGCCATCGAGCACCTGACGACGTGGACCATGCGGCTGTGCTACGTGAACCAGCCGTTGCAGACGCTGAGTTTTCCCCACGTCAGCACCGAGCGCGCCGAACTCGAAAACTTCGCCGATGCAATCAAGGCCAGGCGGCCGCTCGCCGTCGCCGGCGGCGATGAAGTGCACGGCGTCGCGGTGCTGGAAGCGATCCTGAAGTCGGCAAAGAAAAACGCGACGGTCAAAATCAACTGAAGTCCGGAAAAATCATGCTCGAACATCTCGTCCAGAACTGGCGCGTCGAAAAACCGCTCGCGCGAACACGCGGCGGCGTCGTCGCCAGCCAGAACCGCATCGCCGCGGCCGTCGGCGCCAAAGTGCTCGCCGGCGGCGGCAATGCCGTCGACGCCGCCGTCGCGACCGGCCTCGCGCTGGCTGCCGTGGAGCCGTGGAACAGCGGGCTCGGCGGCGTCGGCTTCATGCTCGTTTATCTCGCGCGCGAGAAAAAAGTCCACGTCGTCGATTTCGGCCCGCTCTCGCCGCACCAACTGAATCCCGCGGACTTCCCGCTGACCGGCGGTTTCACCAGCGATCTTTTCACCTGGCCGACCGTCAAGGACGACCGCAACGTGCACGGCCCGAATTCGATTGCGGTACCCGGTCATCTCGATGGGCTCGCGCTCGCGCTGCAGAAGTTCGGCACCAAACCGTTCGCCGAGGTTATCGCCCCCGCGATCGAGCTTGCCGACGAGGGCATCGCGATCGACTGGTATCTGACGCTCAAGGTCGCGACGATGGCGCAGGAGCTCGCGCGCTACCCGGGCACGCGCGACGTGTGGCTGCCGGGCGGCTACCCTCCGGTCACGCCGCCGGGATCGGCGCTAGGCCGCCTCAAGCTCAAGGGTCTCGCGGACACCCTGCGCAAGCTGCAACGGAACGGTCCGCGCGACTTATACGAAGGCGTAGTCGCGAATGCGATCGTCGGGGACATCACGGCGCTCGGCGGCATCATCGACGCGCGTGATCTGAAAAATTATCACGCCCGCCTCGTCGCGCCGCTCGAAGTCGATTACCACGGCGCGCGCATCGCGCTGGCCGGCGGGCTGACCGCGGGACCGAGCATGGCGCGCGTGCTCGGCGCGCTCAAGGACCGGAAATTTTCTCAAGGCAAGCCGGGAGCAGCCGCGTTCGTCGCCTACGCGCAGGCGTTGCGTGACGCCTATGCCGAACGGTTGCAGACGATGGGCGAGACCGACGACAGCAAGAGTCCCGGCTGCACGACGCACTTCAACGTGATCGACCGCGCAGGCAATATGGTCGCGGTCACGCAGACCCTGCTGTCCGTATTCGGCAGCCGGCTGGTGCTGCCAGCGACGGGCATCCTGATGAACAACGGCATCATGTGGTTCGACCCGCGCCCCGGTTCGCCGAACTTTCTGGCACCGAGCAAACGTCCGTTGACCAACATGTGTCCGGTTATCGTGCGGCGCGGCGATCACGGCTGGTTCGCAATTGGTGCCTCCGGCGGCCGCAAGATCATGCCCGCGGTGACGCAAATCTCGTCGTTCCTGATCGACCACGGCATGGCGCTCGAAGACGCTTTCCACCAGCCGCGCATCGACGCGAGCGGCGGCGA
>JAHFRL010000114.1 GCA_023266235.1 Betaproteobacteria bacterium
CGACCGGTGGCGCAGTGGCAAGGCGCGTCAGGCCTTCCCTCGAAACCTTGCTGAAAACCAGGGGTTCGGCTATGCGATGTGTAATGGCAGCCATGAGATCACTTAAGCATGCTGTCGGCGCTGGTCATCTAATGCGCAATCACGCGGATCGTCCAAAGGTCATCGGACAGATTCGAGTCGGTCAGATACGCATACGGCATGGTGAAGTAGCCGCCAATGCCCCATTTCGGCCCCCAGGAATTCCGCACGAGGAAGCGGTGCTTCGAGTCGTCGTAGCCGACCGCAATCACGGCGTGGCCGCCGAGCTGTTTTTCCTTGCGCGTGGGCAACCGCACGACTCCGGTTTTCGCGACCGTGGCGCCCTCGAAGCTCTCGTAGACTGAAAAGCCGAACACGAACGGATAGCCCGACGCGAGACAGCCTTTCATCTGATTGAGATTCTGCGTCACACGCTGATAGAGCACCGCTTTGTATTCGCGCGCATCGCGGTAACACCTCGCAGTCGGTTTCGTCGCGAACCTTGCGATGTCGTAGCGCCATTCGGTTTCGGGGCAGTCGCCGAGCTTCGCCACGCTTTTGATCCCGTCGCGGATCTGCGCGCCGCTGTCGGAATCGATGGTGCTCTCCATGACGCGCTCGTTGTAGTAGATGAAGAGCCGGGACGGGATGAAGTCAGGCTTGAGTTTCTGCTTCATGCGCTCGAACTGAATCGCGCATGCGATTGCGTTGCCGGTGCAACTGCCGAGCTGGCCCTGGTTATAAATCGTCTTGGGGCAGCGCGGCCGCAGATCAACTTTCGACGGTAGCTTCGCGAGGTAGGTGACAGGTGCCGCGTACACATGGTCGCGCTGGTCGGGCGTGTCGGCGACCCAGCCATACCATTTGATACTGTGCTTTCTCAACGGCACCGTTCTCTCCCCACGATACGGCGGTCCGCGTTATTCACGGGACTCCGCCGGCCGTGCCAATTCTCTTGAACGTGCGACGCGCTGTGAATAAACCAAACGGTCTATGTCAAGCGCATACTGCGCATGGCGACATTTATTTAAGACCCAAAAAATCCGAAATGCAAATCTATCGATTTGATAGATTTGCATCGTCGCGGGAGCGAATTTTGAAAGGTGCTAGAATCATTCGATTGCATCCAATCAATGAAGTGTAATGTGAGGTCGTGTAGGGAAATTCCTGACACACCGTTTTCTGCACCCAAATGGACGATATCTCGACGCTGCGCCGCATCCTTGCAGACAACCGCGTGATCGCGATGGTCGGCCTGTCGGCGCACTGGTACCGGCCGAGCCACTTTGCCGCCAAGTACATGCTCGACCACGGCTATCGCGTGATTCCGGTCAACCCGTCGTATCAGGAAGTGCTCGGGCGGAAATGCTACCCGACGCTGCGCGACATCCCGGAGCAAGTCGACATCGTCGACTGCTTCCGCAAAAGCGCGGAGATCGAACCGATCGCAGAAGATGCAATTGTCGTCGGCGCCAAAGTGTTATGGATGCAGATCGGAGTGATCAACGAAGCCGCGGCGGAGAAGGCGCGTAAGGCCGGGCTCGAGGTCGTGATGAACCGCTGCGTCAAGATCGAATACGCGCGGCTGTTCGGGGGCTTGCACTGGGCCGGCGTCAATACCGGCGTGATTTCAGCCAGGCGGGCGCAAGCCGCAGAGCGGCGGTGAGGGGAGAGAGGATTGAGGATCGAGGATCGAGGATTGAGATCAACGCGATATTGTCGCGCGCACCTTTCACCCTTCGCTGCCCGGAGGGCAAAATGAAAAACTTCGACTGCGGCCGTTACGTGATCTGGGGCTTGATTGCGGGGCTGGTGGCGTGGGCAATATTCATCGCGACGCTGATCTACGCCGCGGCCTACGTGCCCGACTTGCCGGCGCGTCCGAATCAGCTCTTCACCCAGCGCGGCGGCGTCCAGGCCGGCGGCTTTATTGCCGGCTGGTGGATCGCGATCGCCGGGCTCGCGCTGTGCGTGATTGGCTACATCAGAGAGTACAAAGGGCCACTGTGCCTGCTTGGCGTGGTGCCCGCCGCCGTGTATGTCGCCAACCCATGGTCGGTTGCGCTGTTCGTGAAGTTCACCGGCGGTTGATCGCCGCGTGAAGGGTGAAGGGGGAAGGGTGAAGGGAAAAGCAATGCTCATCAAGATTTCATTCTGTATCGCCTGTCCTCGTATTTCCTTTGCGTCCTTCGCGTCCTTTGCGGCGAAGCTTTAGAAGGCAGTTACCCGTGCCGGATCGAAAATTCGGAATCGAAACGCTGTGCCTGCACGCCGGGCAGCTGCCCGATGCGGCGACCGGCGCGCGCGCGGTGCCGATCTACCAGACCACGTCGTACGTGTTCGACAGCGCCGAGCACGCGGCGAGCCTGTTCAACCTGCAGACGTTCGGCAACGTCTACACGCGCATATCCAATCCAACCACCGCGGTTTTCGAGGAGCGCATGGCGGCGCTCGAAGGCGGCCGCGCGGCGGTGGCGGCGGCGACCGGCCAGGCGGCGGAAACGACCGCGGTGCTGACATTGTGCCAACAGGGCGACGAAATCGTCTCGGCCAGCACGCTCTACGGCGGCACCTATGCGCTGTTCGAGGTGAACCTGCGCAAGCTCGGCATCGACACCCGATTCGTCGACCCCGACGAGCCGCGGAATTTCGAAAAAGCGCTCACCAAGAAAACCAAGCTGCTCTACGCCGAGACCATCGGCAATCCGCAGATCAACGTGCTCGACATCGCGGCGGTGGCGGCGATTGCCAAGGACGCCGGCATCCCGCTCATCATCGACAACACGTTTGCGTCGCCGTACTTGTGCCGGCCGATCGAATTCGGCGCCGACATCATCGTGCATTCGGCGACCAAGTACATCGGCGGCCACGGCACCACCATGGGCGGCGTGATCGTCGAATCCGGCAAGTTCCCGTGGGACAACGGCAACTTTCCCGATATGGTCGAGCCGTCGCGCGGCTACCACGGCGTGCGCTTCCACGAGACGTTCGGCGACTTCGGCTATACCATGAAAGCGCGCATGGAGACGCTGCGCACGTTCGGTCCGGCGCTGTCGCCGTTCAATGCGTTCCTGCTGCTGCAGGGGCTCGAGACGCTGCACGTCAGGATGGAGCGCCACTGCGAGAACGCGCTCGCGGTCGCGCAGTTCCTCGCAGCGCACCCGCGGGTGTCGTGGGTCAACTATCCGGGCCTGCAGAGCAGCAAGTATTACGCGCTGGCGCGGAAATATCTGCCCAAGGGCGCGAGCGCGGTCATGACCTTCGGCATCAAGGGCGGGCAGGCGGCCGGCGTCAAATTCATCGAGGCCGCGCAGTTCATGAGCCATCTCGCCAACGTCGGCGACGCCAAGACGCTGGTGATCCATCCGGCGTCGACCACGCACCGCCAGCTATCCGAAGACGAGCAGGTCAAGGCCGGCGTCACGCCGGACATGATCCGGCTGTCGATCGGGATCGAGAACCTCGACGATATCCTGTGGGATATAGACCAGGCGCTGGCCGCTTCGCGGCGGTGAGTCTGGATGAAAGATCTCGTTGTCGCGGTCGCGCTGACCACCGCGGTGCAGGCGATGGTGGCGGTGGCGGTATTCGCACCGGCGGTGCTCGCGCCGGCGGCGCAAGGGGAAATCGGCATTGCCGCGAGCTCGATCGGAATATTTACGACATTGGTTTACCTGGCCGCTGCATTCTGCGCGCTTTTCTCGGGCGGTTTCGTGGCGCGTCACGGGCCGATGCGGGTGAACCAGCATTGCCTGCTGTGGGCCGGCGGCGGGGCCGCATTGTGCGCAAGCGGAGTCCCGTCAATGATCGCGTTGGGGGCGCTCGCGATAGGAATGGGGCACGGCTCGGTAACGCCCGCGAGCGTGACAATTCTCGTCAAGCGCACGCCGGATCGCCTGCGCAATCTGATCATGTCCGTCCGCCAGAGCGGCGTGCCGATCGGTGGGGCTATCGCCGGCGCATTGGTGCCGCCGCTCATCCTTGCCTACGGGTGGCGCGTGGCGGCGCTGGTCGTGGGCGTGCTGTGCTTGTCGTGCGCCGTCGCGCTACAACCGTGGCGGCGACAATACGACGATGAGCGTGAAGATGCGCGCCATTCCGGGCCGGCTTCGCATCTGGCGCTCATCCGCATGGTGTTCGCGCATGCCAAACTGCGCCAGGTGGCGCTCACTTCCTTTGCGTACGCGGGCATCCAGTTGTGCCTGGCCAGCTATCTGGTGGTGTATCTGACCGAGCGTGCAGGGCTGAGCCTGGTTGGCGCCGGCGCCGTGTTCTCGCTGGCGATGACAGGCGGTGTCGTCGGCCGCGTGGTGTGGGGCGCCGTCGCCGATTATCTGGGCAGCGCGCGCATAGTGCTCGGCTCGCTGGGCGTAAGCATGGGGCTCTGCGCATTCGCCATTGCCCAGCTGTCGCCACAATGGCCATATGCCGCGGTAATCGCGTTGTGCGTTGTGTTTGGCGCGAGCGCGATTGGCTGGAGCGGGGTGTTTGTCGCGGAAGTGGCGCGCGTGGCGCCTGACGGGAATGTTGCGTTGGCGACCGGCGCATCGCTCACTTTCACGTACCTGGGTCCCGTTGTCATGCCGTTTGTCTATTGGCTGGTGGTCGTGTTGACGAACAGTTACCCGCTGGCGTTCATGCTGGTGGGTGCGGCAGCCTTGATTGCAGGTTTTTCGTATTTCCGGAAGTAGCGCCTGGCCGCGGCAAGCCGAGCTGTGGCAATAAGGCGCTCGGCGCCTTCATGGCTGCGCAGTGAGCCCCGCGCTCTTGACGACACCGCCCCATTTCGCCGCTTCCGTCTTGATGAACGCCGCAAATTCTTCCGGCGTGCTGCCCACGGGATCGGCCCCCTGACTTGACAGGCTGTCCTTGACGTCCGGCGCCAGCAGGTGTCTGGCGATTTCCCGCTGGAGCTTGCCGATGATGTCAGCCGGGGTCCCCGCGGGCGCAAGCACCCCCGTCCAGCCCGTCACCAGCATGCGCGGATAGTTGAGCTCGGGAGTCGCGGGGACAGCAGGCAGGATAGGCGACCGTTGCGGGCTCAATACCGCAAGCGCGCGCAATTTGCCGGATTTGATGTGGGGGGCGACGGTGGGCATCGTGGCGATCATCATGTCCACCTGGCCCGTCATTACATCAAGCGCCGCGGCCGGCTCTCCCTTGTTGGGAACGTGGGTCATCCGGGTGCCCGTCTGCATGTTGAACATGACCGCGGAAAGATGCATGAGGTTGCCGATGCCCGGCGAACTGTAATTGAGATACGACGGGCGCGCCTTCGCCAGGGCGACGAATTCCTGCAATGTTCTGGCGGGGACTGAAGGATTGGTCACCAGCACGAAGGTCAAGGACGTGGCTTGCGTAACCGGGGAGAAGTCTTTCGCCGGGTCGTAGGGAAGCTTGCGGTAAATGTGCTGGTTTATGGTGAGCGCGCTCGGGACCGCCATCAGCAGCGTATACCCGTCCGGTTTTGCCTTGGCCCCCATTTCGTAGCCGATCAGGGCGTTTGCTCCGGGGCGATTATCGACAACAACCTGCTGCCCCCACGCTTCGCTCAACTTTTGTGCGATCACGCGCGCGACTATATCGGTTCCGGAACCCGCCGCCTGCGCCACGAGAATGCGGATGGGGCGAACCGGATAGTTGCCGCTCTGACCCTGCGCACAGACCTGGCAGCACAGGAATGCCGCAACGAGGGTGACCGCAGGGACGAAACGGGCCATGCCGGGAAGACAGATGTATCGGCGCGAACTTGCCGGCCGGGCTCTATGCATGCGAGAACATGGGTTGTCCCGCTATCGGCATCTGCGCGGTGATTATTTCTCCCGACAGGGAGCCCAGGATGAACAGGGTCTTGTTGTCCTTTCCTCCGTAGGCCAGATTGGTGACCGCGTCACCGCAGCAGCTGTCGATGCGATACAGCGGCAGCCCCTTTTTGTTCAGGAGCCAGACCACGCCGCTGCCGACCTGCACCACGGAGAGATTGCCCTCGGCGTCCATGGCCATCCCGTCGGGGCCGCCCATGCCGGGCAACTGCGAAAATAATCCGACCTTGCCGACGTTGCCATCGGCCGCTATCGGCACGTTCCAGACGGAATTGCTGCGCGTAACGCCGACATAGAGGGTGGTTTCGGCCGGGTTGAATACGAGGCCGTTCGGGCTTGGCACATTATCGAGCAAACAATCGATCCTGCCGTTGACGCCGTATCGATATACGCGGCCGGTCGGGTCGCGCAGATCGGTGCGTCCCTGGTCGGTGAAATACAGGTCGCCGTTGCGGGTGAATACCAGATCATTCGGACCCTTGAAATTTTCCGCGAGGTTGATGGCCGTGAACGGCGCGGCTTTGCCCGTCGCGGGATCGACCACCGTGATGCCGTGCTTGTAGTCGGTGATAAAAATCCTGCCGTCCTTGTGGATTTTCAATCCGCCGGGCTCGCCGTCGTATTCGGTGACCAGCTCGAATTCCCGGGCGGGCGTGAGCCTGAAAACGCGGCCATGCGGGATGTCGACAAAGTAAAGATTGCCGGCGCGGTCAAACGAGGGGCCCTCCAGGAAGCATTCGATATTGTGGTGGCGCGTATACCAGGTCGAACGCTTGCCGGATTTCCTGAATTTGTCGGGCAGCCTGGCGTAGGTTTCGGTTTTGAGGACCGGCGGCGGGGCGTAGAAAGTCATGATTACCTCAACGATGGAATCCGTGAAAAAAGGGGGGCGATATCGACTGCAGGAAACTACGAGCCGTGCAGTTCCCTGGCGAACATATCTTCCACCTTGATCTCGTTCTTCAGCAAATCCTGCGACCGCAAATACTCGATGAACTTGCCGACGGTCTTGCGATTTTCGTGCATTCCATACGGCCAGAAATCCTTGCCCATGATCGAGTATGTGTTGTCCATCTCCGGGACCAGCCACGGGATCATGTATGCCAACGCGTCGGTTTCGTAGAGACGATGCTCGGACACTTTCTTCGCGGCAACAAATGCTTCGTATATGCCGTTCGCAAGCTGCGGGTTTTCCTGGTAGGCGGACCGGCTCATGACCAGCATGTGCATGATCGGGAAAATGCCGGACGTCTTGAAGTAGTCCGCCTCCGCGGCACGCGAATCCGGGAACAGTCTTTTCACCTTCTGGCCACCGGCCCAGAATGCGCGGGGAATCCTGGAGCTGACGAGCGCATCGATTTCTCCCTTGATCAGGCAATCGCTCAGCGTGGTGTCCTGGGCTATGGTCGAGACTGCGTATTTTGGCGGGAGGGAGAGCGGGATGCGATCCACGCCGGTACTCGGCTTGTCGACCCCGCCTTTGACCCACTTCATCGATTCCGGACGCACGCCGTAGTATTCCTGCAGGATCCCGCGCAGCCATACCGCCGATGTCGATTGATATTCCGACAGGCCGACCCGCTTCCCCGCCAGATCCGATGGTTTGTTGATTCCCGAGGCGGCGCAGATGTACAGCGAGCTGTGCCGGAAAATCCGCGACGTGAACAGCGGCAGGCCAACAAAGCGGGGGTCGCCGCGGGAGCACAGGATGGCGTGCGCCGCGAGCGACATCTCGGTAACGTCAAAGTCGTTGCTGCTCAAGGCGCGTTTAAAAATATCCCCGCTGCTCTGGATAATCTCGAACTTGACGTCTTTGGGGGGTGCGCTGCCGTCCAGCAGGGGAAAAACCCGGTCGCTCAATGAAATTCCCAGCTTCAGTGTCGTGGCCGTCAATTGCCAGCTCCCTTTAATCGATGTGACCGCTCAAGCCGCGCCGCCGCCTGATCCCGCCAGACCGCTTTGAGTAATTGTAGGGAATGGGCTATATTGTGCATAGCGATATTTTTTTCTTGATATTGATCGAAAAAATGGATTAACCCCCACGCTCGATCGAGGCGCGGGCGCGATCCGGCCTTGCTGCGGCGGCTGGCGTTGCATGAACATCATCCAACTCGAAACCTTTGTCCGGATCGTGGAACGCGGCAGTTTCATCGCGGCGGCGAAGTCGCTGTTTACCACCCAATCCACCGTATCCGCCCGGGTACGGGAACTCGAACAGCATCTGGGCGCCAAGCTATTCGACCGCTCGCATCATCGCGCCCATCTGACGCCCAAAGGGCAGGAGTTGGTTCCTTACGCAAGGCAGGTCATCGAACTTGCCGCTTCGATCGGTCATCAAATCGGCAGTGCGGAAGCGGTCTCGGGCGTGATCCGGCTCGGCGTGGTTGGGTTGGTTGCCAGCACCTGGCTTCCCCGGCTGGTGACCGCGCTGCGGGACCGCTATCCACGGGTCGCGTTGCGAATTTACGTCAACCTGACCCGGATCCTGGTCGACCGGCTGCGCGACGGAGATCTGGATCTGGCGCTGATCGCCGGTCCGGTCACCGAGCCGCGCCTGCAATCGCAGTCGCTGGGTCATGACGAGTTCGTATGGATGGCGAGCCCGCAGCTCAAGATTCCGAATAAAACGCTGACGCCAAGAGAGCTTCAGCAATGGCCGATATTGAGTCTGTCCGAAGAGTCGCATTATTACCCCGTGATCGAGCGCTGGTTCAGCGATAACGCGGCCACCTATCGTGCAGCCGCCGCTTGCAACAGCATGAACGTAACCGCCGAGCTTACGATGATGGGCTTGGGCGTGAGCCTTTTGCCGCGGATTTGTTATAGCGACGAGGTGCGCAGCAAAAAGTTGTGCGTGTTAAGGACCACCCCGAAAATTCCGCCGGTAGAGTTTTTCGTGATGTCAAAAAATAACGAGAATCACCCGTTGATTCTGGCGGCTGCCGGACTCACGACGCAGCTCACTGAATTCTCGCGCCGCGCCGGGCGCAGCGGCCGCGATCGCCGATCCGCGGCCTAGCGCCCGGTGCGCCCGGAATCGACAGCCATGGCTTTACTCATCCACGTCACATTCAGGGTATCCGGCGAGCGTGCGCGGCTCGCGGCGTTCGACGCGCGGCTCAAGGAATTGCTGGCCGAGCATCAGACCGCGGGCGAGATCGAGGAGCAGCATACGGTGGACACCCTGCATTACGATCTCAAGGTCGAGGGCGGTATTCCGTTCCCGCCGTTTGCGCTCGCGTCGGGCGGGTTTCCCGAGCTCGAGATCGCGGTCGAATGGGTGAACTCCGGCGCCGGCACGCGCGGCACGGCGCGCATCGTGGGCGGCACGCTGGCCGAGCAGATCATGGATAATGTCGCCGCCGCCGCCGATTACGCAGTGGCAATTACCCTCAAGGACAACGGCTGCCTGGCGCTGGCATTGGCGGCGGTGCGCACGGGGCGCGACGAATACCGCGGCTACGCGCTGACCGGCAGGCAGGATGCGCTGTTTCGCATCGTGCGCGATCCATCGTCTGGACGGATCGAGCTGTTCACGACGCAAGGCGCCGCCGAATGGAGCCGCGTCTGGCGCGTGCCGCCGGGCGGCGCGCCCGAGTACCGGGTACTGGATCCGGCGCCGCCGATTCCGGACGGCGAGTTCCGCCAGCTTGAAAAACTCGCGCGGGACTTTGCCGCCGCCTGGATCTGGTTCGGCACCGGACCCCGCGAGGAAATCGCGGTCGAGTTGGAGCGCTATCAGCGCATGGGTTATGCCGTCAGCGACGCCAATCTGCGCTCATCCGCGCTGCATCGCATCAAGGACGGCGCGGCAGACGGCGGCGTGCAGCACCACAGCACGTTGGCCGCCGACGCAGCGTGGATCGAGGATGTGGTCGCCCGCTGCTGGCCCGGCGACGAATAAGTTACCGGCCTCATCGCTTGCGCTAGGCGCCCCGTTATCCTCGCCTTGTTCAAGAAAAAATATCGCTATTCATATTGGAATTCATTACTTACAATTACCCGGTACCGCACTGATAAAGTCCGTACCGACGGGCACGGGGTACTCGACCAGGTTCGGCTCACCCGAACGGTTTGCGGACTGTCTCGAGCCGATAACCACCCGGTGCTCCAAAGTGATCAGGGCTGCGCGCCCGGAATGGCTTGCGAAGGAGTTCGTTATGGGTAAAACACGCGGGACCGTGTTACTGATCGCAGCGTTCGCAAATCTGCTGCTGCTCGCGCCGGCCGGGGCGCAGAGCTATCCCAACCGGCCGATCCGCGTGATCGTTCCCAATCCGCCGGGCGGCACCCTCGATATCGTCGGGCGTTTACTGTCACCCAAGATGACCGAGATCATGGGGCAGACCGTGATAATCGATAACCGGCCGGGCGCCGACACCAACATCGGTACCGAGTTCGTCGCGCGGGCTGCCGGCGACGGCTACACGGTTCTGCTCAATACCGTTCCGCTGGTAGTGAATCCGAGCCTGTCCAGCAAACTGCCGTTCAATGTCACCAACGATTTCGCGCCGGTGTCGCTGATCGTGTCGGTGCCGTTTGTGCTGGTGGTACACCCTTCGGTGCCGGCCAGGTCGGTCAAGGAGTTCATTGCGCTCGCCAAGTCCCAACCGGGCAAGCTCAATTACGGTTCGGCCGGCAACGGCAGCAATCTGCACGTCGCAGCCGAGCTCTTCAAGAACCTCACCGCCACCAACCTGGTGCACATACAGTATAAAGGCGGCGGTCCGGCTCTGCTCGCGGTCTTGAGCGGAGAGGTGGACCTGTCCTTTCTCAACGTGTCTGCAGTGGCTCCCCACGTCAAGGCCGGCAAGATACGCGCGCTCGGCATGACCAGCACGCGACGCTCGCCGGTGCTGCCGGATTTGCCGACGATCGCGGAGAGCGGCGTCCCGGGCTACGAATTCACAAGTTGGGTGGGTGCGCTGGTCCCCGCGAAAACGCCGGCGAACATCGTCACCGCGTTGAACGACAGCATCACGAAGTCGGTGCGCTCGCCGGATCTCGCGAAACGGTTTACCGATGAGGGCGCCGACATCATCGCGAGCACGCCCGCCCAGTTCGCCGCGTATCTGAAGGGCGAGCTTGTGCGCTGGGCAAAAGTGGTCAAAGAAAGCGGCATGAAGGCGGACTGACGGCCGTCAGGCGGGCGCCGCCCGGCAGCCGGTGGTTTCCGCAGCGCGCCCGGCAGTCACCTTTCCGTTGAGCGCGAATCCCAATATCACTTCGTTGCCTCACCGGGCTGCGCCGCGGCGACGTATTTCTTGACGGTGCGCCGGTCGAGTCCGGTGCGGCGCGCAACATCCTCGATTGTGCCCAGCCGGTCGTAGAGCAGCGCACAGTAGCTTGAAAGCAGTTCGCGGGCGCTGAGCGTGCCAGCCTGGATTTCGCCGGCGAGCGCGCGATGCGGCTCGGCACCGGCCATTTTCATGTCGCCCGTATAGTGATGCGTGAGAAGCACGCGGCGCACCGCCTGCTCGAGCTCGCGCACGTTGCCCGGCCACGGGTAGTTCTTCGGCAAGTCACGCTTGAACGTTGCTAGGATCAGCTCGGTATCATGCGGGTTTTCCTCGCCGGTCAGGCGCACGATCTGCTCGTTGACCAGCCGCTCGAGCTCGGAGCGGTCTTCCTCCAGCCGCTGGCGCAAAGTCGGCAGTGTGATCACATCGGAGCACAGCCGGTAGAAAAAGTCGTCGCGGAACCTGCCGCTCGCGCGCAGCTCGGTGAGGGACTTGTTGGTCGCGGCGATGACGCGCCCGGCGAACCGCTTGGCCTCATGGCTGCCGACCGGCGTGAAGGTGCGGTCCTGCAGCACCTGCAGCAATTTGATCTGGACCGGCACGCTGACTTCTCCGATTTCATCGAGAAACAGCGCTCCGTAGCGGCTGCAAAGCTCGAACCGACCTTTGTGGTCATCCACCGCGCCGGTGAACGCGCCCTTGCGATGACCAAACAGCTCCGACTCGATCAGCGTTTCCGGGAACTGGGAGAGGTTGGTGGCGATGAATGACTGCGTGAAGCTCGCCGCAAAGCGGCCTTTCGCGCGGTCGAACGGGATGTAGCCCGAGCGTCCGATCGCGGCGGCGGCGGAGCCTTTGCCGGTTCCGGTCTCGCCGAGCAGCAGGGTCGAGAAATCCTCCATGCGCCCCCACAGGACGCGGTCAAACGCGCGCATGTCGGTGGTGAACACGTTGTTCCACAGCGCCAGCCGCAACCGCTGCATCGAGGGACTCCGTCCCACGAGGGATTTGACGATGAAGTAAAACGCGCGCCTTATCTGGAAGAAGCTCGCGAGATAGTGGAGCGCCGCGGTTTCCGCCAACCCGCGTGCCGTCAGATCTGCGATCAGGCGCGCGGCGAACGGGACCGGCGGGTCTTTTGCGCGCAGATGTTCTTCGATCAACCGGTCGAAATCAGGCAGGTAGCGATGGTACGTCTGGTACAGGAACAGTGCTTGCACCAGCGGGCGGTCTGTGGCCGCGAATCGCGGCAACACGTTTAAACCCTGCCGCTCGAGACGCGCAATACGCGCATTCATCTCCGGGAGGATCGCGTCGAACGCAACTTCCCCGTGCTTGCCGCCACGCTTCCCCGCGAGCTGCTCGAGGATGCGCTTGCGCTCCGGATCGAACGGATTCATGTACGTCACCTCCGCCATGCGGGAGAAGAAATCCCGGTCGCCGGCGCTCAGCTTGGCCATGGTCTCCATGTGTCTGCTCCTGAAATAACGTGCATAAATTGTATATCATGTATGCAGTTATGCATATACAGCCTTTCAAATTGCCTGACGCGAGAGCCGATGGACATGACGAATGGAACGGTGAAACAAGCAGTTACCAAGTTTTTGCGATTTTTGGCACGGCAATCGCTAGGGGTGATGTGCCCGGTCGCGTACCGCATCTTGCGGTATCGCGCTCCGGGCAAGGAGAGACGGATCGTGATCGAACTCAATGTATGGGCCGCGTGGATCGGCATCGCGCTCGGGCTCGTGAGCGGCAGCATCCAGGGCCTGTTTTTCGCACGCGAAGACTGGCTCGGCGGTTACGCATCGTGGCCGCGGCGCATGCTCCGGCTCGGCCATATCAGCTTTTTCGGCATCGCGTTTTTGAATCTCGCTTACGCCAACGCGATTTACCTGCTCGGTGACGCGCGGCCGGCGGTGCTGCCCTCGGTGCTGCTGATTGCCGGCGCCGCGCTGATGCCGGCGGTCTGCTACCTCGCGGCGTGGCGCAAGGGGCTGCGGCACCTGTTCTTTCTGCCGGTGCTGAGCCTGCTCGGCGCGGCATCGTTGTTCATCAGCGGAGGGTTGCTGTCATGAGAATCGGATTCATCGCGATGAGCGGCATTCGCGCCTGCGACGCCGAGCTTTTGCAGTTGGGGCTGACGCTGCCCGGTTTTGTGGAACGCAGCAAGGCGATCGCATCGCTCCCCAGCCTGGGGCTGCTCACGCTGGCGGGGATGACGCCCAAACGCCACGACGTGAGCTATCTCGAGGTTGACGACATCAAGAATCTCAAGACGCTCCCCGGCGGCTTCGATCTGGTGGCGATTTCGAGCTTCAGCGCCCAGATCAAGGAAGGATACGACCTGGCCGAGCGCTATCACGCGCTTGGCGTCCCGGTGGTGATGGGCGGCCTGCACGTCACCGTTAACCTGCAGGAGCCCGGCCAGCATGGCGCGAGCGCCGTGATCGGCGAGGGCGAAATCGCGTGGCCGGAGATCCTCGCGGATGCCGAGCGCGGCCAGCTCAAGCCGGTCTACGACGTGCGCGGACGCGAATTCGATCTGGCCGATGCGCCGATGCCGGCCTACGGGCTGCTCGACATCAAGCGCTATAACCGCATTACGGTCCAGACGAGCCGCGGTTGTCCCTGGCGGTGCGACTTTTGCGCGAGCTCGATTCTGCTCACCAGAAAATACAAGCAGAAGCCGGTAGCAAAGGTGTTGGCCGAGATCGACCGAATCCGCGAACTGTGGCCGCGGCCGTTCATCGAGTTTGCCGACGACAATTCGTTCGTCAATCGCAATTATTGGCGCGAGTTGCTGCCGGCATTGAAGAAACGGCGCATCAAGTGGTTTACCGAGACCGACCTGTCGGTGCACGAGGACGAGGAACTCCTGCACCTGATGCGCGAGGCGGGATGCGCCGAGGTCCTGATCGGTTTCGAAAGCCCGCTGCCCGCGGGTCTGAACGGTCTGGAACTCAGGCGTAACTTCAAGCACGATCGCCAGCACCAGTACCGGCGCGCGATCGAGCGCATCCAGGCCGCGGGGATTCGCGTCAACGCGTGCTTCCTGGTCGGGCTCGACGGCCATGGCCCCTGGGTCTTCGACGCAGTGCGTGATTTCGTGCGCGAAACGCAGCCGTTCGACGTGCAGGTGACGGTGCCCACGCCGTTTCCGGGCACGCCGTTCTACGACCGGCTCAAGCGCGAAGGACGGCTGCTCGAGGACGGCGCGTGGGAGCGCTGCACCCTGTTCGATGTGAACTTCAAGCCGCGGGGCATGAGCGTCGAGCAGTTGCGCACGGGACTAAGGGGCTTGGTGGTAGACCTCTATGGCGAAGATTTCACGCGCGAGCGGCGCGAGCACTTCAAGCATGCCGGGACGAAGCGGCGTCACGCGCAAACGGGTTGGGAATTCTGGGCGGCAAGCGCGCTGTATTGATGGCTCTGCAAGGCGGTGCAATGTGAACCTGCTGAATGGAACGTTGCGCGAAATCGGGAGCGTACGCACATGATGGCAATCAGGCTCATTCCGGTGGTTGCATGGGCGCTGGCGGGCGCATTCGCGCTGCTCGCGTTCGCCACCGCGGCCGCTGCGCTGCTTGCTCGCTTGCGTCCGGAACGCAATTACGTGGAGCTCAAGCTGCGGATCCGGACCTGGTGGCTGATCGCGATCGGTTTCTTTGTGGCGGTCCCCTTCAGCCGCACGGTATCGGTCGTCGCGCTCGCGCTGGTCAGCTTCGTCGCCTTCAAGGAATTTCTGTCGCTGGTGCCGACACGCCGCGCCGACTGCAAAGTGCTGCTGTGGGCCTACCTCGCGATCCCGCTGCAGTATTTCTGGGCATGGATCGGCTGGTACGGCATGTTCATCGTCTTCATCCCGGTTTACGTGTTCCTGCTGCTGCCGATGCGCATGGTGCTGATCGGCGAGACCCAGGGCTTCCTGCGCTCGGCCGCGATCGTCCAGTGGGGGCTGATGATCGCGGTCTTCAGCCTCTCGCACATGGCGTTCCTGCTCGCGCTGCCGCAGCCGGCGGACGCGCATTACGACGGCGTGTCGCTGCTGTTCTATATCGTGTTTCTGACCGAGTTCAACGACGTGGCGCAGTACGTGTGGGGCAAGTGCCTCGGCCGCCGCCAGGCGGTGCCGACCGTGAGCCCGAACAAGACCTGCGAAGGATTGCTCGGCGGTGTTGCGACTACGACGCTGCTCGGGTGGCTCGCCGCGCCGTGGCTCACGCCGTTGCATGGCTATGAGGCGGCCACGGCCGGCCTGTTGATCGGCGTCGCCGGCTTTGTCGGCGACATCGTGATGTCGGCGATCAAGCGCGACGTCGGCGTCAAGGACTCGGGCGCGGTGCTGCCCGGCCACGGCGGCGTGCTCGACCGGCTCGACTCCCTTACCTTCACCGCGCCGTTGTTCTTCCACTACGTCTATTACCTGCACTATTGAGTATGCTGCGCAACGTTCTCAAATACGTCTTTGTGATCCTGGTGGCGTGGCCGGTGATGCTGGTGTGGCTGGGGCTCAACGTGCGCAATCGCGACCGGCTGCCGCGCCGGGGGCCCGCGATCGTGGCCGCGAACCACAACAGCCATCTCGACACGCTGGCGCTGCTCGCGCTCTTCCCGCTCT
>JAHFRL010000222.1 GCA_023266235.1 Betaproteobacteria bacterium
AAGACGGTTTACATCACCGACTCCGGCAGCGGCTGCGTGCTGATGGCGCGCGTGCCGATCGCCGGGCGCGTGCTTTATTCGCATATGTAGAAAATTTCAAGCAACCGCCGATGAACGCGGATGAACGCGGATAAAGTCAAGGACAAGATCTAAGGACCTTAGCCCAAAACAACCAAGACTTTTGCAGGCTCCGGTGGTTTTTGCCTTGACCTTTGCGGGCTGATTGTTGATTCCTGTCTGCGTTTATCGGCGTTCATCGGCGGTTCCATGTTTCAGGATGTTTAATGATCGACCTTAACGCCGACGACACGCGTGCCAGGATCGAAGCGTTTCTGCGCACGGCGGCAGGTGCGAATGCGGTGCGTGTAACGCGGCTCGAGCGCATGAGCGGCGGCGCGGTGCAGGAAAACTGGGCGCTCGATGCCGAGGTAAAAGGCGGGGCGCACGCCGGCGCGCAGCGGTGGGTATTGCGCACCGACGCGCAGGCGCGCGTCGAAGCAAGTCTCAAGCGCGGCGAGGAATTTCAAGTCCTGCAGGTCGCGCACGCTGCCAACCTACACGCGCCGCAGCCGCTGTGGTTGTGCGACGACATGCAGGTCACCGGCCGCGAATTTTTCGTGATGCAGCGGCTGCCGGGTGTTGCGAGCGGGCATCGCGTCACGCGCGAAGCAGCGCTGATCCCGGACCGCGCGCGTCTCGCACGGGAGCTCGCCGAGAACCTCGCGCGGCTGCACGCGATCAGGCCGCAGCAATCGCAACTCGGCTTTCTGAAAACAATGCTGGCGCGGGACAATATCGCGCACTACCGCGGTTATCTCGATCAGCTGCCCGCGCCGCATCCCACGCTCGAATGGGGGCTGCGCTGGTGCGCAGTGAACGCGCCCGCGCAGGAGGAAACCACCTTCATTCACCGCGATTACCGCACCGGCAATTATCTCGTCGACCACGGCCGGCTCGCCGGCGTGCTCGACTGGGAGTTCGCCGCGTTCGGCAATCCGCTGGAAGACGTCGGCTGGATATTCGCCAAGTGCTGGCGCTTCGGGGCCAAGCATCGGCCCGTGGGCGGCATCGCCGGGGCGGGCGATTTTCTCGGGCCCTATCAGCGCGCAGCGGGGCGCACGGTAACGGCGGAAGCGCTCGTATACTGGCAGGTAATGGCACACATACGCTGGTCGGTGATCGCGCTGCAGCAGGCGCAGCGCCATTTGTCGGGCGTCGAGCCGTCGCTCGAGCTCGCGCTGACCGGGCGCATCGTCGCCGAACTCGAGCACGAGATCGTGGCACTGACGAGGGGGAATGGGGAATGGGCAACGGGGAATGGGTGAAAAGCTCTTACCATTTTCTATTTCCTATTTCCTATTCCCTATTCCCGATTCACTATTCACCCATCGCTCATAACCCATCACCGACCTCCGATGAATGACCGCCCCGACGCGACCGAACTGCTCGAAATCGCGCGCCGCACGCTGCTCGATGAAATCCTGCCGCGGCTGCCGGAAGAGCTGCGCTACAGCGCGCGGATGGTCGCCAATGCGATGGCGATAGCGGCGCGCGAGCACGCCGCCGGCGATGCCGCCGCCCAGGCCGAGCTTGCGCGACTGCGCAATCTGTTTGCCGAGCGTCCGCAGCCGTTGACCGGTGCAGCCCTCCACGCAGCGCTCGCGGGCTATAATCGGCGCCTCGCCACCGAGATCCGCGCCGGACGCTTCGATTCCCGGGAACGCGCGGCGCTGCTCGCGCACCTGGAAAAGACCACCGCGGACAAGCTCGCAGTCGCCAATCCCAAAGCACTCAAGAATTGAGGAACCTCAGATGCAGCCGCAGATGTCGTTCGAGCCCCTGACGCCGACCGCTTTTTTGCGCCGCTCGGCCGCGGTGTTCGCGAACCGCATCGCGGTGATCGACGGTGAGCGCCGCTATACCTACGCCGAATTTCTCGACCGGGCGCGGCGGCTGGCCGGCGCGCTGCGCAGGCTGGGCGTCACCGCCGGCGCGCGCGTCGCGGTGCTCGCGCCCAACACGCATGTGCTGCTCGAGGCGCATTACGGGATGCCGTTCGCCGGCGCCGTGCTGGTCGCGCTCAACCAGCGCCTCACTGCCGGCGATCTCGCCTACATCATCAAACACAGCGCAGCCGCGGTATTGATCTACGATCACGAATTCGAGACGGTCGCGCGCGACATCGCGCGGCAAGTCGGCTCCGCGTTGAAGCTGGTGCGCGCGGGCGGCGCCGACGAATACGAAAAACTGCTCGCTGATGCCGCGCCACACGCCGAGCCGGTTGCCGATGAGCGCGGCATGCTTTCGATCAACTATACGAGCGGCACCACCGGCAAGCCGAAAGGCGTGATGTACCACCACCGCGGCGCTTATCTGCAGGCGCTCGCGATGGCGGCGCACATGCGCCTCGACTGCGACAGTGTCTACCTGTGGACGTTGCCGATGTTTCACTGCAACGGCTGGTGCTTCACGTGGGGCGTGACCGCGGCGGGCGCGACGCATCTGTGCCTGCGCAAGCTCGATCCCGAGCTGGTGTGGCGGCATCTGCGCGAATCCGGCGTCACGCACTTCTGCGCGGCGCCGACGGTACTGATCATGATCGCATGGAGCGAGGCGGCTGCGCGCGGCAAGCTATCGCGCACAATCCGGGCCGCAACGGGCGGCGCGCCGCCGACGCCGGCGATTCTCACGCGCATGGCCGAACTCGGCATCGACGTCACGCATCTCTATGGTCTTACCGAAACCTATGGTCCGGCGGCGATCTGCGAGTGGCGCGCCGACTGGAGCAAACTCGCAATCCACGAGCAAGCGCAGATCAAGGCGCGCCAGGGCATCGGCAACGTCATCAGCGAATCGCTGCGGGTGGTCGATGCCGCAGGCAGGGACGTCCCCGCCGACGGCGCGACGCTCGGCGAGATCGCGCTGCGCGGCAACAACGTCATGCTCGGCTATTACCTTGACGACATCGCCACTCGTCGCGCCGCGCCCGATGGCTGGTTCCGGACCGGCGATCTCGGCGTCATGCATCCCGACCGCTATATCGAAATCAAGGACCGCGCGAAGGACATCATCATCTCGGGCGGCGAAAACATCGCGTCGCTCGAAGTCGAGCGCGCGCTTGCCGCGCACCCGGCGGTGCTCGAAGCCGCGGTCGTCGCCGGCCCTGATCCGAAATGGGGCGAGGTGCCGGTCGCATTCGTCACGCTGAAACCCGGCGCCGCCACCGGCGAAGCGCAGCTGGTCACGCATGTGCGCGGCATGCTGGCGCATTTCAAGGCGCCGAAAAAAGTCGTGTTCGGCGAACTGCCGAAGAACGCGACCGGCAAGATCCAGAAATTCGTGCTGCGCGAGCGCGCAAGGACACTGTTGAAAAGCGAAGCCTGACCTCCCCTGAATCCCGAATCCTGACTCCTGAATCCCGAGCTTCCTATGGACTTTACCTTACCGCCTCACATCGAAGACTATCGCCAGCGTTACCGCGCGTTCGTCGCCGAGCATCTGCTGCCGCTCGAAAGCGACCCGCGGTCATTCGACGATCACGAGAACATCCGGCTCGACGTGCTGGAGAAGATGCGCGCCAAAGCGAAAGCCGCCGGGCTGTGGGCGCCGCAGATGCCCAAGGAACGCGGCGGCCAGGGGCTCAACGTCACCGGCATGGCCGCGTGCTACGAGGAAATGAATTACTCGATCTTCGGCCCTGTCGTATTCAATTCCGCCGCCCCCGACGATGGCAACATGATCGTGCTCAACAAGGTCGCCACGGAAGAGCAGAAGAAGCGCTGGCTGCAGCCGATCATCGACGGAGCCGTGCGCTCGGCGATCGTGATGACCGAGCCCGCGCCGGGCGCCGGCTCCGACCCGGCCATGATGCTGACGACCGCGACGAAGAAGAACGACAAATGGGTGATCCGCGGCCGCAAGTGGTTCATCACCGGAGCGGGTGTCGCGCAGCACTTCATCCTGATCGCCAGGACTTCCGACGACAAGAGAAAGGGGCTCACCGCATTCCTGTACGACCGCGACCAGCCGGGCTGGAAGATCGTGCGCCGCATCCCGATCATGGGGCCGGAAGAGCACGGCGGGCACTGCGAGCTCGAATTCGACGGGCTCGAGATTCCCGACGAGAACCGGCTGATGGCGGTCGGCGACGGCTTGAAAGTCACGCAGATCCGGCTCGGCACCGCGCGGCTCACCCACTGCATGCGCTGGCTCGGGCTCGCGCGTCGTTCGATGGCAATCGCCGCGGAATACGTTTCCCACCGCGAAGCTCAAGGCGCCAAGCTTGCCGAGCGTGAAAGCGTGCAGTGGCTGTTAGGTGACGCGGCGATGCAGATCGAGATCGGGCGCATGCTCGTGATGCGCGCAGCGGCGAAACTCGACCGCGGCGAGTTTGCGCGCAAGGAAATTTCGATGGCGAAGATCGCGGTCGCCGACGTGCTGCATCAGGCCGTCGATACCGCGATCCAGTTGAACGGCGCGGGCGGCTACTCGAAAGACACCAAACTCGAATGGATCTACCGCTACGCGCGCCAGGCGCGGCTAGTGGACGGCGCTTCCGAAGTGCACAAGATGGTGCTTGCGCGGTTTTTCATGCAAGAGCGCAGCGACTTCTGGTCGTGGAACTGAGAACAAGG
>JAHFRL010000024.1 GCA_023266235.1 Betaproteobacteria bacterium
TTGATATTGCGCGAAGCATGCAAAGCATTTCAATCCCCGATCCTCGATGCTCAATCCTGCGTTCTGGCCACGCGCGGCAACCTCAACAATCACATCGGCGTGCCGCTGACGCTGCTCGAGCTGCGGCGCGAGCATCGCTACGCAGTGATCGAAATGGGCATGAATCACGCCGGCGAAATCAGCTACATCACGCGGCTCGCCGAGCCCGATGTGGCGCTGATCAATAACGCGGGACTCGCGCACATCGAATTCCTCGGCTCGACCGCAGCGATCGCGCGCGCCAAGGGTGAAATCTTCGAAGGGCTGAAAGCCGATGGCGTCGCGGTAATCAACGCCGACGAGCGCTACGCGCCGTTGTGGCGCGAACTCGCGGCGGGCAGAAAGCAACTCGAGTTCGGGCTCGAGGCCACGGCCGCAGTGAGCGCAAGTTATCGCATCCACGGACTCGACAGCGAAATCGTGCTCAAGACGCCGCTCGGCGGGGCGAGCGCGGTGGTGCGGGCGCCGGGGCTGCACAACGTCAGGAACGCGCTCGCCGCGAGCGCGGCCGCGGCCGCGCTGCGGGTGCCGGTGGCGACCGTAGCGGCGGGCCTCGCGCGATTTTCCGGCGTCAAGGGCCGGCTGCAGCGGAAGAGCTGCCTGCACGGCGCGACGCTGATCGACGACAGCTACAACGCGAATCCGGAGTCGATGCGCGCCGCAATCGCGGTGCTGGCACGGATGACCGGCACGAAGTTGTTGGTGCTGGGCGACATGGGCGAACTCGGAACGCAGTCGGCCGGGTTGCATGCCGAGGTCGGCGCGTTCGCGCGCGAGTCGGGTATCGATCGACTGTTCACGCTTGGCGAATTCTCCGCGCCGGCGTCGCAGGCATTCGGTGCCAACGCGCGTCACTTTCGGCGCATCGAGGACCTGCTCGCGGAAATCGAGAACGTGCTTGCGCCGGGCGTGACGGTGCTGGTCAAAGGCTCGCGCTTCATGCAAATGGAACGGGTGGTCACCGCGTTTGCGGTGCCCCGAGAGGAGAGAGGGGCGAGGAGAGAGGAGGCAAAGCAATGAACAGCCTTTTCAGTCCCGCCTCCCGCCTCCCGCCTCCTGCCTCTCGCGCAACCGGAGGTTGCACATGCTCTTAGAGCTCACGCAGTGGCTGGCAAAAGACATCCGCGCGTTCAACGTGTTCAGCTACATCACGCTGCGCGCGGTGCTCGCATGCCTCACTGCGCTGCTCATCACCTTCGCGGTTGGGCCGCTGATGATCCGCAGGCTCACTTCGTACAAGATCGGCCAGGCCGTGCGCGACGACGGTCCGCGATCGCACCTGCCGAAAGCCGGCACGCCGACCATGGGCGGCGCGCTGATTCTGATCGCGATCGTGGTGACGACGTTGCTGTGGGCCGATCTCGAAAACCGCTTCGTGTGGGTGGTGCTGGCGGTGACGATCGGCTTCGGCGCAATCGGCTGGGTCGACGACTACCGCAAGGTCGTGCGCCACAATCCGAAAGGGTTGTCGCCGAAACCCAAGTTCTGGTGGTCAGCCGTGATCGCGCTCAGCGCTGCGGTCTATCTTGCATTTGCCGTGTCGGTGCCCAACAAGGTGCAGATTCTGCCCTTGTTCACGGCATGGGTGCAGAGCGGTTTGTCCATGGATCTGCCACCCAAGGCCGACTTGATCGTGCCGTTCTTCAAGCACGTCGCGTACCCGCTCGGTGTATTCGGTTTCATTACGCTCGCGTTTTTCGTCATAGTCGGCACCGGCCACGCGGTCAATCTCACCGATGGCCTCGATGGCCTTGCGATCATGCCGACGGTGATGATCGGCAGTGCGCTCGGCGTGTTCGCTTACGTCGCCGGCCACGCGGTGTTCTCGAAGTATCTCGGTTTTCCGTTAATTCCCGGCGCTGGCGAATTGGCGGTGTTTTGCGGCGCGCTGGCCGGCGCAGGGCTCGCGTTCCTATGGTTCAACGCCTATCCGGCGGAAGTGTTCATGGGCGATGTTGGTGCGCTCGCGCTGGGCGCCGCCCTCGGCACCATCGCGGTGATCGTACGGCAGGAAATCGTCCTGTTCATCATGGGCGGCGTGTTCGTGGTCGAGACGCTGTCGGTGGTGCTGCAGGTCGCGTCGTTCAAACTGACGGGCAAACGCATTTTCCGCATGGCGCCGCTGCATCACCACTACGAGCTGAAAGGATGGAAGGAGAATCAGGTCGTCG
Source organism: Betaproteobacteria bacterium (assembly GCA_023266235.1). Classification (GTDB taxonomy): domain Bacteria; phylum Pseudomonadota; class Gammaproteobacteria; order Burkholderiales; family SG8-41; genus PALSA-1004. Next base: position 2,211 of record JAHFRL010000024.1, read on the forward strand.
TCCGTTTTTGGATCATCACCATGATGCTGGTGCTGGTCGGGCTCTCGACGTTGAAGCTGCGGTGAGGGACGGGGTGTGAGGAGAGAGGAGAGAGGAGAGCGGTGTGAAAAGCGGGGCGTCGAGCGTGAGGCTTCAGCCGGGTTTTCGCCTCTCGCCTCTCCTCTCCCACTCCTCCTCGCGTGTGGATGTTGGATCTAAAAGGAAAGCGGGTGCTCGTGCTCGGACTCGGTGAAACCGGAATGTCGATGGCGCGCTGGCTTAAACGGCGCGGCGCGATTGTGTCGGTCGCCGACACGCGCGCCGATCCGCCGCACGCGGCAGAACTCGGGCGCGACCTGCCCGACATCGCACTCGTGTGCGGCGAGTTTCGCGATGCAGCCGTGCGGGCAGCCGACTTGATCGCGATCAGTCCCGGCATCGATCGCCGCACGCCGGCGGTGGCCGCCGCCATCAAGCGCGGCACGCCGGTGGCCGGCGACGTCGAGCTGTTCGCGCAGGCACTTGCGCAACTCATCCCTCATCCTTCATCCCTCATTCCTCCGCGAGTCGTTGCGGTGACCGGCACCAACGGCAAGAGCACGGTGACGCGCATGGCGGGCGACATCTGCGCCGCGGCGGGACTTGACACCGTGGTCGCGGGCAATATCGGCACGCCGGTACTCGGCGCGCTGATCGACATCGAGGACGGCAGGGCTTCGCCCGATGTGTTCGTGCTCGAGCTCTCGAGCTTTCAGCTCGAGAGCACAACGAGCCTCGACGCCGGTGCGGCAACGCTGCTCAATCTGTCCGCAGACCATCTCGACCGCTACGCCGGCATCGATGCTTACGTTGCGGCCAAGGCGCGCATTTTCAACGGCAGCGGCGCGCAGGTGCTCAATCGCGACGACGCGCGCAGCAATGCGATGGCGCTGCCGGGACGCACCGTCCATCGCTTTGGGCTTGCTGCGCCGCGCGGGGAGCGCGAATGGGGCGTCGCGCAACGCGCCGGCCAGGCGTGGCTTGCGCGCGGCGCGCAGACATTGATGCCGGTCGACGAATTGCCGGTCGCAGGCATGCATAACGTGGCAAATGCGCTGGCGGCGGGTGCCCTGTGTCACGCGATCGGCGTCGCCGCCGCGCCGCTCATCAAGGCCTTGCGCAATTTCAAGGGACTGCCGCACCGCGTCGAAAAAATCGCCGAACTCGACGGCGTCACGTTCTACGACGACTCGAAAGGCACCAACGTCGGTTCGACCGTTGCCGCGCTCGACGGCCTCGCGCAACCGGTGGTGCTGATTGCGGGCGGCGACGGCAAGGGCCAGGACTTCGGCCCGCTGCGCGCGGCGGTCAAGCGCCGCGCGCGTGCCGTGGTGCTGATCGGGCGCGACCGCGAGCAGATTGCGGCGGCGCTCGACGGCTGCGGCGTGCCGCTCGTGCGCGCCGACGACATGGTGCAGGCGGTCGCGAGCGCCCGCGCGGCAAGCCGGCGCGGCGACGCGGTACTGCTGTCGCCGGCGTGCGCGAGCTACGACATGTTCAGGAATTACATGCACCGCGGCGAAGTGTTCGCCGCGGCGGTGCGTAATTTGGCGCAGGGCAAGGATCGAGGTTCGAGGATTGAGGACTGAGAGTCGGGAAGCGATGTTCTACGCGGACGTGAAAAGCCGGCCGCAGCCGGCGGAATACGACCACGCCCTGATGTGGGCGAGCGTGCTGTTGCTCGCGCTCGGCCTGGTGATGGTCTATTCGTCGTCGATCGCGATCGCCGAGGGCAGCCGCATCACCGGCCAGCAGCCGATGTATTACCTGGTGCGGCACGGCACGTTCCTCGCCATCAGCGTGTTGCTTGCCGCCATCGCATTCCAGTTTCCGCTGCGTTTCTGGCAGCAGGCGGCACTCTACCTGTTCCTGTTCGGCGTCGGCCTGCTGGTTCTCGTGCTGGTGCCCGGGGTGGGGCGCGAAGTCAACGGCAGCCAGCGCTGGCTCTCGCTGTATCTGTTCAACCTGCAGCCCTCCGAATTGATGAAATTCTTTGCCGTGCTGTATGCCGCCGATTACACCGTGCGTAAATCGGCCCACATGCACAGCCTGAGCAAGGGTTTTCTGCCGATGCTGGCGGTGATGCTGCTGATCGCCGGGCTGCTGCTGCGCGAGCCGGACTTCGGCGCATTCGCGGTGATCACGCTGGTCGCGATGGGCATTCTGTTTCTCGGCGGCATGAACTGGAAACTGTTCGCCTGGTTGATTACGTTGCTGATCGCGGGTTTTCTGCTGCTGGTCTGGATTTCCCCTTATCGCATGCAGCGCGTGACCGGCTTCATGGACCCGTGGGCGGACCCGTTCGGCAAGGGCTACCAGCTGTCGCACGCGCTGATCGCATTCGGGCGCGGCGAATGGTTCGGCGTCGGCCTCGGCGGCAGCGTCGAGAAACTGTTCTATCTGCCCGAAGCGCACACCGATTTCCTGCTGGCGGTGATCGCCGAAGAGCTCGGCTTCGCCGGCGTTGCGCTGGTGATTGCCCTGTTCGCAATCATCGTCGTGCGTGCGTGCGCGATCGGCCGCCAGGCGGCCGCGCTCGAACGCTGTTTCCCGGCGCTGGTCGCGCACGGCATCGGCCTGTGGATCGGCGTGCAGGCGTTCATCAACATGGGCGTGAACATGGGCGTGCTGCCGACCAAGGGGCTCACGTTGCCACTGCTGTCGTTCGGCGGCAGCGGCATCGCCGCCAATTGCTGCGCGCTCGCGGTGCTGCTGCGGGTGGACTGGGAAAATCGCCAGTTGATGCGAGGTTTAACGGTATGAGCGCCCGCCTCACGCCTCACGCCTCCCGGATCCTGATGATCATGGCGGGCGGCACCGGCGGCCATATCTTCCCCGCGCTGTCGGTGGCCGAGTATCTGCGCGCGCAGGGCTGGAACATCGTCTGGCTCGGATCGAAAGCCGGCATGGAGACGCAGCTGGTTGCGCCCAAGGGCTACACCATGGCGTGGATCAGCATGTCCGGCGTGCGCGGCAGGGGACTGCTGCGGCTCGCGCTGCTGCCGCTGCAGCTGCTGATCTCGTTCTGGCAAAGCGCGCGCGCAATCTTTGCGCACCGTCCGGACGTCGTGCTCGGCATGGGCGGCTACGTATCGTTCCCGGGCGGCATGATGGCGTCGCTCCTCAACCGTCCGCTGGCGATTCACGAACAGAATTCGATCGCCGGGCTCGCCAACCGCGTGCTCGCCAGACTGGCGGATTGCGTGCTCGCCGGTTTTCCGGATGCGTTCGGTGCGTCGACCGCACTGATCTGGACTGGTAACCCGGTGCGCGGCGACATCGCTCGGCTTGCGGCGCCCGGCGAGCGTTACCGCGCTCGCTCCGGCCCCCTGCGGCTCACCGTGATCGGCGGCAGCCTCGGCGCGCAGGCGCTCAATGACATCGTGCCGCAGGCGCTGGCGCTGCTGCCGGCAGCCGGGCGCCCGCTCGTTACGCATCAGTCGGGCGAACGTCACCTTGCGCAAGCGCAGGCCAACTATCAGCGCGCAGGAGTCGCCGCGACGCTGGTGCCTTTCATCGCCGACATGGCCGCGCAGTACGCGGAGTCGGACCTGATCATCTGCCGCGCCGGCGCATCGACCATTGCCGAGCTCGCCGCCGCCGGCATCGCGAGCGTGCTGGTGCCGTTCCCGCGCGCGGTTGACGACCACCAGACGCATAACGCGCGTTTCTTAAGCGAGCGCGGCGCGGCGGTGCTCGTGCCGCAGCACGAGTTCACCCCACGGAAACTTGCGGACCTGCTGCGCGGCTTCACGCGCGAGGCGCTGCTCGAGATGGCGCAGAAAGCGCGCAGTGCGGCCAAACCCGACGCGACGCGCGTGGTGGCCGAGGCATGTATGGGATTGGCTGCATGATGGTCAGGAAGAGAGACGTGAAACGAAGGGGAATCGCGTGCAAGCGCGCGGCGATTTTACGCCTCACGCCTCACCGGAGACACCCGTGAGGCACAAAGTCAAACGCGTGCATTTCGTCGGCATCGGCGGCTCGGGCATGAGCGGCATCGCCGAAGTGCTGCTCAACCTCGGCTTCGAGGTGAGCGGCTCCGACCTCAACGACAACGTGGTGACGCGGCGGTTGCAAGGCCTCGGCGCCCGAGTGATGAAAGGCCACGCCGCGGACAACATCGCCGATGTCGATGCAGTCGTGGTGTCGAGCGCGGTCAAGGACGACAACCCCGAAGTCGCCGCCGCGCGCGTCCACAAGATCCCGGTAGTGCCGCGCGCGATGATGCTGGCCGAGCTGATGCGCTTGAAGCAGGGCATCGCGGTTGCCGGCACGCACGGCAAGACCACGACCACGAGCCTGGTCGCGAGCGTGCTCGCCGAAGCCGGCATGGACCCGACGTTCGTGATCGGCGGCCGGCTCGAAGCCGCGGGTTCGCACGCCAAGCTCGGCAGCGGCGAATTTATCGTGGTCGAAGCCGACGAGTCCGACGCGTCGTTCCTGTATCTGGCGCCGGTGCTCGCGGTGGTCACCAATATCGACGCCGACCACATGGAAACCTACGGCCACTACTTCGGCCGGCTGCGCCAGGCGTTCCTCGATTTCGTGCAGCACCTGCCGTTCTACGGCACCGCGGTGTTGTGCGTCGACGATCCCAACGTGCGTGAAATCATGCCGGCGGTGACCAAGCCGGTCACGACTTACGGCCTGTCGGGCAGCGCCCAGATCCGCGCCGTCGACATCAAGGCCGACGCGGGGAGGATGCGATTCCGCGTCGTGCGCAAGGACACCCACAACGCCCGGCTGCCGGATCTCGAGATCACGCTCAATCTGGCCGGCGAGCACAACGTGTTGAATGCGCTCGCCGCGATCGCGGTGGGCATGGAAGTCGGCGCGCCGGATGCGGCGATCGTCAAGGCGCTGGCCGATTTCAAGGGCGTCGACCGGCGCTTCCAGCGCTACGGCGACATCAAATTGCCGGGCGGCGGCCGCTACACGCTGATCGACGATTACGGCCATCACCCGGCGGAGATGGCGGCCACGCTGGCCGCGGTGCGCGGCGCGTTTCCGGGGCGGCGCGTGGTGCTTGCGTTCCAGCCGCACCGCTACACCCGCACGCGCGACTGCTTCGAGGATTTCGTGAAAGTGCTCTCCACGGTCGACGTGCTGCTGCTGACCGAGGTCTACGCCGCGGGCGAAGCGCCGATTGTCGCCGCCGACGGCAGGGCGCTCGCGCGCGCGGTGCGCGTGCAGGGCAAGGTCGAGCCGATTTTCGTCGAGCAGGTAGCGGATTTTCCCGCGGCGATCCGCAACGCGGTGAAGGATGACGACGTGGTGGTGACGATGGGCGCCGGCTCGATCGGCACGGTGGCGGCGGTGCTGGTGAAGGACAAAGCGTGAAACGTGATGCGCAAAGCGCGGTGAAACGTGAAACGTGGCGTGTTTTTGACGTTTCACATTTCACATTTCACGTTTCACGAAATTGATATGGACATGAGCGAGGTGAAAAAAGTCGGTATGCACGGACTGCGCGGCAAACTGCGGCTTAACGAGCCGATGGCGCGGCATACGAGCTGGCGCGCCGGCGGCTGCGCCGACCGCGCCTATGTCCCGGCCGATCTCGACGACTTGCGCGCCTTCCTCGTGACGGTGCCGCAGCACGAGCCGGTATGGCTGATCGGGCTCGGCAGCAATCTGCTGGTGCGCGACGGCGGCCTGCGCGGCACGGTGATTCTCACGCACGGCGTGCTCAAGCAGATCCGCTTCGAGGGCAACGCGGTTTATGCCGAGGCCGGCGTGCCGAGCCCGAAAGTGGCGCGCTTCGCCGCAATGCACAAGCTCGCCGGCGCCGAATTCATGGCCGGGGTTCCCGGCACGGTAGGCGGAGCGCTCGCGATGAACGCCGGCTGCTACGGCGGCGAGACCTGGAACATCGTGGAGAGCGTGACCACGCTCGACCGCGCCGGCCAGCTGCGCCAGCGCACGCCCGCCAATTACGACATCGGCTATCGCACGGTGGTATTGAAGGCCGGGAACGCGGGATCGGAAGCCGGGAGCGAAGCGGCCGCGGCGCCTCCCGCCTCCCGCCTCCCGCTTCACGAAGAATGGTTCGTCGCGGCGCGCTTCAAGCTGCCGCGCGGCGAAGCTGCGAAATCGCGCGAGATCATCAAGCAGCTGCTGGAGCGCCGCATCGAGACCCAACCGCTCAACCAGCCCAATGCCGGGTCGGTGTTCCGCAACCCGCAGGGCGACTATGCGGCGCGCCTGATCGAAGCGTGCGGGCTGAAGGGCCACGCGCTCGGCGGCGCGATGATTTCCGGCAAGCACGCGAATTTCATCGTCAACACCGGCAACGCCCGCGCCGCCGATATCGAGGCTCTGATCGAAACCGCGCACGCCGCGGTCAAGCAGAAATTCGGCATCGACCTCGAGCGCGAAGTGCGCATTATCGGTGAGCCGGCATGAGCACGCCTCAATCCTCAATCCTCAATCCTCAATCCTTGGGCAAGGTCGCGGTCCTCATGGGCGGCAAAAGCGCCGAGCGCGAGATTTCCCTCATGTCGGGCCAGAACGTGCTCGCGGGCCTGCGCCGCAAAGGCGTCGACGCGCATGCATTCGATCCGGCCGAGCGCCCGGTATTCGAACTGAAAACCGATGGCTATAAGCGCGCGTTCATCGCATTGCACGGGCGTTTTGGCGAGGACGGCACGGTGCAGGGCGCGCTCGAGTTGATGGAAATCCCGTATACCGGCAGCGGCGTGATGGCGTCCGCGCTGTGCCTCGACAAGCTGCGCACCAAGCTGGTGTGGCTGGCATGCGGCGTGCCGACGCCGCGCCACGAAGTTCTGACTGCGCGCAGCGATTGGACGGCGGTGGCGAAGCGGCTCGGCTTGCCGCTGGTCGTGAAACCCGTGCACGAGGGCTCGAGCCTGGGGCTGACCAAGGTGACGTCAGCCGCAAACATCGATGCCGCCTACGAGCTGGCTGCCCGCTACGACGCGCTGGTGATGGCCGAGGAATTCATCGCGGGACGCGAGCTCACCGCCGCCTTCCTCGAAGACCGCGCGCTGCCGCTCATCTGGATCGAGGCGCCGCACGGCAACTATGACTATCAGAACAAGTACTTCGGCGACGACACCAAGTATCACTGTCCGTGCGGGCTGCCCGCCGCGCAGGAGCAGGAATTGCAGGCGCTGGTGATGCGCGCGGTCGAGGCGCTCGGCTGCAGCGGCTGGGGACGCGCCGACTTGATGCTGCGTGACGACGGAAGCGCGTTCCTGCTCGAAATGAACACTATACCCGGCATGACCGGGCATTCGCTGGTGCCGATGGCGGCGCGCGCCGCCGGCATCGGGTTCGACGACCTGGTTTTGCGCATCCTGGAGCTGGCTCATGTCGGCTGATGCCGTTTCAATTCTGCACTCTGCACTCTGCATTCCGCATTGGGGGTGCCATGTGGGATAAGCCCGACATCCTGAATGCGATCGCGAGCCTGCTGTTTGCGGCGGCGTTCCTGCTCGTGGCTTACGGCACGCTGCATTACGTCGTGCGGCTGCCGGTGTTTCCGCTGCGCGAAGTGCGCATCAGCGGCGCGCTCGCGCACGTCACAGTCGGGCAGGTCGAAGTGATCGTTAAACGTGAGCTGCAGGACAATTTCTTCACGCTCGACCTCGCGCAGGCGCGCGCTGCATTTGAAAGGCTGCCGTGGGTGCGCAAAGTCAACGTGCGTCGCCAGTGGCCGGACCGGCTTGATGTCACGCTCGAAGAGCACGTGCCGCTCGCGCGCTGGGGCAGCGTGGCGCTGGTCAATATCCAAGGTGAAGTGTTCACCGCGGCCTACGACGGCATGCTGCCGCTGTTTGTCGGCCCGCCGGCGAGCGCCAAGGAGATCGCCATCCAGTATGGCTACTTCCAGCGCAGTCTCGCCGCGATCGGGCAGGTGCCGGCGCAGGTGCGGGTTTCCCCGCGCCGTGCGTGGCAGGTGCGGCTCGAGAGCGGACTGACCCTCGAGCTCGGGCGCGAAAGCATCGAGTCGCGGCTCGACCGTTTCATCGCGGTCTACGAGCGCACCGTCAATCGACTGCAACGCAAGATCGACTACGTCGACCTGCGCTATCCGAATGGCTTTGCGGTGCGCGTACCCGAATTGAAGTTCGAGCCGCAGGACGCGCGCCGCGGCAAAAAAACTGCGCCGCGCGCGACCGGATGAGCGCGGAGAGGATGGAATGAGCAAAGCCAAGGAAAACAAGAACCTGATCGTCGGCCTCGACATCGGCACCTCGAAGATCGCGGCGATCGTCGCCGAACTGCGCCCGGACGCCGGCTTCGAAATCATCGGCATGGGCAGCCATCCGTCGAAAGGACTCAAGAAGGGCGTGGTGGTCAACATCGAGGCGACGGTGAATGCGATCCAGCGCGCGCTCGAAGAAGCCGAGCTGATGGCGGACTGCAAAATCCGCGACGTCTACACCGGGATTGCCGGCAGCCACATCAAGAGCATCAATTCGCGCGGCATGGTGGCGATCAAGGACCGCGGCGAGGTGACGCAGCAGGACGTCGAGCGCGTGATCGAGACTGCCAAGGCGATTCCGATTCCGACCGACCAACAGGTGCTGCACATCCTGAACCAGGAATTCATCGTCGACGGCCAGGGCGACGTGCGCGAGCCGCTCGGCATGAGCGGAGTACGGCTCGAAGTCAACGTCCACATCGTGACCGGCGCCGTGTCGGCGGCGCAGAACATCATCAAGTGCGTGCGGCGCTGCGGGCTCGAAGTGCGCGACCTGATCCTGCAGCCGCTCGCCTCGGCCACCGCGGCGGTGTCGGAAGACGAGAAAGACCTCGGCGTGTGCCTGGTCGACATCGGCGGCGGCACCACCGACATCGCGGTTTTCACCCAGGGCGCGATCCGCCATACCGGCGTGATCCCGATCGCCGGCGACCAGATCACCAACGACATCGCGATGGCATTGCGGACTCCCACCAAGGATGCCGAAGACATCAAACAGCGTTACGGCTGCGCGCTGCGGCAGCTTGCCGATCCGCAGGACATGGTCGAAGTGCCGGGTATCGGCGAGCGCGGCCCGCGCCTGCTGTCGCGCCAGACGCTCGCCGAAGTGATCGAGCCGCGCATCGAGGAGCTGTATGCGCTCGTGCAGTCGGAACTGCGCCGCTCGGGTTACGAGGACCTGCTGTCCTCAGGGATCGTGATCACCGGCGGCTCGAGCTCGATGCGGGGCATGGTCGAGCTCGGCGAAGAGATTTTCCATATGCCGGTGCGCATCGGCCAGCCGCTATACCACGGCGGGCTGTCGGAAGTGGTGCGCAATCCGCGCTACTCGACCGCGGTCGGCCTGCTGCTGCTCGGGCTGCAGGAGCAGCGCCAGCAACAGCTCGCGCAGGCGAACCTCGGGTCGCTCGCGGGGTTGATCGAGCGCATGAAGAGCTGGTTCAAGGGAAATTTTTAGGGGGTATGCAAATGCGTATGCACCGGGATCAGGAAATTCGGCAACACGGAGTCGACACTGCGCAGGTTTTGTTTCTACTTTAGTCACAGGAGGCAGCTATGTTTGAAATCATGGAAGTTCCGTCACAGGAAGCGGTATTGAAGGTAATCGGGGTCGGCGGTTGCGGCGGCAACGCAGTCGATCACATGATCGCCAACGGTGTGAAAGGCGTCGAGTTCATCTGCGCCAACACCGATATGCAGGCGTTGCGGCGCACCCAGGCGCGCACCCAGTTGCAGCTCGGTGTCAACGTCACGAAGGGGCTCGGCGCCGGCGCCAATCCCGAGGTCGGCCGCCAGGCGGCGCTCGAGGATCGCGAGCGCATCGTCGAGCTGCTCCGCGGCGCCGACATGCTGTTCCTGACCGCCGGCATGGGCGGCGGCACCGGCACCGGCGCGGCACCGGTGGTGGCCGAAATCGCGCGCGAACTTGGCATCCTCACGGTGGCGGTGGTGACCAAGCCGTTTGCGTTCGAGGGCAAGCGGCAGAAGATCGCACAGGAAGGACTCGACGGACTCGCGCAGCTCGTCAATTCGCTGATCGTGGTGCCGAACGACAAGCTGATGCAGGTGCTCGGCAACCAGGTCACGCTGGATGAAGCGTTTCGGGCGGCGAACGACGTGCTGCACGGCGCGGTCGCCGGCATCGCTGAAATCATCAGCTGCGAGGGCATGATCAACGTCGACTTTGCCGACGTGAAGACCGTGATGTCCGAAACCGGGGTGGCGATGATGGGCTCGGCCAGGGCGGCAGGAACCGACCGCGCGCGCATGGCGGCCGAGCAGGCGGTGGCATGCCCGCTGCTCGAAGACATCGATATCGCCGATGCGCGCGGCGTGCTGGTCAACATTTCAGCGAGTAAATCGTTGTTCCAGTTGCAGGAGATGTACGACGTAATGGACGTGGTCAAGGCGTTCACTGCCGAATCGGCGACGGTGATCGCCGGCACGGTGTACGACGAGGGCCTGGAAGACGAACTGCGCGTGACCATCGTCGCGACCGGGCTGGGCAAGACCCATGCGCGCATGCAGCCGAAGCCGCTGACGGTCGTGATGCAGGCGACCGGCACCGACAACGCGTCCGCGGCCGGGCCCGTCAATTACGAGGAACTCGACCAGCCGGCGGTGATGCGGCGCAATCGCAATCAGACGGTCGAAGCGATGCGGCAATCGGGCGTCGAGATGCTGGACATACCGGCGTTCCTGCGCAAGCAGGCGGATTAGGCGGCGGCTTTCGGGCCGCCGCCCGCTGGCAATTGCCGAGAGACGGCCGTCCGGCGTGGTGGCACGTCCACGCGTTTTGCGGGGTCGGCATCGACCGTGATAAAATTCGTTTTTAAGAACTCCAAAAATTAAAGAGTCAATACGTGATACAGCAGCGAACCTTAAAAAACATCATTCGCACCACTGGCGTCGGGCTACACACCGGCGAGAAGGTCTATATGACTTTGCGCCCGGCCGCGCCCAATACCGGCATCGTGTTTTGCCGCGTCGACCTGCCGCAACCAGTCGAGATCAAGGCCGATCCTTATCATATCGGCGACACACGGCTGTCGTCGTGCCTTGAGCAGAACGGCGTGCGCGTATCGACGGTCGAGCATCTGATGTCGGCGCTCGCCGGTCTTGGCATCGATAACCTGCACGTCGACGTGTCGGCGGGCGAAGTGCCGATCATGGACGGCAGCGCCGGACCGTTCGTGTTCCTGCTGCAGTCGGCGGGCATCGAAGAACAGCCGGCCGCGAAAAAATTCATCCGCATCCTGCAGCCGGTCGAAGTCACCGACGGCGACAAAATGGCGCGTTTCGCGCCGCACAACGGCTTCAAGATCGAATTCAGCATCGATTTCGACCATCCGGTATTCGAGAATTCCGCCAAGTCGGTGTGCGTCGATTTCGCGCAGACCTCGTACGTGAAGGAGGTGAGCCGCGCGCGCACCTTCGGTTTCATGCAGGAGGTCGAATGGATGCGCGCGCAGGGCCTCGCGCTCGGCGGCTCGCTCGACAACGCGATCGTGCTCGATGAGTATCGCGTGCTCAACAACGACGGGCTGCGCTACGACGACGAATTCGTCAAGCACAAGGTGCTGGACGCGATCGGCGACCTCTATCTGCTCGGCCACCCCGTGATCGGCACGTTCGCCGCACACAAATCCGGGCACGCGCTCAACAACGCGCTGCTGCGGCGCCTGCTGGAGAGCAAGGAGGCGTGGGAATACGTGAGCTTCGACTGCGCCGAAGACGCGCCGGCGTTCGTCGCCTCCACCCAGCCCGCGCTGGCCTGAGTGTTTCATCATCCCGGCGCACGCCGGGAGCGAGATTCGATCCTCTAGTCCCGCAACCGGAATACCGCCATGTTTGTGCTGCGCGTCGTCGGCTTTCTGATATTGATCACCATCGGCGCTGCGCTGGTGATGTCGCTGCTGACCAGGAACCGGCGTTACGTGACTTTCGCGTGGCAGGTGCTCAAATACGGCATGGTGATGGCGATCGTCGTGCTCGTGTTCCTGCTGTTCGAGCGCTTGCTACTGGTAATTTGAAGGCAATGGATCAGTTTTTGTCGCGCTGGTGCGCGGCCATATTAGTTAGCGCCCGCTTCAATGGCGAGTCGTCAAGCCGCGCGGCGAGGCGTTCCAAATTTTCAATGGTTTCAATGCTTAATTGCTTGGGTGCGCGTTTTGGGGCGCGGCCCGGCGGCGCCTCCCTGACTTGCACTTCCACCCGAATTGAAGTAACCTCAACCCCCTGTTTTTCGTAAGCAGTTAATAATCTCGGGGCGAGTTGCTTAAGTTTCGCAGCAATCGCCGCATTGTCAGCCAAGAGGAAGAGGGTTCCCGCGCGTAACTGCTTGACGCAGCACGCTTGAGTCAATGATTGCGGCGCGATTTTCAGGAATACCTGTTGCAGTTCGGCAATGCGCCGGGCCTGGTCGGCCAATCGACGCAAGCTGTTCGACGAGTTGAGATAGAAGTCGATCTTGTGCGCGGGCATGGCTGAGATTGTGGGGCAATCATGAACATAATTCTAGTTTCCGGGAAACTGACCAAGGCGCGGACGATCACGCTCGCCGTCCCGCATCTGGCGGTGGGCGCCGTCGCGACGCTGCTCGGCGTGCTGGTTTTGGCGTTCGGACTGCAGTACTTCATGCTGCGCTACGCATCCAGCATCAACAGCCCGCTCCTGAATACCCTGATTTTGAGCGCGCACCAGGAGCAGAACGAGAAAATGCAGAGCTATCTGCGCGAAAACCTGAACGCCATGGCGTCCAAGCTCGGGCAGATGCAAGCGCAGCTGCTGCGGCTCGATACGCTCGGCGAGCGGCTGGCCAAGACCGCCGGCTTCAAACCCCAGGAATTCATGTTCGACCAGGCGCCCGGACGCGGCGGCGCGGTATCGACCCTGCCGACTTACGATTTATCGCTCGGCGATTTGGACCGGCAGGTTGACTTGCTCACCAAGCAGGTGGACGATCGCACCGAAAAGCTCGGCATCCTTGATTGGCTGATGATCATCGACAGCGCGAAAAAGAAATTGCTGCCGTCGGTGCTGCCGGTCGAGGGCGGTTGGTACTCGTCGAACTTCGGCTGGCGCATCGATCCGTTCAACGGCGTGCGTGCATTTCATGAGGGCATGGATTTCATGGCCGAGATCGGCACGCCGGCACGCGCGGCGGCCGGCGGCGTGGTGATCTACTCGGATTTGCACCCTCAATATGGTAATATGATCGAGATTGATCACGGCAATGGCTTGATCACGCGCTACGCGCACCTGTCGAAACGCCTGGCTAAGACCGGCGACGTGGTAATGAGTGGCGGAAAGATCGGCGCAGTCGGCAATACCGGACGCTCGACCGGCCCGCACCTGCATTTCGAGGTTCGCCAGAATGGGGCGCCGCTGAATCCGGTGCGCTTCCTGAGATTGCCTGGTTAGCGGGTTCCGGGTTGGCGTCAGAAGGGGGTGGGGTGTTTCCCCACCCCTTTTTATTTAAGTGAAGCACGTTTAGCGATTCATGATCACAGGTCTGCTCAGGAAAATCTTCGGCAGCCGCAACGAGCGGCTGCTGCGGCAGTACATGCACTCGGTGCGCGCGGTCAACGCCCTGGAGCCGGAGGTCGCGAAGCTTGCGGACGACGCGCTCAAGACCAAGACCACCGAATTCAAGCAGCGTCATGCGAACGGCGAAACGCTCGACCAACTGCTGCCTGAGGCGTTCGCGGTGGTGCGCGAGGCCGGCAAGCGCGTCCTCAACATGCGCCACTTCGACGTGCAACTGATCGGCGGCATTGCGTTGCATCAGGGCAAGATCGCGGAGATGCGAACCGGCGAAGGCAAGACGCTGGTCGCAACGCTGCCCGCGTATCTGAACGCGCTCTCGGGCAGGGGCGTGCACATCGTGACCGTCAACGACTACCTTGCCAAGCGCGACGCGGAGTGGATGGGGCGCATCCACAGCTTTCTGGGGCTGACGGTCGGTGTGATCCTGTCGCAGATGGATCACAGCGATAAACAGGGCGCCTACGGTTCCGACATCACCTACGGCACCAACAACGAATTCGGCTTCGATTACCTGCGCGACAACATGGCGGCGAGCCCGTCCGAGCGCTATCAGCGCGGGCTCAATTACGCGATCGTCGACGAGGTCGACTCGATCCTGATCGACGAGGCGCGCACACCGCTCATTATCTCGGGTCAGGCGGAGGACACCACCGAGCTGTATTACCGCATGAACGAGCTCGCGCCGCGGCTCACGCGCCAGAAGGACGAAAACAGTCCCGGCGACTACAGCGTCGACGAGAAAGCGCACCAGGTGCTGCTGTCCGAGGCCGGCCACGAGCGCGCCGAGGCGCTGCTCGCCGAAGCGGGACTGCTGCCGCACGGCGGCAGCCTCTACGACCCGAGCAACATCAACCTGGTGCATCATATGTACGCGGCGCTGCGCGCGCACTCGCTGTTCCACCGCGACCAGCAGTACGTGGTGCAGGACGGCGAGATCATCATCGTCGATGAGTTCACCGGGCGGATGATGCCCGGCCGGCGCTGGTCGGACGGCCTGCACCAGGCGGTCGAGGCCAAGGAGGGTGTGGCGATACAGCGCGAGAACCAGACGCTTGCCTCGATCACGTTCCAGAATTATTTCCGCATGTACGCAAAGCTCGCGGGCATGACCGGCACCGCCGACACCGAGGCATACGAATTCCAGCACATCTACCGCCTGGAAACGGTGGTGATCCCGACGCACCAGCCGATGATCCGCGAAGACCGCATGGACCAGGTGTACCAGTCAATGCGCGAGAAATTCGAGGCGGTAATCAAGGACATCAAGGATTGCTGCGAGCGCGGCCAGCCGGTGCTGGTCGGCACCACCTCGATCGAGAACTCCGAGCTGCTGTCGAAAATGCTCGACAAGGAAAAGCTGCCGCACAACGTGCTGAATGCCAAGCAGCACGCGCGCGAGGCCGAGATCGTGGCGCAGGCCGGGCGGCCGAAAATGATCACGATTGCCACCAACATGGCGGGCCGCGGCACCGACATCGTGCTCGGCGGCAATCCGGAGCCGGAAATCAACCAGATCGGCGCCGATGAAACACTCGATGAGGCCACCAGACAGCGGCGCATCGAGGAAGTCCGCCACAACTGGCAGAAGCTGCACAATCAGGTGGTCGCCGCCGGCGGACTGCATATCGTCGCGACCGAGCGCCACGAGTCGCGGCGCGTCGACAACCAGTTGCGCGGCCGCTCGGGACGCCAGGGCGATCCGGGATCGAGCCGCTTTTACCTGTCGCTCGAAGACCCGTTGCTGCGGATATTCGCCTCGGACCGCGTCGCCGCGATCATGCAGCGGCTCAAGATGCCGGACGGTGAAGCGATCGAGCACCCGTGGGTGACGCGCGCGATCGAAAACGCGCAGCGCAAGGTCGAAGCGCGCAACTTCGATATGCGTAAGCACCTTCTCGAATACGACGACGTCGCCAACGACCAGCGCAAGGCGATCTACGAATCGCGCAACCAGCTGCTCGAGTCGACCGATATCTCGGAGCGCATCACCGCGATCCGCGGCGAGGTGATCAACGGCTTCATCACCCAGCACATCCCGCCGGAGAGCCTGGAAGAGCAGTGGGACATCGGGGGGCTCGAGAAAACGCTCAACGCCGAGCTGCAGCTCGAATTGCCGATCAAGCAATGGCTCGCGGACGAGAGCGATCTCGACGAAGACAAGCTGCGCGCGCGCATCATCGATTACGCCAACCGCAGGTACCAGGACAAGACCACCGGCGTCGATCCACAGGCGATGCGCCAGTTCGAGCGCGCGATCATGCTGCAAAGCGTCGACTCGCATTGGCGCGAGCATCTTGCCGCGCTCGACCATCTGCGCCAGGGCATCCACTTGAGGAGCTATGCCCAGAAAACGCCGACGCAGGAATACAAGAAAGAATCGTTCGAGCTGTTCGCGCTGATGCTCGACATGATCAACACCGAAGTCACCAAGCTCCTGATGACGGTGCAGATCAGGAGCGAGGCGGAGCTGCAGAAGGTCGAGGAACCGCCGGCGCCGAAGAACGTGCAGTATCACCACGCGGACTACGATGAGGCGCTCGGGGACGCGAATGCCGACGCCGAAGCCGCGGCGGGGCAGACCTTCGTGCGTCAGGGGCAGAAGGTCGGGCGCAACGATCCGTGCCCTTGCGGGTCGGGGAAGAAATACAAGCACTGCCACGGGAAATTGACTTGAAAACAGTGAATGGTGAATAGCGAATCGTGAATGGTGAAAGATGACCGCGCGCAAACGCACGCTTACTATTTGCCATTTACCCCTCACCATTCACCAGCTTCCCCCATGCCGGTCAATCTAGTCGCTCCTGATCCGAAATCCTTGCTTCCCGTCGCGGGCGTTGCGCTCGGCGTCACGCAAGCGAATATCCGCAAGCCGGACCGCAAGGATCTGCTGGTGATCCGGCTCGACGACGGCGCCAACGTCGCCGGAGTGTTTACGCAGAATCGCTTCTGCGCAGCGCCGGTGGTGGTGACGCGCCAGCACCTGTCGATGCTCGATCCGAATGCCTCGATCCGCGCGCTGGTGGTCAACACCGGCAACGCCAACGCAGGCACCGGCAAGGACGGTCTTGCGCATGCGCGCCAGACCTGCACCGAGCTCGCGCACCTGCTCGGCTGCACCGCGGTCCAGGTGCTGCCGTTTTCGACCGGCGTCATCATGGAACCGCTGCCGGTCGAGCGCATCGCGGCGGGACTTCCGGCATGCCTCGCCGACCTGCGCGCGGACAACTGGCTCAACGCGGCGCAGGCGATCATGACTACCGATACGCTGCCGAAGGCGGTGTCAAGTCAGGTCAAGGTCGGCGGCGCAACAGTCACGCTTACCGGCATCGCCAAGGGCGCGGGCATGATCCATCCCAATATGGCGACCATGCTCGGTTTCGTCGCGACCGATGCGCGGGTGAGCCTGCCGCTGCTGAAAAGCGCGGTCGCGCACGCGGCGAAAAACTCGTTCAACTGCATTACCGTCGACGGCGACACCTCGACCAACGATGCGTTCATGCTGATCGCGAGCGGCAAGGCCGGCATGAACGAGCTCACCGACGCGCGCAGCCCGGACTTCATCGCATTGCGTGACGCGGTAACGCAAGTGGCCCGGCAGCTCGCTCAATCCATCGTGCGCGATGGCGAGGGCGCGACCAAATTCATCAGCATCCGCGTCGAGGGCGGTCGCTCGGAGGACGAGTGCCGCAAAATCGGTTTTGCGATCGCGCATTCGCCGCTGGTCAAGACCGCGTTTTTCGCTTCCGATCCCAACCTCGGACGCATTCTGGCGGCGATCGGCTACGCGGGAGTCGCCGATCTCGACGTCGAGAAGCTCGATCTTTATCTCGACGACGTGCTGGTGGCGCGGCACGGTGGGCGCAACCCCGCTTACCGGGAGGCCGACGGCCAGCGCGTGATGAAGCAAAGCGAGATCACCATCCGCGCCGTGTTGAACCGCGGCACTGCGTCCGTGACGCTCTGGACGTGCGATCTGTCGCACGATTACGTCAGTATCAATGCCGACTATCGGAGTTAAAATCCTGTCATGAGCGATACCGATAAGCTGATTCAAAGTGCCGAGGCGCTGCTGGCGCGCATCGGGAAGCTGCTGCCGGCCGAGCCGGCTGGGACCGACTGGAAAGCATCGATCGCGTTCCGCTGGCGCAAGCGCAACGGCCGCGGCGCGATCGAAGCCGTCAGGCACGTGCACCAAATCAGCCTTGGCGACCTGCACGGGATCGACAGCCAGAAGAAAATCGTCGAACAGAACACGCGCCAGTTCGTCGAGGGCTATCCGGCCAACAACGTGCTGTTGACCGGCGCGCGCGGCACCGGCAAATCGTCCCTGATCAAGGCGCTGCTCAACAAATACGCGCCGCGGGGGCTGCGCGTGATCGAAGTCGAGAAGCAGGACCTGATCGATCTGCCCGATATCGTCGATCACATCGACAGCCGCCCGGAGCGCTTCATCCTGTTTTGCGACGATCTGTCATTCGATGCAGACGAGCAGGGCTTCAAGGCGCTCAAGGTGGTGCTCGACGGCTCGGTCGCCGCCGCGTCCGAGAACTGCCTGATCTACGCGACCTCGAACCGCCGCCACCTGATGCCGGAATACATGTCGGAGAACCTCGAAGCCAAGCGTGTCGACGACGAGATCCATCCGGGCGAGACGGTGGAGGAAAAAATCTCGCTGTCGGAGCGTTTCGGCGTGTGGGCGTCGTTCTATCCGTTCGACCAGGACGAGTACCTCGAGATCGTCGCGCAGTGGCTGTCGCACTTCAGGATCGCCGGCGCCAGCACGGATGCGGTGCGGCAGGCGGCGCTGCAGTGGGCGTTGCAGCGCGGATCGCGCAGCGGCCGCGTGGCGTGGCAGTTCGCGCGCGACTGGGCCGGGAAACACAAGGTGGAAGGCGGAAGGACGACAAAGAAAGGATGAAGGCGGAAAGCGGAAGGATGAAGGGAAAACCCCCGCCCGATGCGGCTGACGACATGACAAGCGAAGGATCGGATATTCATCCTTCACCCTTCATCCTTCATCCTTCAAACCGCGTCGAAGTCGTCGCGGCGGTGATTTTCAACGAACGCGGCGAATTTCTGCTCGCGCAACGTCCGGCGGGCAAGGCCTACGCCGGCTACTGGGAGTTTCCCGGCGGCAAGGTCGAGCCCGATGAATCGGCGGCGGGCGCGCTCAAGCGCGAATTGCACGAGGAGCTGGGTATCGACGCGCTCACGGCCTATCCGTGGCTGACGCGTGACTTCGATTATTCCCATGCCGCGGTGAGGCTGCGTTTTTTCCGTGTTCTCAAGTGGTCGGGCGAGCCGCATGGCAGGGAACTGCAGCAATTCGCCTGGCAGTCGGTGAGCAATGTCACGGTCGCGCCGCTGCTGCCGGCCAACGGGCCGATCCTGCGCGCGCTCGAGCTGCCGCACGTCTACGGCATTACCTGCGCCGGAGAGCATGGTCGTGATGCGTTCATGGCGCGGCTTGAGCAATCTCTGGCCACCGGCCTGCGGCTCGTCCAGGTGCGCGAAAAGCAGCTCGCCAGCGATGCGTTGCGGGCGTTCGCGGCAGAAGTCGTCGCGCTGGGCCATCGCTACGGCGCCCGCATTCTCGTCAACGGCTCAGGCGATATCGCCGCGCAGGCCGGCGCCGACGGCGTGCACCTGACAGCGTCGCAATTGATGGCGGCGGCGCGCCGCCCCGATTGCGAGTGGTGCGGCGCGTCGTGCCACGACGCCGCCGAACTCGGCCGCGCCCGTGAGCTCGCGTTGGATTTCGTCGTGCTGGGGCCGGTCAGGGCAACGCCCACCCACCCGGGCGCGGAACTGCTGGGGTGGCGGCAATTTGTGCAATTGATTCGTGATTATCCACTGCCGGTGTACGCAATCGGCGGCATGCGTGCGTCGAATCTTGAACAGGCCTGGAACTGCGGCGCGCACGGCGTCGCAATGATGAGAGGCGCGTGGTGAAAAAGCAGCGGTGAATGCAGAGCGCAAAGTGCGGAGTGACTGCAGCACCAGTGCTTCAGCCCCCATCACTCCGCACTCATCATTGCGCATTCAGCCCGCCGTCGGCGGCTCGCCGGCTTCCGGCTCCGACTCGACATCGTCTTTGCTTTCCTGCACCGGGATGCGGTAGTTTTCGCTCGCCCATGCGCCAAGATCGATCACGCGACAGCGCTCCGAGCAGAACGGGCGGTAGCGGTTGGCGGGGTCCCACGGCACGGACTTACCGCATTGCGGACAGTTCACGAAACGCGCATTCATATGCAACAGCGCCGCAAATCAAAGAAAGTAAGATTGAAACTGCCCGCCAAGCCAGTCCCAGAGCGGCTCTTCGATTTCCACATATCCTCTAGCTACTCGCGTAGCTACTCGACTTGGCCATGCTGGGCTGCCTCTCCAAGGCCAGAAGATCACCCGCAATTTGCGAGTGAACTGGCTGGGACGATTATATCGGGCGGCGCGGATGGACGCTGCAACCTCTCGGACCGCTCCGTCACGGCGCTTGCGATAACCCCTGCAAGCGCCGCGCCGTCGCTACGCCTGCGCGTGCTCGACCGCCGCCAGCGCGCATAAAGCCGCGCCCTGGCTCTGTGCCTTCGTTTAGCGCCGTCCCTGCTAACCCGCCGCCCCTTCGCCACTGCGGGCTTCATGCTGCGCATCAAGCCCTTGCGGCTCGCAGGCGGCTACCGCGTCGCGTGCTGGACGCACCGTAACTGCAAAGTGTTCGGCCATTCAACATAATGCAGGGAATTATGCGCAGCACTCCGCTTTGCTCCGTGCTGTCCGGCTCGCGCCCGCATAATTTGCATTATGTGTAGCCGTCTCGCACTAATCGTTCACCGCTCGCTTGAACGGCACTACGTTGAACGCATCGCCCTTCTCCAACGCCGCGATCTTGGCGCTCCACAGTTCCAGCGCTTTGCGTCGTTCGATGAGGTAGTCGTGTTTGTCATAAACGGCGACCAACCCGCCCAGCGAGTGATTCAGGCAGCGCTCTGCAATCAGGACATCCACACCCAAAGCCCCCAAGTGACTGCGTGCCGTTGAGCGCAGGTCATGGGGCGTGAAGCGTCGGCAGCGATCGCCCAGCTTGTCGTGCAGGCGATTGAGGGCGGCGTTGAGGCTCGTTGCTTCCATTGCCGCATCGCCTTCCCGCCCGTTATGGCGTTGCCGCAGCGGCAGCACGAACCCGGAGTCGAAGGCCAGCCCGCGTAGCTCCATGAACCATCCGGCGACCTGTTCGGTGAGTGGTATGACGAACTGTTTCTTGTTCTTCGCATGCTCCGGCGGAATGGTCCACTCCTTGCGCTCGAAATTCACAAGCTTCCATTCCGCGCGGATCAGTTCTCCGATGCGGGTGCAGGTCGTAAGCAGAATCTTCGTGGCCAGTTCGTTTTGTCGGCCGATCTCCGGGAGCATGGGGAACATGGCGGCGAGTTCTGCGTCGGTCAGCATGATTCTCGCTCGCCGGCTTGGCGGTGCCCCGATGATGGCCTTCGCTTTGATATGGGCGCAGGGATTGCCATCGACCACATGGCGCGCCACGCCGTGCGAGAACACTTCGCGGATCGCAATCAGCACCAGCCGCGCGACGTGCAGCGATTTTTCGCCACTGCGCTCGACGATGTCCACGATGTCTCCGGGCGATACCTCGCGCGCCGAAAGGTGGCCGATGCGGCCGTGGACGTAATCCCGCAACTGCTGTCGCCGTCCGTCGATGGTGAGCGCCGCCAGATGTTCACTCGCTCTGGTGAGATAGTCGTCAGCCAGGCGCTTGAATGTCCACGCGCGTGCTGATTCGAGCTTGGTCTTTTGCTTTTTCCGCGCGACATCGACGCCCTGCTGCACTTCGACGCGCTTCTCTGTTGCGAGCTTTCGGGCGGCGGCGATGGTTACGTCGGGATAGCGCCCGAGCGTCAACTCTCGCTGCTTGCCGCTGAGACGATAGCGAAGCACCCAGCTTGCGGTCCCGCCTGAGGACAGGGTGAAGGTGAGCCCGTCACCGTCGGATTTCGCCACTGCTTTTCCTGCGTTGATCCAGTTGCGGACCTGCACGTCGCGTATCGTTCCCATGACTCTGCCCCTTTCCAGCGGTTGAGTAGCTAGGCCATTTCTGGCTACTCACTCCCCGTCTGGCTACTCGCCTAGCTACTCAAAAAACACCGGATGCCGGTGAACCCTGCTGAGCAGTATAGGACAAAAATACTTTGTTGAATAGCGACTTAGAATAATCGACGGGACGCCGTTGGACGGCAAAAGACAAGACTACAGGTTACAGAAAGTCAGCTCGAACTCGACGTCCGATTCGATGACTTTCGGGCGTTGCCCGCCTTCCTGCGTGGTGAAGCGGATGTTGAGCGCGTACTTGTTGGCGCTGATCTCGGGGACGCAGGGATAATCCCGGCGCAACCGGATGCGCAGCATTTGCGCGATGCGGCCTGCCATCATCTGTTGATAGACGCCTTGTATCGCGGTCTGGACTGAAACTTTGCCGCTCTCGCGCAGCAGCCGCAGCACGATCGCTATGCCGTCGCGGATCGGCAGAAACGGCGCCAGCCAGTGCTCGAGATCGTGACGATGCTGCTCGGCGCTCTGATGCAGCCAGTAATGGTACGACGGCACGTCAAACTCGCAGACGCCGCCGGGGATGCCGGTGCGCTGCTTGATGCTCATCAGCCATTCGTTCTCGCGCAACTCCTGGCCGACTTTGCCTGATATCTGAAACAGCCTCGATGACGTGCGGTCAATTTCCCACAGGATGTTGTCGAGCGCTTCCTGCGAGATGTCGGGATTTTCGCGCAGCGACTCGAGCGACTGTTTCTGGCGCTCGAGCTCCTGCAGCAGGTCGGATTTAAGATCGGCGCGCCCCGCGACTTCGAGTATCTCAAACAGGCACACCAGCGCGACATGGTGTTCCTGCGGGTCGGCTTTCGAGGTGAAGTAGAGCGCTCGCTCGTACAGGTCCTCGAGCCGCAATAAAGTACGGATCCGCTCGCTCAGTGGGTATTCGTAGCTGATCACGGCACGTGACGAGGCGCGAACGCAGTTGGAATGCGGCTAATTGTTCTACAAAAGCTGAAAAAAATAAAGACCTTATTTGATGTTTTGACGGTGATTTAGCGGATTTGGCCAGGAACGGTCCGGATTTTTTGCGAGTTCAAGGTATTTGCGGTGCAGAGCAGCCACGTCGGCGCGCAATGCCGCAAGATCCGCTTCGTTGCGCACTATGTCATCGGCATGCTTGAGGCGCTCGGCGCGGGCGACCTGGCTGGCCATGATCGCGCGCGCCGCATCGGCGGCGAGCCCGCCGCGCTGCACCACGCGCGTAATTTGCTGTTCTTCGCTGCAGTCGACCACCAGTATGCGGCGCGCGAGGTCGCGGTAGGCGCCGGTTTCGATCAGCAGCGGCACGACGATCACGATATACGGCGCGCGCCGGGCTGCGGCGCTGATTTCGGAATCGACTTCGGCGCGAATCATCGGGTGCAGGATCGCTTCGAGCTTTTTCTTCGCCGCCGGATCCGAGAACACCAGCGCACGCATGCGTTCGCGGTCGAGCGCGCCGTCTGCGCCCAGATATCCGGGCCCGAACTGTTCGCCGATTGCGCGTGCGCCGGGTTGTCCTGCGGCGGTTAAGCGGTGTGCGATCTCGTCGGTGTCGATGATCGCAGCGCCGAGTTCCTTGAGCATGGCGGCAACGCTGCTCTTGCCGCTGCCGATGCCGCCAGTGAGAGCGATGACCGGCGGCATCGGATTACCGCGCTTGCAGATAGTATGCGATCAGCGCATCGCCCCAGAACAGCGCGCTCACACCGCCCAATACCAGGTACGGCCCGAACGGAATCGGAACATTGCGCCCGTGGCGCGCAAAAACGATCAGCGCGATGCCGACCACCGCACCGACGAATGACGACAGCAGAATCACGACCGGCAGCATCTTCCAGCCGAGCCAGGCGCCGATCGCGGCAAGCAGCTTGAAATCACCATAGCCCATGCCTTCCTTGCCGGTCGCAAACTTGTAGCACCAGAACACGAGCCACAGCGCGAGATAGCCGGCGACCGCCCCAATCACAGCAGACTGCAGATCGACGAAGACCCCGCCCAGGTTCACCAGCAAACCCGCCCAGATCAGCGGCAGCGTGACGTCGTCAGGCAGGTAGAAGGTATCGAGATCGATGAAGGCCAGCGCGATCATCGACCACGCGAAGATAAGCGCGGCGAGCGTTTGCCAGCCAAAACCGTAGCGCCAGGCGAGGTAGCCGGACAGCGCGCCGGTCAGCGCCTCAACGAGCGGATAGCGCGGCGAGATCGTGGCCTTGCATGCCGAGCATTTCCCGCCGAGCACGAGGTAGCTCGCGAGCGGGATGTTTTCGAGGGCGGTGATGTGATGGCCGCACGCCGGGCATTGCGAGCGCGGCACCACCAGGTTATAGCGCGGCGCGGGTGCAGGCTGCTGGCCGCTGTGCTCGGCAAGCTCGGCGCGCCATTGCCGCTCGAGTATCTGCGGCAGACGGTGAATGACGACGTTCAGAAAGCTGCCGACCGCGAGCGACAGCACGGTGACGCTGGTTACGAACAGCGCGGGGGAAGACTGAAATGCCTGGAAGAGTGACATTCAGGATTGAGGATCGAGGATTGGGGATTGTGGAGAAGCCCTCAATCCTGACGACTCAATCCTCAATCCTGTTTTCTCAGACCGCCTGGCCCATCTTGAAGATCGGCAAATACATCGCCACCACCATGCCGCCGATCAGCGTACCGAGCACCACCATGATCACCGGTTCCATCAGGCTCGACAGCGCTTCGACGGCATCGTCAACTTCGGCTTCGAAGAAGTCGGCAACCTTGGACAACATGCCATCGAGCGAACCGGCCTCCTCGCCGATCGCGACCATTTGCAGCACCATGCTGGGGAAGACCTCGGTGTTCTGCATCGATGCCACCAGGCTCGAGCCGGTTGCGACTTCGGCCTGGATTTTCTTGGTCGCCACCCAGTACTCGTAATTGCCGGACGCGCCTGCCACCGAATCGAGCGCTTCCACCAGCGGCACGCCGGCGGCGAACATGGTCGCTAACGTGCGGGTCCAGCGCGCGATCGTCGCCTTGCGCACCAGTGAACCGAAAACCGGCATGCGCAGCATGACGCGGTCCATGAGGATCTGCACCGTCTTCGAACGCTTCCACATGTAAAAGAATCCATATACTCCGCCAAAGGCGACGCCGAAGATCAGGTACCAGAATTGGACGAAAAAGTCCGAGATCGCCATTACCACCAGCGTCGGGCCCGGGAGGTCGGCGCCGAAGCTCGCGAATACCTGCTTGAACGCCGGAATCACGAAAATCATGATGACGGCCGTGATGACGAAGGCAACCACGATAATCGCGACCGGGTAAAACAATGCCGACTTGATCTTGCCCTGGATCGCGAGGATTTTTTCCTTGTAGGTCGCGAGGCGGTCGAGCAGGGTATCGAGAATACCGGCCTGCTCGCCGGCGCCGACCAGGTTGCAGAACAGCGCATCGAAGTAAAGCGGGTGTTTTTCAAACGCCTGCTTCAAGCTCGAGCCGGATTCGATATCGGTCTTGACGTCCATCAGCAGTGTTTGCACCCGGGCGTTGCTGTGGCCTTTGCCGACAATATCGAACGCCTGCAACAACGGCACGCCGGACTTCAGCATCGTGGCCAGCTGGCGGGTGAACAGCGTGATATCTTTCTGGGTGATGGCGCTGCCGCCAGCCCGTTTCTGTTTTTTGACCTTGATGACCTTGATGCCCTGCCGGCGCAACGTCGCGTTGACGACGGCTTCGCCGCCGGCCCGCATCTCGCCGCGCATGGTTTTGCCGCCCTTGTCGGTGCCGGTCCAGGAATAGGTAAAATCCTTGCCGTCTTTCTTGGCTGCGACAGCGGTTGCGGTAGCCATCACACTTCTCCCATAAATCCAATCTAACCAATCGGTTAGACCAAAAACCTATATCATGATGCACTTGCGCGGCAGCTTTGTAAAGCCGGTTGCGCGGAGGTTAATGGCCGCTGGTCGGCGCCGTTGCGGAGCCGGCCGGCGCCGCCAGCCGCACCACTTTCACCACGCGATCCTGGGTTTGCACGATATCCATCAACTGACCGGCGAGCTTGAGGCTCACGCCGGGTTCCGGAATGTCCTGCAGGTGCTCGAGAATCAATCCATTGATTGTTTTCGGCCCGTCGAGCGGGAAGCGATAGCCGAGCTTGCGGTTCAACTCGCGCAGCAGGCTGCCGCCCTCGACCAGAAAAGTGCCGTCGTCCTGGCGGTGGAAACCCGCGGGCTGCAATGGCGAGTGGGTGGCGAATTCGCCGATCAACTCCTCGACGATGTCCTCGAGCGTGAGCAGCCCCATTAATTCGCCGTACTCATCGACGACAAAGCACAGGCGGTCCTGGTGCTCCTGGAACTGCTGCAGCTGGGTAAACAGCGGCGTGCCGGACGGAATGAAATAAGGCTCGCGCATGATCTGCCGCAGATGGTCAGCGGTGATTTCTTCGTTACTCCCGATGTTGAGCAGCCGGCGCACCAGAATGATGCCGACGATGTTGTCGGGCTGGCGCTCGTATACCGGCAGCCGCCGGTGGTAGGCTGTCGCTATCTGCTGGCGCAGCACTTCGGGCGGCGCATCAATATCGAGCGCCTCGATCTGGTTGCGCGGCGTCATCACGTCATCGACTGTGATGCTTTCGAGATCGAACAGATTGAGCAGGATGCTCTGGTGTTTTTTCGGAATGTAATTGCCGGCTTCGAGCACCAGCGTGCGCAGCTCCTCGGGCGTCAATTTGCTTTCCGTTGCGGTCGCGGGCCTGAGCCGGAACAGCCACAGCAGGGTCTGCACGAACAGGTTGACGAACCACACCACCGGATACAGCGCTTTCAGCAGCGGCTTCAGCACGAACGCGGCCGGCAGCGCGATTTTCTCGGCGTAACTGGCGCCGATCACCTTGGGCGTGATTTCGGAAAACACCAGAATCAGAAAAGTCACGATCAGCGTGCCGCCGGCAAGTGCGATTTCGTTTTCGCCGAACAGGCGCACCGTGATGACGCTGACCAGCACTGCGGCGGCGGCGTTGACCAGATTGTTGCCGAGCAGAATCACGCCGAGCAGGCGGTCGGTCTGCGCGAGCAGTCCCGCCGTCAGTCTGGCGCCGCGGTTGCCGAGCCGTACCAGCGCCTTCAGCCGGTAGCGGTTCAACGCCATCATGCTGGTTTCGGCAATCGAAAAAAATGCGGAAACCAAAAGCAGTACAGCGAGCGCGATGAACTGCGTAGATAAGGCGATGTCGTCCATGAGGGCAGGCTGTTGAGTTGTCAGGATTGAGGATTGAGAACAGCAAGGACGCTGACATTAAACACTCAGTCTCGATCCGCAATCCTCGGTCCTAACCCCTTCCCAACAGCACTTCGAGCACGAACCTGCTGCCGACGTAGGCGAGCACCAGCATCAGGAAGCCGGTCAGCGTCCAGCGCACCGCGATGCGTCCGCGCCAGCCATAGAGCTGCCTGCCGCCGAGCAACGCGGCAAAGATGAGCCACGACAGGATGCCGAACACGGTCTTGTGGTTGAAGCGCATCGCCTTGCCGAACAATTCCTCGGAGAACACGATGCCGCTCGCGAGCGTCAGCGTCAGCAGCACGAAGCCGGCGGTGATGATGCGGAACAGCAGCGTTTCCATGGTCAGCAGCGGCGGCAGTTTCTGCAGCGCGGCCGGCAATTCGCCGCCGTGCAGCCGGCGCTCGAGCAGCGCCATCAGCAGCACGTGCAACGACGCGATGGTGAACAGGCTGTAGGCGAGCATCGCGATCAGCAAATGGGCCTTGAATACGGCAAGCTCCGTGTTGGGCAGCGCGCGCGCGGCCGGAAACAATACCGGCAGGAACGCACACACCGCGGCGACCGGCATCATCATGGCCTGCAGCCCCTCGATGTTGTAAAACAGGTTGCCGAGCCAGTAGATCACGACCGTCAGCCAGACGATGGCCGATAGCGCATTGCCGACTCCAAGATGGATGCCGTCGCCGGCAAACACCG
Organism: Betaproteobacteria bacterium; assembly: GCA_023266235.1. Lineage (GTDB taxonomy): Bacteria > Pseudomonadota > Gammaproteobacteria > Burkholderiales > SG8-41 > PALSA-1004. The sequence goes on from JAHFRL010000024.1 coordinate 29,773, forward strand.
CGTCGTAGAGCAGCGTCGCGTGCAGGATCAGCGGCACCATCACGACCAGGTGCTCGAGCGTCCTCGATTCGGTGCGCACCGCGGGCGCGGGCGCGGTAACCGCCCAGCGCGTGCGCCAGAAGTACACGGCGAGCGCCGCGTACATCAGCGAGGTGATCAGATAGAATACGAAGTCCGGCATGATCGTAATCCGCAAGTTTACACCAGCGCATCGCGCGTTTCATTGTGTCAAGGGCTCCAGGAACCCGGTATGTTTGAAAATCTGACCGGCCGCCTGTCGCAGATCATGAAGACGCTGCGCGGCGAGGCGCGGCTGACCGAAGCCAACGTCCAGGATGCGCTGCGCGAAGTGCGCATGGCGCTGCTCGAGGCCGACGTCGCGCTGCCGGTGGTCAGGGATTTCGTCGCGCACGTGCGCGAACGCGCGCTCGGCCAGGAGGTCATGGGCAGCCTGACGCCGGGCCAGGCGTTGGTCGGCGTCGTGCACCGCGAGCTGATCGCGCTGATGGGCGAGACCGGCGCCGGGCTCGATCTCGCGACCACGCCGCCGGCGGTGATCCTGCTGGCGGGTTTGCAGGGCTCGGGCAAGACCACCACCAGCGGCAAGCTCGCGAAAATGCTGCGCGAGCAGATGAAAAAGAAAGTGCTGCTCGTGAGCTGCGACGTCTACCGCCCTGCTGCGATCGAGCAGCTGAAGACGCTCGCCGCACAGATCGGGACCGATTTCTTTCCGTCCGAAACCGGCCAGCAGCCGGCTGACATCGCGCTCGCCGCGCTCGACTTTGCGCGCAAGCATTATCACGACGTGCTGATCGTCGACACCGCGGGACGACTTGCGATCGACGCGGAAATGATGCGCGAGATCCGCGAGCTGCACGCGGCGTTAAAGCCGGTCGAGACGCTGTTCGTCGTCGATTCCATGCAGGGCCAGGATGCGGTCAACGTCGCGAAAGCGTTCGCCGACGCGCTGCCGCTGACCGGCATCGTGCTGACCAAGCTCGACGGCGATGCGCGCGGGGGTGCTGCGCTGTCGGTGCGGCAGGTGACCGGCAAGCCGATCAAGTTCGCCGGCGTCGGCGAGAAGCTCGCCGGGCTCGAGGCATTCCACCCCGATCGCATGGCTTCGCGCATCCTCGGCATGGGCGACGTGCTGTCGCTGATCGAGGACGCGCAGCGCACGGTCGATCGCGGCGAGGCCGAGAAATTCGTCACCAAGGTCAAGTCGGGCAAAGGCTTCGACCTCGAGGATTTCAAGCAGCAGATCGGGCAGATGAAAAAAATGGGCGGCGTCGCAGCGGTGCTCGACAAGCTGCCCGGCCAGCTCGCGCGGGTCGCGGGCCGGGGTGGCGTCGGGACGCAGATGGACGACAAGCAGATGCGCCGCATCGAGGGCATCATCAATGCGATGACGCCGCAGGAGCGCGCCCGGCCCGAACTGCTCAAGGCTTCGCGCAAACGCCGCATTGCCGCCGGGGCCGGCGTTTCGGTGCAGGAAGTCAACCGCCTGCTCGCGCAATTCGAGCAGACGCAGAAGATGATGAAAATGATGGCCAAAGGCGGCATGGCCAGGATGATGCGGTCGATGAAGGGGATGTTTCCCGGCGGAACGCGCTGACTACTGCCCGCATAAGCCGCGTTGCTCGTTCGCGGCGTGTTGAGTCTTCTCATTTTTGAATCAATACCTTAATTCGATTGGAGAGGACCCGAGCGCAAGGCGGGCCGCCGTTCTCACCGCGCGGCTCTTGCCTTGCGTTAAGGCCAAAAACTAGCGTAAAATCACGCCCTTTCCGCATTTTCAGGGCCGGATTTACCATGGTTGTGATCAGACTGGCACGGGGCGGCGCCAAGAAGCGCCCGTTTTTTAATCTGGTGGTCGCGGATTCGAAGCGTGCGCGCGACGGCCGTTTTATCGAGCGCATCGGTTTTTACAATCCCAAAGCGCCGACAGGCCAGGAAACGTTCCGCTACCAGGCCGAGCGCCTCACGTACTGGCAGAGCAAGGGTGCGCAAATCAGCGACACCGCAGCGCGGCTCGTCAAACAGTTCGGCGCCAAGCAAGCTGCCTGAGCGCATGGTGGTGATGGGGCGGGTGACCGTTCCATTCGGGGTCAAAGGCTGGATCAAGATTTACGCCCTGACCGCGCAGACGGGCAATCTGCGCCGCTACCCGGTATGGTGGTTGGGGCATGACGGCGACTGGCGCGAAATGCGGGTCGCTGCAGCCAAAGTCCACGGCAACACGCTGGTTGCGCAACTCGCAGGTGTCGAAGACCGTGAAGCCGCGATTGCTTTGAAGGGATGGGAAGTGGCGGTGCCGCGCAGCCAACTGCCGGGCGCCGCAGACGGCGAGTTTTACTGGGCCGATCTGATCGGCCTCAGAGTGGTGAACATGGAGCAGCACGAATTCGGGCGTGTCGCCCGGGTGCTGCAGACCGGCGCGAACGACGTGCTGGTCGTAGCAGGCGGAAACGGAAATGAGCGCGAGACGCTGATACCGTTTATCGCCAGCGCGATCAGGCAGGTCGATCTCGCGGCGGGGGTGATCAGCGTGGACTGGGGCAAGGATTACTGATGCTTCAGTTTGATGTGGTGACGATATTCCCGCAGATGTTCGATGCGGTCGCTGCAGCAGGCGTGATCGGGCGGGCGCGGGAAAAAGGGATTTACCAGCTGGTGGCGTGGAATCCGCGCGAGTTCGCGCACAACGCCTATCGCACCGTGGACGACCGGCCGTATGGCGGCGGACCCGGGATGGTGATGATGCCGGAGCCGCTGGGCAAAGCGCTGGCGGCGGCCCGGCAGCGGCAGCGGAGCGCGGGGGTGAGAAAGCCGCGCGTGATTCACCTCTCGCCGCAGGGGCGGTTGCTGAATCACCGGTTGGTGATGGAATTGGCGGCGGAGCAGGGTTTGGTGCTGCTCGCCGGACGCTACGAAGGGGTCGACGAGCGCGTGATAGCGCGCGAGGTCGACGACGAAATCTCGATCGGGGATTACGTGCTCTCGGGCGGGGAGCTGGCGGTGATGGTGGTCATCGACTGCATCGTGCGGCAGCTGCCGGGCGTGCTCGGCGACGCCGAGTCGGCGGGCCAGGATTCGTTTGTGCACGGGCTGCTCGATTGCCCGCACTATACGCGGCCCGAAGTGTACGAAGGCGAGGCGGTGCCTGCCGTACTGCTGTCGGGCAACCACGCCGAGATCGGCCGCTGGCGGCTGAAACAGGCGCTGGGCAGAACCTGGCAGCGGCGGCCGGATTTGCTGCAGCAACGGAAATTGTCGGATGACGAGCGCAGGCTGCTCGAAGAATTCAAGCATGATCTGAGTGGAGCATGACGATGGATCTGATACAGAAACTTGAAAGCGAAGAAGTCGCGCGCCTCGGGAAGAGCCTTCCCGATTTCAAGACCGGCGACACGGTGGTGGTCAGCGTGAACGTGGTCGAGGGCGACCGCAAGCGCGTGCAGGCTTATGAAGGCGTGGTGATCGCCAAGCGCAACCGCGGGCTCAATTCGTCGTTTATCGTGCGCAAGATCTCCTCGGGCGAGGGCGTCGAGCGCACGTTTCAGACCTACTCGCCGCTGATCGCGTCAGTCGAAGTCAAACGCCGCGGCGACGTGAGCCGCGCCAAGCTCTATTACCTGCGCCAGCTGTCGGGCAAGGCCGCGCGCATCAAGGAGCGCCTTGAAGCCGGCGTCGAAGACGTGCTGCCGCCGGTCGCAAGCGAGCAGCAGCCGGACACAAAATAATTCTTCGCACGTAGCCATTGCAAAGGCGGCGCGAGCCGCCTTTTTTTTGGCGCGCCGCGGCGCGCGATTTCCTCGCCGGCCTGACGCGTCACCCGATTTTCAGCGGCGCTCGTTTTTCCAGAGGTCGCTCAGGTATTCGTGACGCTCGGTATTGACCCAGCTCGTGCGCAGCTCGACCGGTGCGTCGTGGTAGGTGTAGGCCACGCGCTTGATCACCAGCACCGGGGTGCTGACACGGATGCCGAGCACGCCGGCAGTCTGCGCGCCGGGCCGCGCCGCCGACAGCCGCTCGCTGATGCGCACGACGTTGATGCCGTAGCGCGCCTGGTACAAGCCGTAAATCGTGCCGGCGCGCGCGCTGAAGATCGCCTCGGTCAGGTCGGGAAAGCGTGCCGCGGGGATCATGATTTCGTCGAGCACGACCGGCTTGCCCGCGAGCTTAAGCAGGTTGTGGATGCGGAACACGCGCTCGCCGCGGCTGACGTTGAGACGCATTTCCGCCGCGCTGTCGGCCTTGCCCTTCTGAAAGGACAGCAGCTCGTGGGCCGGCGGCTCCTTGCTGCCGTCCTTGCCGACGATGTGGAAAAAATAATAGAGCTGCCGGTCTTCGGTATGGGTCGCGACGAACGTGCCGCGGCCCTGCTGCCGCACCAGGATTTTTTCCGCGACCAGCTCGTCGACTGCCTTGCGGATGGTGCCGACCGAAACGTTGAATTGCTCCGCCAGCCGCGACTCGCTCGGGATCGCCGTGCCGGGTTTCCACTCGCCGGCGATCAGGCGGCGCGTAATGCGGATCTTGACTTCCTTGTAAAGCGGGTTGAACGTCAGGTTGCCGCCGGCCAGGGTGTGGGGCATGGTTATTCCGCAGTAAGCGCCGTATCGCCGCCATTTTAGCATCGCCTGCCGCTGAATTCATATAGCTCATATAGTTGACTAGTCCGCGGGGCGGCGTGTAGGATTGGTGCAAAACAACCCTATCTGTCGTCACCCCGCGCGGGGCGACGCGCATTGACTGAGACCAGGAGCTCGCATGATTCATTTTGTGTTGCACGACCCGCAGGATACCGTCGCGGTGGTCGTGGTCGAAGGCGTGAAGGCCGGCCAGGACCTGACCGGCTGGATCATGGACGTAGACCGCACCATTGCGCTCAAGGCGCAGCAGGACATCCCGATCGGCCACAAGCTCGCGCTGAAGGACATCAAGAGCGGCGACACCATCATCAAGTACGGGCACGACATCGGCAAGGCCGTCGCCGACATCAAGGCCGGTTCGCACGCGCACGTCCACAACATCAAGACCAAACGCTGGTGAGTGAAACGTGAACGGTGAAAAGTGAAACGCCGCAAGGCGCAGCGCTTTTCCGCTACGTTTCACTCAGCATGTAGCACGTTGCACTTTTCACAAGAGGCAATGCCATGATTTCAAGCAAAACCACATTCTGGGGCTACCGCCGCGAAAACGGCCGCGTCGGCGTGCGCAATCACGTCCTTATCCTGCCGGTCGACGACCTGTCGAACGCCGTCGCCGAGGCGGTTGCCAACAACATCAAGGGCGCGCTGGCGATCCCGCACCCGTACGGACGGCTGCAGTTCGGCGCCGACCTCGACCTGCATTTCCGCACGCTGATCGGGGCTGGCTCCAACCCGAACGTCGCCGCGGTGGTGGTGATCTGCATCGAGGAAAGCTGGGCCAAACGCGTAGTGGACGGCATCGCCAAGACCGGCAAGCCGGTCACCGGCTTCGGCATCGAGCTGCACGGCGATCACGACACCATCCTGCGCGCGTCCAGGGTCGCCAAGGAATACGTGCAGTGGGCCTCCGAGTTGAGGCGCGTCGAGTGCCCGATCAATGAATTGTGGGTGTCGTGCAAATGCGGCGAATCGGATACGACCTCCGGCTGCGGCTCCAATCCGACGGTCGGCAACGCGTTCGACAAGCTCGAGCCGCTCGGCGCGACGCTCGTGTTCGGCGAGACCACCGAGATTACCGGCGGCGAAAAGATCGTCGCTGCGCGTTGCGCGACCCCGCAGGTCGCCGAGCAGTTCATGGCGATGTTCAACCGCTACCAGGAGGTGATCGAGCGCCACAAGACCGACGATCTCTCCGATTCACAGCCGACCAAGGGCAACATCGCGGGCGGACTCACCACGATCGAGGAGAAGGCGCTCGGCAACATCCAGAAGATCGGCAAGAAGTGCAAGGTGATCGGCGTCATCGACAAGGCCGAGGCGCCGACCGGCCCGGGCCTGTGGTTCATGGATTCGTCGTCGGCTGCGGCGGAAATGGTTACGCTGCTTGCGGCGTCCGGCTACGTCGTGCATCTGTTCCCGACCGGGCAGGGCAACGTCATCGGCAACCCGATCCTGCCCGTGATCAAGCTCTCGGCCAATCCGCGGACGGTGCGGACCATGTCCGAGCACATCGACCTCGACGTATCCGGTCTGCTGCAGCGGCAGAAAAATCTCGATCAGACCGGCGACGAGCTGCTCGAAATCATGCTGCGCACCTGCAATGGCCGGCTGACCGCCGCCGAAGCGCTCGGCCATCGCGAGTTCGTGCTCACGCGGCTCTACGAGAGCGCATGATTCCGTGAGGAGTGAGGAGTGAGGAGCGAGGGGGACAAACGGCGTGGCTGCGCCTCTCGCCTCTCGCCTCTCCCGCGCACGCTGTGCGTGCGCGTCTGGCGCGGGGCGGAGTCCGGCGAGTTCCGGACTTACGAAGTGCCGCGGCTCGAGAGCCAGACCGTGCTCGATGTCATTACCCACATCCAGCGCGCCCTTGATCCGACACTGTCGTATCGCTACGCCTGCCGCGTCGGCGTGTGCGGCTCGTGCGCGATGACTGTCAACGGCAAAGCGCGCTGGACCTGCCGCACCCACGTCGCCAAGGTTGCCGGGGACAACCGGCTCGAAATCGCGCCGCTCAATAATTTGCCGGTAGTGAAGGACTTGGTCACCGACATGAGCCGGTTCTTCGACAAGTGGGCGCAGGCCAAGGGGCAGTTTTACGGCACGCGCTCGCGTCGGGATGACTTTGCACGGGTAATGCCGGATTCCCCGCAGCGCCGGGAGGTTGACGCCGCGATCGAGTGCATCGGCTGCGGCGTGTGCTACAGCTCGTGCGACGTCGTGACCTGGAATCCCGATTACCTCGGGCCGGCGGCGCTCAATCGCGCGTGGTCGCTCATCAATGACGTCCGCGACACGGCACGCGTCGCGCGGCTCGAGGCGGTGGCGGGCGATGCCGGCTGCCACGCCTGCCACACCCACCTCAATTGCACCGAGCGCTGCCCGAAAAGCCTCGTGCCGACGGCCTCGATTGCCGGCCTGAAGCGCACGGTGGTCGCGGCGGTGCTGAAGGGGGAGCTATGACTGCGGGGATGAGGGCGGAGGGCGGAGGGCGGAGGGAAATGCGCGTCCCGGACTCGGGTGTGCCGTGTCTCATCCCTCATCCCTTATCACCCATCACTCGCACTTGCGGAGGATGTTCGTGAACGTCCGTTCGCAAGTGCTGCTGTGGACCGCGCAGCGCGCGAGTGCCGCGGTTCTGGCGCTGTGCGTGGTCGTGCACCTGATCACGATAATCTACGCGGTGCGCAACGGGTTGTCGGCGGCGGAAATCCTCGGCCGCACGCGCGGCAATTACAGCTGGTTCGCGTTCTACGCGGTGTTCGTCGCGGCGGTCGCAATCCACGCGCCGATCGGCTTGCGCACCATCCTGGCGGAGACCTTCGGCTGGCGCGGCGCCGCGCTCGACGCGCTGGTACTGGTGCTCGGCATCGCGCTCGCGCTATGGGGCTGGCGCGCGGTACTTGCGGTATTCGCATGAAAAACGATTTCCGCGCGCGCAACCACCCCGCCTACTGGGCGTTCATCGTGCATCGCGCGTCGGGGCTGCTGCTCGCTATTTTTCTGCCGTTCCATTTTTGGGCGCTTGGCCAGGCGTTGCACAGCGCCGAAGCGCTTGATGGTTTTCTGCGCTGGACCGAATACCCGCTCGTGAAATTCGCCGAGACCGGACTGGTGCTGCTGCTTGCCGCGCATCTGGCGGGCGGCGCGCGGTTGCTGATGCTCGAATTCCTGGCATGGCGCGACTGGCAGCAGAGCCTGCTCGCGATCGCTGCGGCCGTGAGTCTCGCGGTCGGACTCGCGTTCGCGCTGAATGTGGTTTGACCTCGCGCTGATTGCCGTCGGGGCGTTTCTCGCCGCATTGGTCCTCGGCAGCATAGGCTTCGCTTTCGGGACCATCGCAACAGTAATTTGGGTCGTCGTGCCGCCACCGGCCGCGATCGTGCTGCTCGCTTCGATCTGCGCGACGCTGTTGCAAGGGGCGGGCGTGTGGCGGTTCCGGCACGAGATCGAGACTGCGCTCGGAACCGAAGCAGTTCAGGGCTGGAATTCGCATCGGCCATGATCGATATGGTACTGGAAATCTTCCCGGAAGAGCCTGATTGAGCGTTCCACGGGTGCCGCGGCGATGCTGATCAAGAAAGGCGGCTCGAGACGCGGCCTTGGATCCGTACCCTCGATCGCGTTCAGCGCAGCGGTTTGCTCGCCGGATATGTAAGTTGCAGGGCCCGGAACGCAGTAGACATAAACTTGCCGCACGGACGTGACGGGGGAGGCCATCCTGGTCAGAAGAAGTAGTACATGCCGATGGCCAGCAGCATGACAGCGACAAATGTTCGCAGGGCCTTGTCGTTCATATGGCGGTTCAATACCGGGCCGATGAATGATCCGACCAGGATCCCCGGAACCTCGACCAGCACTAGGAGCCAGTCGACGTGGACTTGCAGCAGCAGGTAGGTCGCAACGCTCGCCATCAGAGGCACCATCAGCGCGACCAGGCTGGTGCCAATTACCAGAAACATCGGAAACAGCAGTACGCTGGCCATGAACGGCGTCACCAGAAATCCGCCGCCGACGCCCATGGTGGAGCCGACGAACGCGATAACGAAGCCGCCCGCTGCCGATGCCAGCGGGTTGAAATCGAATTCCTCGCCGGCGAAGCGTACTTTGATATTCGACCATCCGAATCGGACCATTCTGGGCTCGGCCTGCGCTTGGGCCGGGTTCCCGTTGCCGGCTCCCTGGGTTTTGTAATCCTGCTGTGCGCGCCGCGAGGTTTCGCGCGCCTTCTGCAAGCGCTGGTTTCTTCCTGCCGACTTCGCCCAGCCCTCGTATAGCACGCGCGCGGCGACGAGCGCCACCATGACGCCGAACACCGGCCGATAGACGCTCATGTCCGACAGATAGGCCTTGGAGAACCAGGAGCCGACAACGGCGCCGACCGGGGCGCCGATTCCGTACGAGATCGCCAGCGGCCACACCAAGCGTTTCTGACGGTGGTAGAGCGGGACGGAAATGATACGGCTGGTGAACTCCAGGATCTGGTTCACCACCTTGATCATGTTGGGGTCTCCGATTCCAAGAACGGAGATATGCCCGATGCCGGCCAGAATGCCGCCGCCTCCCGCGCCCATCGACATGATGAAGCCCGCGAGCACGCTCCAGCCAAACGCAAGATACGGATCGAAAGACATCCCCACTGTTGTCTCCTTCGTTTCTCAGGCTCATGCAAAGATTGCCGGTCGCATGACCGCACTTCGCATAACGCCATGCTCGGTGGGTGTCGAAGTGTTGAACTGGAGACTCAACCAAACGCGTCCTAACCTTCGACAGCCTGTAATTGCAACGCGGCAGGCGGTCAACCAAGATCCCCCGCGTCCCGCCGGATATCGGTGCGATTGCCTTCCGCAAATGGCACCCCTGAAATTTTGCCCATCTTTAAAGTGGCGTAATGTCATTTAGTTGACGTTGCTGTGCACTGAGCAAGCGGCTCGTGCTTCCCCACTTCATTTCAGCGCGTCCAGGGTGGTAGGCTTGCGCGCTCAACCGGAAACCCAAATAAATCTGCCCGCATTGTGCGCGCTGGAATGTCAACTAGTTGACATAGCTTCGTGGTTGGCGCGGCAGCGGTGTGACCGCGAACCGAACTTTCGGATGACGTTTGTTGACGTGGATCAAATATCTCGGCGTGTTGTTCCGCTAGAGTAAAAACAGTCGACCACCTGCGCTGTCGCGACCGCGTAGTTTTCCCTGAATAGGAGACAAGCAAATGACTTTTATCGAAAGACTCAGATTGAACCGAGTTGTCGGCAAGCTCCATGGTTTGGTCGAAAAGCCGTCCGAGCCTGGGGGCCAGGCAGCTGTTCCACGTCCCGGCTGCATCGCGAGGCAGTACGCGCAATGTAATGATTTTGCCCATTGCCGTTATTGCACTACCGTCGAACAGGCGTTGCGGGCCGCCTACTGGTTCAAGCTCAAATGGCCACGGGTGCGCGGCCGCCATTCCTTCTAATTCTGACACGTGCGGGTATTGGTCAGCGAATTTTGGTTCCGGATTCCTTCAGGAATTTGACCGCATCGTCGAAATTCGTCTGGACGAATTTCTTGCTGTCCGCCGGATTCATCGCCGGGATGCAAGTGTAAGTCTGCGCGCAGAACTTTTTCCAGTCGTCGGTTTCCATGACCTTGGCGAGCGCCGCGTTTAATACGACGAGGCGCTCGCCGGAAACCTTGGCGGAGGTGACGATGGCGCGCCAGTTGGGCAGGTCTATGTTGTGCCCGAACTCGGCCGAAGCCGGCACGTCCGGAAACTCGCGGTGCCGCTGCGACCCGAATACCACGATCGGCCGCAGTTGCTTGGCGGACAGGAACTGCGCGACGTCTCCCGGCTCCTCGAACAACACATCGGTATGCTTGCCGAGCACGGATGTGTAGCGTTCACCCGGTTTCGCGTATGGCGCATTCACCATGGTGTAGCCCTTGGTCGCAAGGAACTTCACCGCGAAGTCGTCCAGCGTACCGTATCCGGCGGTGGCAACCTTGATCTTGTCGGGATTGGCTTTGGCGTGGTCGAGCAATTGCTGGTAGTTCTTGAACGGACTGTCGGACACGACGAACAGCATGGATGGCGAGGACTGCACCACGCCGATGTACGCGAAGTCGTTGATGGTCAGACGCCCCATGCCCGCAGCCCAGGACGAGATCGAGATACCGGTCAGCGTGCCGACGGTGTATCCGTCGGGCTGCGCGCTGGTCACCTTGGCGAGCCCGGTGTTGCCGGAGGCGCCGGCGACATTGGACACAGGGACCGCGACGCCCAGGACTGATTCGAGCAGGTTGGCGGCGATGCGGCCAAGCTGATCCGCTCCGCCGCCGGTGCCGAAGTTCACGATCATCTCAATCGGCCGCGATGGGAATTTCTCCTGCGCCCAGGCATTCAAGCTACCGAGGGCAGCCCAGATCAACGTCAGCCAGAATACTTTGGATTGCCTCATAACATCCTCCTTTTACGTTGCATATCAGTCACAAACAGTGGCTTTTAGATTGACGAACTCGTTTCAGCGTCACAGGCCGATGCGCTCGTTCTGATGGATCTCCTCGGAAACAGGGACCAACCGACAAAAGCGAAGGTGAGCAACATGAGGACCGCGCTCGCTGGACGCGTGAAAAACACAGTCAGCGTGCCGTAGCTCGCGACGGAGGTCATGAAATAGGCTTCGGCGAGCGGGCCCAGAATGACGCCAAGCACGAGTGGTGCGGTCGGGAAGTTATGGCGCCGCATGAAATAGCCGATGATCCCGAACGCGAGGCAAATGAAAATATCGGCGACGTTGTTCCTGACCGCGAACGCCCCGAGCAGGCTCAGCACCAGGATAAATGCGTACAGGATAATGGGATCGGTCCGCATCAGCAGGCCGAAGCTGCGCGCCACGATCATGGAAACGAAAATCATGCAGATGTTCGCCAGCGTGAAGCTCGCGAAAATGGCGTAGATCAATTCGGGTTCCTTGGTAAATAGCAGCGGGCCGGGCTGCACGTGATGCAGCATCAGCGCCGCGAGCATGATCGCCGCGCCGGCGCTGCCGGGTATGCCCAAGGTCAGCAGCGGGATCATCGCGGTTCCCGTCGTGGCATTCTTGGAGGCTTCGGGTGCCGCGAGGCCGTCCTCGATGCCGGTCCCGAACTCCTCGCCGCGCTTGTTGAACTGCTTTTCCAGCCCGTATGCGACGAACGCCCCGACGGCGGCGCCGGCACCGGGGATCACGCCGATCATGCTGCCGACCGCGGTGCCGCGGGCGATCGAGCCCTTCAACTTCCATATATCCCCGAGCGAAAGCAACCCCATTTTTGCTTTCTCTTTAACACTGAGGTCGAGCTGCTCCCAGGCGCTGAACGCTTCGAGTACTTCGCCGATGGCGAAGATGCCGATCATGACCACGACGAAGTCGATTCCGTTTTCGAGCAGTTCCGAGCCGAAGGTGAGACGGTTCACGCCGTAGAGCGGATCGGCGCCGATCGAGCCCAGCGCAATGCCCAAGAATAATGATATCAGCCCCATCAGCAGGTTGCCGCGACAGATGGCCAGAACGCTGACGAGCCCCAACAGTGTCGCGGCGAAAAATTCGGGCTGATCGAACGTCAGGGCAAAACGGGCAAACGGCGGAGCGGCAAAGGTCAGGAGCATCGCGCTGAAAAGACCACCGATCGCCGAGGCGGTAATCGCGATGCTGAGCGCGTGTACCACCCCATCCCGCTGCCCGATCGGATAGCCGTCCCAGCAGCTCGGCACGGAATCCGGATCGCCGGGAATATTCACGAGGATCGAGGATATCGAGCCGCCAAAGACGCCGCCGACGTAAATGCCGCCGAGGAACATCATCGCGACGAGCGGCGACATCAGGTAGGTGAACGGCAGGCTGAGCGCCATGGCATTCACGAACGAGATGCCGGGCACGGCGCCGGCGATCACGCCGATAAACAGCCCGACGATCATGATGGTAAAATTGAATGGCTCGACTGCAGCCGCCATGCCGTGGGCCAGGTATCCAAGGGCGTCCATTGCGTGTCGCTTCGGGCGTGCCCGGTTAGTAGATACCCAGCGCTCGATAGAGCGACACCGTCAGCGCGTCGAAGGCGCCCATGCCCCGGTCGAGCGGCATTTTCGATAACCCGGCGAATAGATAGAGCAGCGCAATGGTGCCCAGCAGGCTGACGAGGCCCACCGTGTGGGCCCTGCGCACCCCACCCAGCCACAGCCACACGGCGAAAAAGGCGACCGTCGCCAGCGCAAACCCGACAACGGGTATCGCGACCCCGTAGACAACGAGAATCGCGATGCCGATAACCGCTTTCCGGTTGTCGTAGATCTCTCCCGTTTCGACCGCGGCTTCAGGAGGGTACGGATGGCGCAAAAACACGCGAGCCAGTTCGCGCAGCAGCATGACTGCCGCACAGCAGCCAATTCCGATCAACATCACGCGCGGCCAGGTCGTCGGCCCCACGCCGCCCCGGCCGGCCGGGGCGCCGTCCAAACCCGGGGTTATGAAATACCCGGCAAGGACCGCGGAGGCGACCAGCAGGAACGCGGCAATGACGATCTTCTTCCAGGGTTCCCTTTTATCCATGGTGGCGTTTTATTTGGCGAAGTCAGAGCCGGCTGTGACCGGTTCGGCGCGATGTATCCTGATAACGTGCGTCCGAGGCTTTTGCGCAACCTCCAATGTTAAGCGCTACGCAACACGGCGTGGGTCACACCACTGTTCTTGCTTTCATAGGCCTGAATAAGCGAGTTAAGCGAGAAATGTCGTCGAGTCGCTCGAAGTCGTCAATCATGTCGATGATCGCATCCGCGTTCTTATCGCCGACCATCGAGGCCATCTGACGGAACTTGTTTCCTACCTCTTCCTTGGGTATAGGATTCTGCACCTGGCCGATATGGTAATCGAAGCGCTTAAAGAAGTGCCTGCCATCCTTGGTATAGACGTCGGCTGCGCCAGGCCACTTCTCCGGCAAAAGCTTTTCGAGCTCAGGGTCTCTGATGATCTCGATCCTATCCTTGGCAAAGGCAAGTATCTCCGGATCCGAGAATTTCTTTTTCTCAAGCTGCGCAAACCCGTACTCACCGTCATGAGCCGCCGCGGCGATTGCATGGCGGAGGCTGTTAAACGCCTCCGTTGCATTGCGGGGCTCATAGAACGCTCCAAATGCATGCGAAGTCATGAACGCTGACCGAACAACGATCTTATCGATATCCTTGAACCTGATTTTTTCGCTCTTGACGATGTGGAGTACCGCGTCCAGATTCGGGTAATAGGTCTTCTTCGCCGGATAAATCGCCATATCGACGTTGAGTGTTTCCCAGGTTGTTCCCAGCCTCCTGGAGGCCGCTTCCAGTTCGTGGACCGGCGAGATGATTCCGGAGCCGTAACACAGACCGTCCTCGAACAAACGATACCCCGCAATGAAACCGCTGCTTGCCAGGTAAGCGCTTTCGATGCCATTGGCCACTGCCTTCCCGGCATACCAGTGCTTGCCCATGTACGGGCCGCATGGTCGGTACATTCCGGTTAGCTGGGCCCCCCCCATGACCATTGCCTGAACCATCTTGTCCGCGTTCAGACCGAGCAGCCTGCCGGCTGAAACAGCGGCCGCGAGCGCGCCGATAGTCCCGGTGGAATGCCAGCCGCGCGACTCGGGAGTGAAGTAACCGCCTTCGAGCGCGATATGGACGGCGATGCCGGCTCGCGTCCCGACCTCGTTGCCGGCGATTATCGCCGTAATAATGTCTCTTCCCCGTTTTCCTTCCTTCTCAGCGACGGCAATCGCTGCCTGCGGAGTGATGTAATTGGTGTGAAGAAGGGTCGCGCGATGCGTGTCCCCTATATTCGTCGTATGTGCGGCCGTCCCGTTCACCAGCCCTGCAGCTCGTGTCCCAACTTTTCGGCCGTAACCCCAGATCGTGGCTTCTGGCTTCTCGTTGCCTGACCCGGCGACAAACTCGAACAGTGATCGTCCTGCTTGCCGTTGCGAGCCGAAAACCGTGCAGCCTATCCCGTCCAGCAGCAACAGCTTGGCATAGGTGATGACGTTCTCCGGAATGTCACGGAACTTGAGACCGGCGCCCCACTGCGCCACGCGCAGGGTCACCGCTCCGATTTTGTCGGCGTCGTGCATTCTGGATGTGTTCTATGTCAAACGCTTGACCGGTCTTTCAGTCAATCGGCAAAGCCGGCCCGTCTGTTGACGCTGGCTAGACATCGCCTGCTTGCACGTCGGAGGGTTTCGAAGCGAAAGCAGTTCCGGTAGAGGTGCTGTTCCGTTGGCGCAAATACCGGATCAGCGGCAAAAGCAGCGCCACCGCGGACAGCGCCATGACCGCGCCGCTGATCGGCCGCGTGAAGAACACCGTCCAGTCGTTCTGCGAACTGAACATCGTCGTCATGAATGCATTCTCGGCGAGCGGGCCCAGGATAGATCCCAGCACCATCGGGGCGATCGGAAACTTGAATCTCTGGAACAGATAGCCGATAACGCCGAACATTACGATCATCCACACGTCCGTGATGTTGTTGCGGGAGGAATAGGCGCCGACAAAGCAAAACAGCACGACGAACACCGAGACGATCGCTTCGGGAAAGTCGAGCACTTTCACCAGCAGCTTTATTCCGAGATAACCAATTACGCACATGCCGATGATGCCGACGAAGAGCGAGGCGAAGATCGAATAGACGATTTCGGGCGATTTTACGAAGATCTGCGGCCCGGGCTGCATGCCGTGCATCATGAAGGCGGCGAGGATAATGGCGGTGGCGCCGCTGCCGGGAATGCCAAGCGTCATAAGCGGCACCATCGCGCCACCGACGGATGCAGTGGCCGCCGATTGTGGCGCGACGATGCCCTCGGCAATCCCCGTGCCCATCTCATTCTTGCGCTTGCCGTATTGCGATTCGATGCCGTAGGAAACGAATGACGAGATGGTCGCGCCGGCGCCCGGCACCATGCCGATCAGAATGCCCAGCGTCGAGCCGCGCAAAAATGACCATTTAACGTCGCCGATTTCCTTCAGCGACGGCAGTTTGGTTTTGATGGCGCCCACTTTTTCGAGCGGTGCGCTCTTGAAACCTCGTTCCAGGCGCGAGAGCACTTCGCCGATACCGTAAGCGCCGACCATGATCGTGATATATTGAATGCCGTCCTGCAACATGTTGATACCGAACGTGTAGCGAGGAACACCATAGGTATCGTCGACGCCGACACAGGAGATCAGAAGGCCGAGATAAAGGCTGATCAGTGAATTGATCAAAGAGGCGCCCGCCAGCGCCACGACACTCGTCAGGCCAAACACGATGATGGCGAGGTATTCGGCGCTGGAGAATGTGAGCGCGATCCTGGCAATCGGCAGAGATAGCGTGACCATCACGGTGGCCGCAACCAGTCCGCCGAACAGAGCCGCGAACAAAGTCCAGCCCAGAGCTTTTGCCGGATAGCCGTTACGCGCCATGGTGTATCCATCCCACAGCAAGGGGACATCGATGGGTTCTCCGGGAATCTTGAACAGGATTGCCGTGAACGCGCCGCCGTAGGTGCCGGTCACGTACATCGCGGTGAGCAGGATGATCGAGGGCGCAATGGGCATGCTGTAGGTAAACGGCAGCATCAGCACGATGCCCATCGCCAGAGTAAGCCCCGGCAATACCGCTACCAGCAGCCCCAGAAACAATCCGATCGCCAGCGCCAGCAGATTGATCGGCTGGAAGACGTTGACGAAGCCGATGCCGAGGTTAGTCAGGACTTCTACCATGACCGGGCCCTTACTTGATACCCATCAGTCGCATGATCAGCAGCATCACATAAGAGAACGGCTCAGTGCCGATCGGTAACGAGACGTAGACGATTTTCATGAAGATGAAGATCAGAACCACGGTTCCGGTCAGGCTGTTGGCGACATTCACCCACCAGTTGCGGTAGCGCCCGACGTAGATGAAACACACCATGTAGAGGAAGGTGCAAAGGAAAAAACCGAGTGTTTGCAGCAGCGCCGCGTAGCCGATGGTGAGCGCGATCCCGATCCACAGCAAATGCGGATATGACTCGTCTTCTTGCGGGACGGCGGATTCTTCTTTGACTGCCGAAGCCTTGGTAATGCTGACAATTACGTCCTCGAGCCGTTGGTTTTTATCGGCGAAAACCGCGTTCCTGACAATAGCGTAGACGCAGGTAGCCAGCGCCAGATACAGAACACCCTTCGGCCACGCATCAGGGCCAAGCCGGCTTGAATCGGCGTCGAATGGAAACTGTGTGGTGAGGTGGTACAAATAGCCGAAAATGACCAGCCCCAGCGCGTAAGGGATAATGTTTTTTACCTGGTTGTTCATCGGTATCTCCGCCAGTCACCGCATTCTCGGACAGCGAGCCCCAGCGCGGCTGCCTCCTGCCGATGGCCGTGCGCTATCGGCTATCGTATTTTCGGTTATTTCACTTAGCAACCTGTCCGCGCGAAGCCGTTACTTCTTCATGGAGGCAAGGATGTTCTTGATGGTTTCTATCTCGTCGCGCACAAAAGCCTCGGTTTCGCTGGCCGGCAGGTAGCTGTTTTCCTCCGCCCATTGCCCCTTGAGGAAAGCTTTGAAATCAGACGAGGTCGCCGCTTTGGCGATCGCCGCGGAGAGAATTTTCAGTTTCGCGGGGTCGGTGCCTTTCCTGACAGCGATCACGCGGTATTGGGGCAACGTGACGTCGTAGCCGAGTTCCTTCGATGCCGGTATATCCTTGAAGTTCGAGACGCGCTGCGGCGCGAAGAATAGGACTGGGCGCATCTGCTTGTTTTCGACGTAGCTCCTCACGTCTCCAGCCTGCTCGTACATGATGTCGGCGTGGCCGCCCAGGATGGATAGGAACCTTTCGCTCGCCTTGGCGAACGGCACGAACACCAGTTTGATGCCCTTGGAGGACAGGTAACCAGCGGTCAATTCATCAGCGCTGCCGATTCCGGTGCCGGCGAGCTTTAAGGAGGAAGGCTTGGCCTTGGCCGCCTTTTCCACGTCCGCCCATGTCTTCCAAGGGGCGTCGTAAGCGACGAAGAACGCGGAAGGCTCATTGGTGACGATGCCGAGAATGGTGATGTCTTCGAGCTTCCAGGCCGGCGGCCTTATCGCAAACTGCGCGAAGGCATTTCCGGCCAAGATGACGATGGACTGTCCGTCAGCGGGCGACGTAAGGAGTTTTGCCATCCCGGTGTTACCGGAAGCGCCGGGGATGTTGAGCACTGGAAACGACACTTTCAAATCGGCTTCGATCAGCTGCGCAAGCTTGCGGGCAGCTTGATCTGCCCCTCCACCGGGGCCGAAGGGCACAATGAAATCGATGGGGCGCAGGGGATATCGTTCCTGCGCCGGCGCGGATATTGCCAGCACAACCAGCGGCGCAACAAGCAGCCATCGAATGCAGGCGCCCCAGTCCTTGATGCACGATTCCATGATCTCCTCCTTTGGCCTGGTCGTACCAACAAATCGTGGCGCCGCTTCTTGGTCCGGTCTTCTGCTGTGACGCTGCGGGTACGGCTGTTATTAGATCATCGCTACAAAGTTCGAAGACATGTCAGGTAGTTGTTAGCGGATTTTCCCCGGCCAATTAAAATTACACTGGGTCGGTGCGTAATACTGCACCCGCAAAGTCGACAGTTTGACCCACGGCCACAGGCCGTGGGTCTACCCCGTAACGTTACGCTTTAAGCCCTAGAGCGTTGATGGCGGCGCGCGAGAAGAAGTTCATGCGCGTCTCCTCGCTGATCTCCGTAAAGTGCTTCAGATATCGCACCACGCCCGACACGCCGCTCGAATCCCAGTGGGGATAGTCGCTCGTGCAGGCCATATTTTCGCCGTTAAACCACTGCATGGTCTCCTGCAGCAGCGCCTCCTCCGGCTCGAACGAGCAGATGACGCACTGGCGCTTGAAGTACTCCGAGGGCGGCATGG